>DSBQ01000052.1 GCA_011045995.1 Methanoculleus sp. | reverse complement strand
GCTGCACCGTGATGGGGGCGCTCTCGGTGAGCGCCTTCCTCGATGACGCCGTCACGATCGTCCACGGGCCGGACGGCTGTACCCATATCAATACCTCCCTTCTGCACACCACGCTTCTCGAGCACGATATCTATACCATACCACGCATCATCTCCAGCGGGCTCGGGGAAGAAGAGGTGATCTTCGGGGGCGAGGAGGCCCTTGCGGAGGCGATTGCGCAGGCCTGTTCATCGCGACCGTCAGCCGTCTGTGTCATCTCGACCTGTGTCACCGAGACGATCGGCGATGATACGGCGGCGGTCTGTGCACGCGGGTGGGATGTTCCCGTCGTGCACATAGAGAGCTCCGGCTTTCTGGGGGGAACGTTTCATTCGGGATACAACAGCGCTCTCTTTGCCCTCGCGGACTTCATCGAACCTTCGCCGTCCCGTGATGGCGGGGTCAACCTGATTGGGGAGAAGAATCTCGAGTTTGAAGTGGAGGCAAATTATGCCGAGGTGTCACGCCTGCTGGGAACCCTCGGGCTTGAGGTAAATGTCAGGTTCGTCCGCAACGTCTCCCCGGCGAAGATACGGGAGATGGGAGGGGGATGCCTGAACGTGATACGGGATGACTCCCTGGGCATACTTACGTCCCATTTTGACGCCCTGACCGGTATTCCCTCCATCCCTGCCTTCCCGGCGGGGCTTGCGGGGACCCTCGCATTTCTTGAGGAGGCGGGACGGCTGACCGGCATTGACGCCTCCGACGCAGTCAGGGAGGAGGAGGCCCGGCAGGATGAGCTTGCCGCGGACTTCCGCGATCTTGCCGGTGCGTGTATCACCTTTGATAATTTTGGGTTCCAGTCCGCGGAAAACGATCTCTTTGAGGAGATCGCCGGGCATCTCGGGATACATGTCGCACCGGAGGGGACGGTGATCCCGGTGCCCTTCTGCATGCCGGTCGGCACCTCCGGTATCCGGGCGATGCTCAGGCAGTGGAGGAGGTTTGTCGATGGGCAGGCCATGTGAGAACCCGGTATGGCCGTGCGCCATGGTCGGTGCGGCATCGGCTCTTGCGGCGATCGATGGTGTGGGCGTCGTCATCCACGGATCCTCCGCCTGCTATTTCTATGCCGATGCGGTCATCCCCGACCCCCTCAACTGCACCTATCTCCTCGAGCATGAGGTGGTCTTCGGGACGGAGGACCGCCTGCGTGAGGTAGTGGAGGCGGTCTCCCCCCTCTGTGAACAGGTGGCCGTCGTCAATTCATGCGTCCCGTCGACCATCGGGGAGGACGTCGGGCAGTTCCTTTCTGATTATCATGCCATAGTGGTCGACGCCCCCGGTTTTGCGGGGGACCTCGGAGAGGGGTTCAGGCGGGCAGTGGCGGCTCTTGCTCCTGCTATCGACCCCGCGCGGGCGGGGGTCAACCTCGACGGCTGCATATCAACCGATCTCTTCTCCACGGGGAACCGCCGTGAGGCAGAGCGTCTCTTATCGATGGCGGGCATCCCGGTTGCGGCGACCTACTGCCGTGACACCCTGGCCTCCGTGCGCCGCCCGTCCCCGGTGACCCTGATCCTCGTCCCGGACATCGCGTCCGGCATCGGAGATGCTGCAGGGGTGATGCTGGGGCTTGCCGGGGTGCAGGATGCCTTCGTCCGCCTTGCCTCCCTCTTCCCTGACGCCGATATATCGCCGGTAATGGATGAGGCAGAGGAGGCGGAGGAGCGCATCATCATCGCCTGCGACCGCTACCTCAGGGCGCACGACCCCCCGGTCATCGGCATCGTCGCGATGGCCGGCTATGCCGGGATGATAACGGACCTCTGCACCACCTACCTGGATGCCGATGTTGCCTTTGCCGCGTCAAGGACGGTCCTCCCCCCGCCGGAAGGCTACGGGGATATCGTCTATGCACCGGACATCGGGTCGGTGCGTGCCTGCCTGGAAGACGTCTCCCCCGACATCATCTTTGGGTCTGCTTATGAGGCGGCGCTGGCGCCCGGCGCCGTGCAGGTCCAGGTCACTCTTCCCATGAAAAAGTCGCTCATGCTCTGCAACCGTCCGCTTGCCGGTATCGAAGGGTCCCTCTGGGTCATCGAGCGCGTGCTTGCCGCGGGTCTGTCCACCTGCTAGGAATTCCGTTCTTCCGGCCGGATTACGGCCGCGGTGTGGATATGCATAACCGGCGTTGCGGCGGTTCTGACCATTTTCTGCAATATTGTTTTCTTTGCGCTCCTCTTCTTCGAGGGGGGTGGTGTATCCCGATAAAAATCATACCCATTAGAAGCGTTAAGATGCCTCCCCCGGTGAGAGCGATGATGCCCTCCCCACCATGTGCGGGGAACGTCAGTGCGGCTGCGCTGTTCCTGCACCCCACTCATCGTCAGCATTATCAGGCCATCCCGCATCCTGGCGTGGAGGCCGGAGAAGACCTCAGATTGTGCGCATTTATGTTGCAGAGAAGATGAGTGATGAGGCCAGACCATGGATGATGAAAAGGACCTGAAGTGTGGAAAGGATGCTGCTGGTTTTCTGTCGACCACCTTTCCTGTGATGGTGAATGATGTGGAGAATTGTCCCCGTTTTTCAGCCGCAGAACCACCGCCGCCTGTATTACCATTAGATAAGAAATTGTCGAAGCAGAGAGGGGATTTATGGCGTCCTGCTCCCTATCAATGAACAATGAATGAATATGGCAGGCAGGCCGTTCATCTCATCGTCGGCCTCCTCATTGCGGCTGTGATTTTTGCCACTGGTGCAGAGGTGTCGCTGATGCTTTTTACCGGAGGTCTTCTGGCGGGATTTGCCGTCCTCGGCCTGATCGCGGCGGGAAAAAAGGTGCCGTTTTTTTCAGGGATGCTGGACGCATTCGAACGCGATGTCCGTATCCCGGGATTCGGGGCCATCTGTTTTGTCGTCTCCACGGTCTTCTGTCTGGCGGTCTTTCCTGAGGAGTATGCGCTGGTGGGGGTCGTGAGTCTCGCCGTGCTCGACAGCGTGAGCACCATGGCGGGAACGGCGTTCGGGCGTCACCGGATCATCAACGGCAAGACGTGGGAGGGGTCGCTTGCGGGACTGGTCGCCACCGCCGTCGTCCTGCTCCTTTTCATCTCCCCTCTCTATGTGGTGGTGGTGGCGGTGGCCGCTGCCATTGCAGAGCTGATCTCCCCCGTCGAAGACAACCTTGTCATCCCCCCGGTCGTTTGTCTGGTCCTCCTCATGCTCCCGGCATAGTCGGTTCTCCCCACCCTCCTTCCTCCAGGCACCCCATCAGGACATCGCAGGCTTGCGGCGGGTTCATAGTGCCCGGTCAGGGGGGCGGATGGTTTGAAGGGGTGCGAGTCATCGTCACCGGCGAATAATAACCAATATACCTGCGTGCGATAACCATAACGGACGACTATGAATCAGGAAGAGGCGGGAGGCAGACTATGGCCGGCGCCGGCATTCGATGTGGTGAACGTATGGTTTGCCGAGGTGTATGACCCGACGCTCCACCTGGTGCTCGAAATTGACGGCCACCTCGACCTTGCTGCACTCCGGTCGGCTCTCAGGGACACTGTGGTGGCTGCACCTGTGCTGCGGTCCCGGTATCTCGAAAAACACGACCGGGCGTACTGGGAGGAACTCCCTCTCGATATGGTAGATGGCGTGTTTTCCTGTTCAGAAAATCATTTTTCAACGGGAGCGGGGAACTACTCCCTTCCGGTGATCGATCCCTTCACCGGCCCGCAGGTCCGGCTCAGCGTGTTCAGGGATCCCGGAGCACGGACCGATACCATCGTCCTTAGTATTCATCATGCGGCGGCAGATGCAAACGGCCTATTCCAGGCCGCCACCCTCCTGGCGGAGTGCTACCGGGAACGCATTGAAGGGAGGGCGCCCTGTATCCGGCCGTTCTGGGAGGAACGGGGGACGGAGCGGATCCTCTCTTCCTTCACCGATGAGGAGTGCTTCCGTGCCTATGAACGTGAATCAGCCTTCGCCGATAACTGGGGGTTCCCCTGGCACTCCCTTTCGCGTGATACCCCCCGGTGGGTCCGGCTTGACATATCCCCGGCACGGTTTACCGTTCTTAGGACCTATGCAAAAGAGCATGGGGCAACGCTCAACGACCTTCTGCTTGCCGCCTATTTTGCCGCCCTTCTGGCTGCGGCAGGGGATGAGGGTCTCTATGACCGGAGCCTCGGGCTCCTCGGAACCCTTGATCTGCGGCGCTACCTGCGCTGCATCCCTCCCAGGAGTATCTGCAACCTCTCGGTAGGATACGAACTGCACATGTGTGCAGGGAAGGGGGAGGGCCTTGAGGAGATCCTTGCCCGTGTCTCGCATATGATGCAGGAGAAGAAGTGCGAACATGTCGGCCTCGGGACGGTGGTATTCTATGAGAACACCTATCGTGCCGGTATTCGTGAGGGAGTGGCCCCCCTCTTTGCCGCAATGCGGGAAACATATTCAGGGGATGGGCGGAAAAATCCCATCCTGACGAACACCGGTGTCATTCCACCCGCCGTGGCTTCGTTCCAAAGGGGGGTGAATGGTGAACCGGTCACGGTCCGACATGTATGGTGCCCGGCGCCTGCCACCTACCCCCCCGGTTCCATCCTTCTTGCCTCGACGTATGAAGGGCAGATGACGCTCTCCACATCCTTTTGCAGCGGCCATGACGCCGATGTGGTATTCCGGATGATGGAGCGGCTCGATGCCCTTCTTCCCGGCAGGGACGCATAATTGTTGCATGCGCAACTATTAATGGCCTCGCCGGGGCAACATATCCTCATGAATACACGCAGGTTTTGCCTGACTGATATCAAGCCGGATCATATTGCAGGAGGCATATCCTACCTGTACCGGGCCGGGCAGTCCTGCCTGTCTCGTGAACTGGATGGTCTCCCTCTCAGTGCGGGGAGCATTGCGTTTCTTCTGCACCTGTATGGAAGAGAGGGTGAATATCAGGACGAGTTTGCCCGGGGTCTCGGGTATGACAAGGCAACGGCCGCCCGGGCCTACCAGGCACTTGAAAAGGAGGGCCTGGTACGGCGGGTCCGTGACGAGGAGGACCGGCGCCGTACCCGGCTGTACCTGACAGAACTCGGGTATGAGGTACGCGATAAAGCAGCAGAGGCGGCCCGTGCCCTCAATGAAACCATGCTTGCAGGGATGGATGACGCCGAGCGCAGGGATGCGGCACGGCTCGTAGGGCTGATGGTGAAGAACCTGGACCGGACCTGTATTGCCGGAGAGGGGGATAAATGACCGGTTCTCCTGGCATGACGGCGGGGGTCCGCACTCTCCTCGGCGACCCGAAGGCCGCAATTCGGGCGCTTGCCTGGCCCATGATGGTCGCGATGGCCCTTCAGACCCTCTACAATCTTGCGGATACGATATGGGTGGCGGGTCTCGGGGCCGATGCCCTTGCCGCCGTCGGGTTCGTCTTCCCCTTCTTCTTCGCGGTATTCGGTCTTGCCAATGGCCTTGGGGTCGGTGCCGGCTCGGCTATCTCCCGCCGTATCGGCAGGGGGGACAAGGCCGGCGCCGATCAGGTGGCCGTGCATACGATGTTCCTCCTCGTCGCAGTATCGGTGGTGATCACCATTGCAGGAGTGCTCGGGGCCCCTTACATGAGTGTCCTGACCGGCCCGGGTCCGGTGGCGGAGATGACGACGCAGTATGCCCAGGTCATCTTTTACGGCACCATCTTCATGCTCTTTACCGCTATCGTCACCGCGATGCTGCGTTCCGAGGGTGATGCAAAACGTGCGATGTACGTGATGGTCGCAAGCTCTCTGGTCAACATCATTCTCGACCCCATATTCATCTACGGGCTCGGGTTGGGGGTTGCCGGTGCCGCATGGGCAACGATCGTATCATTTGTCGTGGCCGTTGTCCCGATGGTCTGGTGGCTCTTCATCCGGCGGGATACCTATGTCTCCGTCCCGTTTGCCGGGTTCAGGTTTCAGCCGTCCGTCGTCCGTGAGATCCTCTCCGTCGGTCTGCCGGCCGCCTTCATGCAGGTGTCGATGGCGGCGACGACCGTATGCCTGAATGTGATCATCATGCTGGTTGCAACGACAGACGGTGTGGCTATCTATTCGGCCGGATGGCGCGTGGTGATGATCGCCATCACGCCTCTCATAGCCATCACCACTGCGGTCGTTTCTGTCTCCGGGGCCGCCTACGGGGCACGCGATTACCTGAAGATGGAGGCTGGTCATCTCTATGCAATAAAACTGGGATTTGGCCTCGGGTGCGTGATCGCCGTTCTGACCTTCATCTTTGCCCCCCAGATTGCGCTTGTCTTCACCTTCTCCGAGGGGGCCGCCCATCTCTATGATGAACTGGTCTTCTTCATCAGGGTGATCTGCATCTTCTACCCGACAACCGCCCTTGGGATGTTCTCGTCCGGCCTCTTCCAGGGGACGGGGAAGGGAATCAACGCCCTGATCGTTACCCTCCTGCGCACCATCGTTCTTACGGTCGCCGTCAGTTACGGGCTTGCCGTGGTTGCAGGATGGGGGCTGCACGGCGTCTGGTGGGGGCTTGTTATCGGCAATGTAATCGGGTCACTGACCGCCTTCGTATGGGCCCGCCTCTATACAAAGAACCTGAAGAAAGGGGCGGCAGAGCCGGGTGCGCAGACGTCCGGGCTGGCCTGAACATCCGGATACCTGTCTTTTATTATTTTTTCAGCTCGTCCCATGTGTGCATGAACCGCTGCCACGCCGTCACATGGCCCAGCACCCCGAAGATGATGAGGAGCCATGCGAGAAAGCCGTAGCCATAGATCTCTGCGCCGGGAAAGAGTCCGGCGAGGATGCCGAAGATGATGAGGAGGAGCAGCCGGTCCGCCCGCCCGAGGAGGCCGCCGTAGAAACGACCGACCCCCACGGCCTGTGCCTGGGTCCCCATATACGAGGCCATCAGTACCCCGGTGAGAGCGAGGATACCCTCGGGAACCGATGCAAGAGGGCCTGCAAAGATGCCGCAGATGATGAAGATGTCGGCGTACCTGTCGAGGACATGGTCGAGATAGTCTCCCCGCATCGAGGCCGTGCCTATCTCACGGGCAATGGCGCCGTCCATCGCATCAAAGAAGGCGTTGAGCATGACGCCAAGGACACCAAGGAGGGGCATGCTGTAATAGAAGGCGCCGCCGGCACCAACTGCAGCGAGAAATGCGATGATCGAGCTGGTGTTCGGGGTTATGCCCGCCCCTGCCATCCCCCGTGCCACGGGGATGATGATCCCCTGCACCCGGGGCCGGAAACTGTCTACTCCCATGTGGTTATCCCGAGGTATGCCGACCAGTCGACATGCGTACAGGGATTAGGGCACTCACCATGGATAAATGCCTCGATTGCCCCGGCTGTCTCCTCCGGGCTTTTACCGGTCGTATCGATCTCGCAAATGCGGGATGCGGGATGGATCTCGAGGGCTTCGACGAGGATCACGTCCAGTGCCTCAGCCTCTGCGTTCTCGGAGACTTTCTCCGGGCCGTATCCCCGCTCCCGGAGACGCCCTGCGAGGATGTCCGGACGGCACCTGAGGATAACGACGCGATTGGCGGGGATGAGATGGGTCAGATGCCCCTCTATGATCCCCTCGAAGGGAACGAACTCCTCCGCCCACATCTCTTCGTCGATGACCACCGTGTCACGGTCGGCATCCTTCTCCAGCTCATAGTGGCCGGTGGTATCGTTCTGCCGGATAACCGTCCAGCCGCGGTCCCTGAGGATCTCTGCCACCGTCGATTTCCCGCATCCCGGTGTGCCGGTGAGGGCGATCATCATAGGTGGGACATCTCCTCGAGGAAGCGTTCATTCTCCCATTCTTCGCCGATGGAGACCCTGATGTAGTGATCGCCGAGGCCGGGGAAGCTGGTGCAGGACCTGACGATGACGCCCCGTGCCGCAAGCTGTTCGACGACCGTTTCGGCCGTGGCCGGTGCCACATCCACCAGCACAAAGTTACCACCCGAGGGTGCGACGGGGTACGGGCAGTCCTCCGTAAAACGGGTCCGCCATGCGTTTACCTCCCTGATGATGGGGTCGATATGGGCAGGGTCTGCGAGGGCGCCCGCACCCGCCGCCTGTGAGACGCTGTTGAGGGTGAACGGGGTTGCGGCAGTCATGTACCAGGGTTCATACCATGCCGGTACGAAGGCATACCCGATACGAAGCCCCGCAAGTGAAAAAGCCTTGGACATTGTCCGGCCGATGATCAGGTTGTCGTAGTGGTGCATGAGCGGGCGGTAGTCCTCCCCGCAGAAATCGATGTACGCGGCGTCGAGAAAGAGGATCCCGTCGATCCCTTCAAGAATGGCCCTGATATCCTCCGCGGGAGTGACCGTCCCGGTCGGGTTGTTCGGGCTGCAGAGAAATGCGAGTTTTGTTCCTTTACATGCACGGATGAAGGCATCCGTATCGACGGACCAGTCCGCTTTCCGGGATACGCTCACCGGGATGCCTCCCTGTGCCCGGACGGCGATACCGTAGAAGGAGTAGGTGGGCGTACTGACCACCACTTCATCCCCGTCGTCGATGAGGGTCCGGATTACCGTCTCGATGATGCCATCCATGCCGACGCTCGCCACAAACCGGTAGTCGCCGTGGTATGCACGCAGGGCATCCGTAAATTCGCTGTTCTTCTCATCCGGGTAGCGGTTTACGGTGGCAAGCGCCTCTATCGCCCGACGGACCGCCTCAGGTGAGGGTCCGTACGGGTTCTCGTTGCTTGCGAGGCGTGCAGGACGGGCGTGCCCGTGGGCACGGGCAATGTCTGCCGCCTTTGTTGCAAAGACGTACCCTTCTCCCTGAAAACACTCCCTAATCAAGTGCTGCATTGATGACTCCGACTGCGGCCTCTATCTCCTCGTCGGTGATGACAAGCGGCGGGACGAGCCGAAGGCTGCCGCTTGCGCAGTTGGTAAGAACTCCTGCTTCAAGGCATTTCTTCTGGACCTCTGCACACCGGTCGCCGAGTGAGATGCCGACCATCAGGCCGATCTGGCGGGGGTTGTGGGCAGACAGGCCTTCGGCAAAGAGGCGCCCCTTGCGGGCGACATCGGGGAGCACACCCGCGACGACCGAGAGTGTTGCCCTGCCCGCCGCACAGGCCAGCGGTCCGCCGTTGAAGGTCCCGCCGTGTTCGCCGGGGAGGAAGGTGAGGCCTTCGCGGGCGACTATTGCCCCCATCGGAAATCCTGACCCGATGCCCTTTGCGATAGTAACGATGTCGGGTTCTATACCCTCGTGCTGGTAGCCGAACCATGTACCGGTCCGGCCGATGCCGGTCTGCACCTCATCGAGGATGAGAAGACTTTCATTCTCGGTGCAGATATCCCGGACGCCCTTCAAAAATCCCTTCGGTGCGGGCAGGACCCCTGCTTCACCTTGTATCGGTTCGGTGATGACCGCGGCAATCGAGGAATCGACCACTTCCGCAAGTGCGTCGAGGTCTCCATACTCGATGAATTCGCATTCGTACGGGAGGGGCGAGAACGGGAGGCGGTAGGCCTCCTTATAGGTCATCGAGAGGGCTCCGCAGGTCCTGCCGTGAAAGCCGTTTACAAATGCGACAAACTTTTTCCTGCCTGTCCTGACCCTTGCAAGTTTAATGGCCGCTTCATTCGCTTCTGTCCCGGAATTGGAGAAGAATGCGCGTGCCCCTTTGAGTCCGGTGGTCTTGACCAGCTGTTCGGCAAATTCCGCCTGCCCCGGGACGTAGAAGAGGTTTGAGATGTGGATCAGCTGCCGTGCCTGTTCGCAGATTGCCGTTGCCACCTCTGGGTGACAGTGCCCGGTGGAACAGACCGCAATGCCTGCAAAGCAGTCGATGTATTCATTTCCCTTATCATCCCAGACCTTTGCCCCCTCGCCCCTGATGATGCGCAGGCCGCGGGTAAAGATCTGCATGACGTATTTCTCGTCAAGGTCCCGGTAATCGTCCCGTAATTCCATATTCTCGTCCTTTTTGTTCTTTGGCGTTTGTGGTATCTGCTTATTCGTATTCGATCGTTGCCGGGGGTTTGGGGGTGATGTCGTAGACGACCCGTGCCACTCCGTGAATTTCGGCCGTGATGCGTGATGCAATCCGGTGCATCGTCTCCCACGGAAGTTCGACGGGTTCGGCGGTCATCGCGTCACGGGAATAGACCGCCCGCACGGCAACGATCCAGCCATGGAGACGAATGTCGCCCTTGACGCCGGTCCCCAAGCCGAGGACGGCGGCAAAACACTGCCAGGGCATAAACTGCTCCACGAGCTCCTCCTCTGCGATCGCGTTTGCCTCGCGGACGATCGCGATCTTCTCCGGCGTCACCTCGCCAAGACACCGGACCGCAAGGCCTGGTCCGGGGAATGGCATCCTGTGCTGGATCTCCGCCGGCATCCCGAGGGCACCTGCCACCTCACGGACTTCATCCTTATAGAGGTCGACGAGGGGTTCGATGACCCCCTTGAAGTCGATATCGAGGGGGAGGCCGCCTACGTTGTGGTGGCTTTTGATGCCCCCTTCACTCTCAATGATGTCAGGGTAGATGGTTCCCTGGAGGAGGTAGGCCGCACCTGTTGCGAGCGCCTCGCGCTCGAAGATCCTGATGAACTTCTCGCCGATGATCTTGCGTTTCTCCTCGGGGTCGGTAACACCCGCGAGGGCCGCAAAAAACTCGTCGCCCGCCTCAACCATTTTGAGGTTGATGTCCGAGAAGAGCTCACAGATTCGCCCACTCTCTCCCTTGCGCATCAGGCCCGTGTCCACATAGATGGGGACCAGCCGGTCACCGATGGCGCGTTTTGCAAGTTCTGCACAGACCGAGCTGTCGACGCCGCCGGAGAGTGCCATGACCACCTTCTCGTCGCCTGCCTCCCTGCGGATTGCCTCAATTGCCTCTTCGATAAATTTCTCTGCCTTAACCATGGTATCACCTGGTATCCTGTTGATGTGTCTTCATTTCACGGCAGGCCCTGACAAATCCAACATAAGGGGGTGAGGGCCGTGTGGGGGTTGATTTGAATTCCGGGTGGAACTGCGTTGCAAGGAAGAATGCCCCGTCCTTCAGTTCGCAGGATTCCATCCGTCTTCCGCAGGTGCCTGAGAAGACAAGTCCTGCGTCTTCCAGCTGTTCAATGTACTCGGGGTTGACCTCGTAGCGGTGCCGGTGGCGCTCAGTGATGTTCTCACTCCCGTAGAGTGCATGGATGCGGCTCCCTTTTTTGAGAAGCACTTCGCAGTCCCCGAGGCGCATCGTGCCGCCAAGGTCCTCCACCTCCTCCTGTTCCGGGAGAATGGCGATGACATGGGAACCCGGCCCCATCTCTTCGCTCGTCGCATCGCAAATTCCTGCCACATTGCGCGCAAACTCGATGACCGCAAGCTGGAACCCGAGACAGAGGCCGAGGTAGGGTTTGCCCTGGGTCCGGGCATACTCGATGGCCCGGATCTTCCCCTCAATGCCGCGGTGGCCGAATCCTCCGGGCACCAGTATGCCGTCCACATCCGCCAGTTCGTCACAGGTAAAGCTCTCGGCATCGAGCCACTTGATGCCGACCTCCGTCCCCAGCGAGAGTCCCGCATGCTTCAGGGACTCCTTGATGCTGATATAGACGTCTTCAATGCCGTACTTGCTGACGATGGCGACCGTCACCCTGCTCGTGCACTCATTGCCGATGAGATTATACCAGGTGTTGTCCGGCTCCCGGTTCCCGAGGTTCAGCAGTGAGGTGAGGACTTCCGGGATGCCCTCCTTTTCCATCTCCATCGGGACCTGATAGATGTCCGGCGCTGTAATGGCGCTGATGACCGCCTTTGCCGGGACATCGGTGAAGGTGGAGATCTTTTTCTTGGTCGCCGGGCTCATGATGATGTCGCTTCGGCCGACGATGATATCCGGCTGGAGGCCGAGTTCGCGCAGCGCCTTGACCGAGTGCTGGGTCGGTTTGGTTTTATGGTCGCCCATCGTATCGGAGGGGACAAGGGTCACGTGGACGAGAATGAGGTCGCTCTTTGCGTATTCGCCGCGCATCTGGCGGATGGCCTCCAGAAACGGCATGCTCTCGATATCGCCGACGGTACCTCCCACCTCGACGAGGCAGATGTCGGGAACCCTGTTCCCCTCAAGCGGGCGAAGGGCGGCTGTTTCGATGCACTCCTTGATCTGGTTGGTGATATGGGGGATGATCTGGACGGTCGCCCCGAGATATTCCCCTCTCCGTTCTTTTTCTATGACATCGCGGTAGACCTTTCCGGTCGTGATATTGTGATCACTGGTGAGGCTGATGTCGAGGAACCGCTCGTAGTTGCCGAGGTCAAGATCCACTTCCCCGCCATCCGCGAGGACATAGACCTCACCATGCTGGGCAGGGTTCATGGTCCCTGCATCGATGTTGAGATACGGATCGATCTTGACCGCTGTTACAGTGTATCCCCTGTTCTTCAGGATCCTTCCAATTGAGGCAGTAGTGATGCCCTTCCCAAGGCCGCTCATCACGCCGCCGGTAACGATAATATATTTCACCTGTGATCCCCTCGCTCGCCGGGTCGGTACCGGGAGTTTGTATGCAGGTACTGTGTGCTCTGCACCAACATTATCATTGAGGTGGCGGAGGTAAAAAATGGGATCGGATGCGGGTATCTAACTGCGCAGAACCGCAAATGAGGCATCTGATTTTGAGAGGATCGCGGGGTCGTCCCCTTCCAGGAAGAGACGCCCCTCGGCAAAGGCAATCCGTCGTCCCTTGCGCACCACTCTCCCCTCTGCACGGAGGCGTCCCTCCCGGACACCACGATAAAAGGAGGTGGTCTCGGAGACGGTCGCAATCGATTCTTCCGCCTCCATGACGGTAACCAGCGCAAGTGCCATAGCCTCATCGGCAAGCGCTGTATAGATGCCCCCCTGGAGCCAGCCGTCGCCGTTCATCATATCGGGGGTGACCTCCATCTCAAGCACCGCCTCACCCGTTTTGTAGGACACGACCTCGATGCCCATCATCCGGAAGAACGGGTTTGCGTCTCTCCCTTTCAGGGAAATCTCTTCAAGGTACGTCATGCTATATTGTAGTCCCGGTGCCGGGATTAAGGTTTTTTATGGAGGTCGGAGATCCCCCGGGCAGGCCTGAGGATGGCAACGGGGGAATACCAGATTTTATGAATCTTTGTAGCCGAGTTTAGTGCATGAAACTGCTCATGGTTGTTGCCCATGAAAGATACCGTGATGAGGAATTCGAGGTTCCTGCCAAGGCATTTGACGACGCCGGCGTCGACTATGATGTGGCGACGGACAAACCCGGCACCTGTATGGGGATGCTTGGTGCCATTTTGGACGTCCCAATGGCGATCACCGATGCAAAGGCAGGCGACTATGACGGGGTTGTCATCGTCGGCGGGGTGGGTTCACAGCAGTATCTCTGGAATCATGACGGCCTCATCGCCCTGGTACGGGAGATGAACGAAGCAGGAAAACTGGTGGCAGCCATCTGTCTCGCACCCGTGGTGCTCGCCCTTGCAGGAGCACTCGAGGGGAGACAGGCGACGGTCTTCGAGACACCCCTGTCGCGAAACACCCTCAAGCAGCATGGCGCGACGTACCAGAAGATCCCGGTCATTGTGGATGATAATGTGATAACTGCGAGCGGTCCGGACGCCGCAGCCACATTCGCAGAAGAGATCATCGGGTATTTCTCCTGCTGATCTGCAATGACTCCTGCATCCAGGGACTGCACCCTCGTCATACCGGCGTATAATGAAGAGCGCCGCATAGGCACCGTCCTGAAGGATCTGAATGGATACGCGGGGCTGGTGATCTTTGTCTGCGACGGTACCGACCGGACTGCGAAAATTGTCCGGGAATATGCCGCCTCCCGTCCTGATTGCAGGATATCATGCCTGGAATTTTCCCGGCGCCTTGGCAAGGGGGGCGGGGTGCGAGCGGGTCTTATGGCGGCAACGACGCCCTATGCCGGGTTTATGGACGCCGACGGGTCCACGCCTATCCGCGAGATGGAACGGCTCTTCCAAAAACTCGACGCCCACGACGGAGCCATCGGCTCGCGCTGGATACACGGTGCCGATGTCCGCATACCGCAGTCACTTTCCCGCCGTATGCAGTCACGGCTTTTTAACCTGTGGGTAAAGCTCCTGTTCGGGCTTTCCTATTCGGATACCCAGTGCGGGGCGAAGGCATTTACGAAAGAGGCCCTGGATGCCGTTCTCCCGGTGATGGTCTCGGACGGGTTTGAGTTCGATGTCGAGCTTCTCTGGCGGATGCGAAGGGCAGGATATGATGTGGCCGAAGTGCCGATCACCTGGGAAGACCGGGAGGAATCAAGTGTGAAAACCGGAGCTGGCTTAGAGATGGCATTGCGCCTCGTCCGGGTGCGCTCAGGAAAACAACCGGAGTGATCATATGGAGAAAAACCTGTTTATCAAGGATATCAGTCCCGGCGATAGAGTAGATTCCATGTTTGTGGTGGAACACCCGTCCCTCATGAGCGGGAAGAAGGGAAAGTACATCACCTGCACCCTGACGGATGCGACCGGGTCGCTTCCATGCAAGGTCTGGGGTACAGGACAGGACGAGCAGGTGACCCGTATCTATGATGCCCTGACTGCGGGGATGGTCTACCGCTGCTTTGGGAATGCCTCGGTGTTTCGTGGCACAATGGAGCTCAATATCAATGACGGGGTCGGCTACCTCTGCACCCCGGTGACGGCCGACCATCTCTCCGCGGAGGACTATGTCTATTCCCCGGCAGATGCCGAAGGAAATAAAAAAGGGCTTTTTTCTCTTGCCCGTTCGATTACCCGCGGGCCCCTGCGGGATTTTGTCCGGGCTGCACTGGAGGCGTATCCCCTGTTCTTTGAGGTGCCCGCAGCCCGATACAAACACCATGCCTATGCAGGAGGGCTTGCCGAGCATTCTTATGAGGTGGCCCGCATGGCAGCTGCCATGGCAGACGGGGTCAGCGGGGTGGCGATGGACAGGGACATGGTGATTGCGGGGGCCATCCTGCATGACATCGGGAAGGTGGCCTCGTTTGAGAAACAGGGATTCGGGTTCATCTCACTGCCGGCCTATTCCCTTGTGGGGCATACGACCCTCGGGATTCAGATCATCGGCCGCCTGCAGGAGCAGAGAGGGCTGCCCGAAGAGGACTTTGCACACCTCCTGCATATACTCCAGTCGCATCACGGTGAGTATGCGGAAGTGAGGCCGCATTCAGCGGAGGCATGGGCCGTGCACTTCGGGGATAATGCAAGCGCCATGTTTCATGAAGTCGACGAAGACCTGCGGGAGACCCCCCCGGGCGAAGTGGTGAAGGGACGCCGGTGCGGCGGTCTGGTCTTCCGGTTTGAACGGCCGGATGGCGATCCCCTGCAACAGGAAAAAGAGTGTCAGGGGACGCTCTTTTAATTTTTTTTAAAAAAGTATGCGGTTTTTGAACGGCAGGTTCAGATGCCTCTTCGCCGCAGCCGGATGGATGCCGCATGGGCGGTGAGGCCTTCTTCGGTTGCAAGCCGTTCCACAATATCGCCGATCGCCTCCAGTCCTTCGGGTTCGATGATCTGGATGGTGGAGGTCTTGGAGAAGTGATCGACGGTAAGTCCGGAATACATCCGTGCGTAGCCGGCGGTCGGGAGGACATGGTTGGTCCCGGAGGCGTAGTCCCCGCAGGCGACGGGGGTGTAGGGTCCGGCAAAGATGGAGCCTGCGTGGCGCACCTTTCGGAGGACCGGGAGCATGTCTCTGACCTGAATGGAGAGATGTTCCGGCGCGATGGCATCGCTCACCGCAATCGCCTCATCAAGGTCCGCGGTGAGGACATACCCCGAGTTCGCGAGCGCCTGTGTGATGATCTCCCGGCGGTGGAGCGTTTCCATCTGGCGGCGGATTTCCCGTCCGGTCTCTTCGGCGATGGAGGGGTCGGTGGTGATGAGGACGCATCCTGCATGTGGGTCGTGTTCGGCCTGTGCAAGGATGTCGGCTGCAATATAGGCGGGATTGGCGGAGGAGTCGGCGATGATGCCGATCTCTGAGGGTCCGGCGGGGAAGTCGATCTCGGCGTATTCCCGGAGCATCATCTTTGCGGCGGTGACGAAGATGTTGCCGGGACCTGCTATCTTCTGGACCGGACGTATGGTCTCTGTACCGAGGGCAAAGGCGGCAATCGCCTGTGCACCGCCGACCCGGTAGATCTCCCGGACCCCGGCGATGTCAAGGGCAAGAAGGGTCAGCGGGTGGACCGGCGGCGGGGTACAGCAGCAGATCTCCGGGACTCCCGCAACCCGTGCGGGGACGGCGCCCATGAGGGCGGTCGACGGGTAGGACGCCCGTCCGCCGGGGACGTAGATGCCGACCCGGTCCAGGGCGGTCGCCTTCATGCCGAGGGTGATACCCGGTTCGATCTCCCTGAGCCGGATGTCATCACGCTTCTGGAGTTCATGGAACTGGGTGATGCGTGCCTCCGCCTCGACGAGGCACTCCGTGAGTTCGGGGTCTGTTGCATCGTAGGCCGCCTCTATCTCCTCCTCACCGACCCGGAAGTCCTCAATATCGATACCGTCAAACTTCTTTGTATATTCCCTAAGGGCTGCATCACCGCGGGCGCGGATGCCCTCAATAATCTCGCTGACCGGTCCCCTGACCTGTTCAAGGTCACCCCGCCGGCCGGCAACCCAGGTCTCCACGTCCAGAGGTTTCCACATATGGAGAAGCGTGTGTTATCCGAAAGTATGATGGTTTCGTCCGGGGGGCACCTTAAGGAAGAACAGAACGGAGGTGCCAGTGGAACGGGAACCTCTTGCATTGCTCAGAGGTAATTAAAATAGGTTAACTGGCAGCGGGAAATAAAAGTATTTATAGATTATATGGGTAATTTACCCATATGAGCAAAAAAGTCTCAATGGTACTGGTTGGTGCTCTTCTTCTGGCTGTAGTCTTCCTCTGCGGCTGCATAACAAGCGATGACGGGGCAACGCCAGGTGTTGAAACAACACCTGCGTCCACGGTTACCCCTGCGCCCACCGCTGAACCTGCGCAAAAGGTGCAGGTGAAGGTCTTTCATGCGGGAAGCCTGACCAGCCCGTTTGAACAGATGGAGCAGGCATTCGAAGCGAAGTATCCTGAAGCTGATGTGCTGCTTTATGCAGGTGGCAGTACGAAGATAATCAAGGAGATCACCGATCTTGACAAGGACGCCGATGTCCTTGCCTCGGCCGACTACCTGCTCATCCCCGACCTCATGGTCCCTGAAGACGCAGACTGGTTCGCAACGTTTGCCAACAACCGGATGGTGCTCTGCTACACGGATGAGAGCAGGTATGCCGACGAAGTGAATGCTGATACCTGGTATACCATCCTCCAGAAGGATGATGTCAAGTGGGCATTCTCCGACCCGAACCTCGACCCGTGCGGCTACCGCACCCCGATGGTCATCCAGCTTGCAGAGTTCTACTACGGCGATGATACGATCTTCGAGAACACCGTCGGTGCAAACAGCGAGATGACGGTTGCCGAGGCAGACGGTGTGTGGACCATCGAGGCAACCGATGCGGAGCCGAAAGGCAATCTCCAGATCCGTCCGAAGTCCGTCGAACTTGTCCAGATGCTCGAGTCCGGCGGTATCGACTACGCATGGGAGTACCGCAGTGTCGCGGTGCAGAACAACCTGAAGTTCATTGAACTGCCGGTAGAGATCGATCTCTCATCCGCCCAGCATGCCGACACCTATGCACAGGTGCAGATCAACTGTATCAGCGGTGTCAGCAAAGGCACGCCGATCGTCTACGGCATCACAGTGCCGTTGAATGCCAAGCACCCGGATTATGGCGAAAAGTTTGTAGAAATGCTCATTACCCAGACCGGCAATGATATTATGGCATCCGAGGGACAGCCGCCGATTATCCCCGCAGGGGGCTACGGCGCTATCCCCGACGGACTTCTCCCGTATGTGGAGATTCTCTGATAGTATCATTTTTTACGGTGCAGACGATGAAAGGGGACCGGTCGTGGTGGAAGGGGCACCGTTCATCACACCGGTTGCCCGATGCCTGCCTGCTCTCCTTTGCGTTGTTCGGATCGCTGATCGTGGTGCTCACGGTCCTTGCCATCCTCTCTCTTGCCGTCCCCGAGGTCGGGGACATACCTCACCTGCTGGAGGTCGCGGCGAAGGGGCGGATCGTTGATTCGATCCTCCTGACGATGGGAGCGGGCCTCAATGCGGTTCTCATTCTCCTCCTCTTCGGTATACCTCTTGCCTATGTTCTGGCACGGGTGAATTTCCGCGGCAAGGGGATCGTGGAGAGTCTCGTTGATCTCCCGCTGATGCTTCCGCACACCATAGCGGGCATCATGGTATATCTGCTCTTCATGGAGCGCGGCCCCCTGGGAGCGCCCCTTGCCCAGGCGGGCATATTTTTCGAGGATGCCTATGCAGGTGTTGTTGTTGCGATGGTCTTTGTGTCCTCACCGTATCTTATCAACAGCGTCCGCGAGGGCTTTGAGAATGTCCCGCTGCATATCGAAAACGTCGCCCGCACACTCGGGGCGAGCAGGTTTCAGGCCTTTGCCCGGGTCGTTCTTCCCCTCTCGGTCAGGCATATCTATTCCGGCGCTATCCTTGCCTGGGGGCGGGCTATCGGCGAGTTTGCCGCGATCATCATGATTGCCTATTATCCGATGGTGATCTCGACCGTTATCTACTACACCTTCACTACACAGGGGATCAAGGAGGCCCGAAGCGTCGCCTTTGTGTTCCTCGTCGTCTGTCTTGCGGTCTTTGGACTGCTCCGGTTCCTGACACGCTTCATGGGGAAGTATGATGATAGAATTTGATGGCATATCTCTACGGCTCGGCGAATTTTCCCTGAGGGATGTAACCCTCCATATCGGGACTGGTGAGTATTTCTTCATCATCGGCCCTTCGGGGGCGGGAAAGACCGTTCTTCTGGAGGCGATCGCCGGTCTTCACAGCCCGGATGGTGGGCGCATCCTCCTGCGGCAGAAAGATGTCAGAACCACCCCCCCTGAAGACCGGCGGATTTCGCTGATGTACCAGGACTACTCCCTTTTCCCGCATATGACGGTGGAGGAAAATATCTCGTTCGGGCTGAAGATGCAGCAGGTCTCCCCTGAAAAGGTGAAAGAACGGGTCCGCAGGATAATGGAGCGTTTCGGTATCGCCAACCTGGCAAACCGCCTGCCACGGACGATGAGCGGCGGGGAGCAGCAGCGGGTGGCCCTTGCCAGGGCACTGGTGGTCGAACCGGATGTCCTTCTCCTCGACGAACCGCTTGCGGCACTTGACCCCATCACCCGCGACTTTTTCACCCGCGAACTTGCCCGTATCCGTGAGGAGTATGGACTGACGGTGGTGCACGTGAGCCATTCGAGGGAGGAGGCCCTCCGGCTGGCGACGAGGGTGGCGGTCATCATCGACGGGCGTCTCGTCGCTGAAGGGACGAGAGAAGAGATCTTCTCTGCACCGCCGTACCGTGAGATCGCCAGGTTTGTCGGCATGGAAAATATCCTCGACGGCGAGGTGATCGGGACCGCCGGCGGGTATGTGACGATACGCATTGGCAAGTGCCGGCTGCGTGCCCCGGACCGGGGGTTGAAGGAGGGGGACAAGGTTGCCGCCTGTATCCGGGCGCATGAGATCCGCATCTCCCCCACCCCTCCCGCCGGACGGGAAGAGAATGTCCTTTCCGGGAGAATCGTCTCCATGCTCTCTGACGGGGCGATGGTCCGGATGACACTTGAGACGCCATTTACCCCCATGATTGCCGATGTGCACCGGAGCAAGGTGATCCGGCACGGCCTTAAGGAAGGGATGGAGGTCTTCCTCTGGTGCCCCCCGGATGCCGTGGTGGCAGCTCCCTCCCTACATCCCGTCGAGTCCTCCTGAACGAGCAATCAGAACATGTTTTTTTATTTTTCAGCATCTGCTGCTCTTTGTTTTGCATGCCATGCTACCGCGTATGCGAGGATGATGCCCACGACGAATGCGACTGCCATGCCCGTAAAGAATGCCAGGATGACCATAGTGACGGAGACCAGGTACGACTCCGTCTTCAGGCTGTGTCGCCCCAGTTCCATCGCTACAAAGACCAGCAGTGCCCCTAATATTCCCGTCGGGAAGAGGGCGAGCATGTCGGAGGATGCAAAGAGCAGGGCAAGGGCGAAGAGAATGACGCCTGCATACACATTGGCCCCGCCTGTCCGGGCTCCGAAGTGGTACTGGGCGGCAAGGCCCCCTGCCCCGTGGCACATCGGCATGCCGCCGAAGGGGACCGAGACCAGGTTCATCAGGCCGATGGTCACCGATAGTCTGTCCGGCTCCACCTCACGTTTGAAGAGGTCCATCGTCAGGAGCGATGTGGCAAGGATCGCGTTGGCAATCGTGAGCGGTATCTGGGGGAGGACGAGGTCCCAGGTGACCCGCGGGTATAGGGAGAGTGCAGGGAGTGAAAACACGGGAAGTGCCGGAAGGGTAAATTCCGGGATACCATAAAGGTACATTCCCCCCGCAAATCCGAGGGCAATGACGAGGAGCGCCGAGACATCTGGGATACGGGTCCTTCGTGCGAGCATGAAAAACCCGATGATTACCAGCACTGCAATGGCAAAGGGAAGGAGATCGTCCATGCCATAGCCCACGGCTGTCCTGAGGAGAATGAGGGCCAGGCCTCCCTGTACGCCGCGGATAACGCTCTGCGGAATGTAGCTGCGAAGCCGGCCCATCCCTTTCAGGAGCCCTGCCATGAGGAAGAATATGCCGATGACGAGACCGGATGCAGCCACCTCGGCAGAGGTGAGGGAGCCTGCAATTACAATTGCCCCGACGGCCTTCATCGGCTCTATAGGGATGGGAAGCCGGTAATAGAGCCCGGCGATGATAAACCAGACGCCGAAGAAGAAGAGCATGGTGCTGAGATTGAGGTCGGTTACGAGGGCTACGCCCAGGACGATGGGAAGGATGGTGCCGAAATCACCCACTGAACCGGCAAGCTCGCGGAAATTGAACCGGAGACGGGTGGTGCCTGTGTCGCTTCCCTCCATGTATCTCATCCTTTCTCAGCAGTGGCAGATCTGCGTATTCATGTATGGGTGCAGGAAGACAGTGCGGTGCTTCCGTGTCCCTGCCGATCTTATCTGTATATCTCTGCTGTCCGGGATTCTCTTTGTTCCCCCGAACACGCCCGGGCCCGGAGACCGAGTGCCTCGAAGGTTTCGCTGCCGAGGAGTGTTTCTGCAGATGCCTTCAGGTTTTCGTCGAGCATGGAAAAGAACAAAGAGGTCCCTGCCGTCGTGGTCGAGATGCCCACCCGTTCCTCACGCCGGATCATGTTGTTCTCCTCCATCTCCGAAAAATACGGGAGGACATAGTAATGGGGCACATTGAGATACTCTGCAAGCCGGCGGGTGGTGGGGAATTTGATCCTGATTTCACCTTCCCTGAACTCGACGGAAAGCCTCCGGTCCTCCCGGATGAGAATCGTGGCTGCAGCATACAGGATGCGGGGCACATCAAGAGTTGCCATTGTATGATAATACGTGGGAGTATAAAACCATAAAATAGAGGGGTGATGTTAGGGAAAAGTGGTTTACTTCATCTTCCCTTTTTCTTCTTCGGACATGGGTTCGAGCCAGACAATTTCTGCGCCGGTGTCTGCGGCGATTGCCTCAAGTTCGGTTTTCCTGAAGTGGGTCGCCTCTACCTTGAATTTGTCTCCCTGGTCCCCGGTCACGGCAACAACCCTGTACCTGGGCTGCTTTACTCCCTCGCCGACCTTCTGGCGTGCTCGCACGTAAATTTTCATCCGTTTCACCTCTTGATTGCCACTATGGCAGTGAACTCAATTATCCTCTCCTGAAATATAAAAGCTCTTTTCGATCTCTTCTTATGCCAAGGGACGTTTACGGCCATTCTTCGTTTTTCCCGGACAGAATCATGGGAAGGAATGGTGCCGTTCACTAATGACGGGGGTTTTCAGGGAAAAGGGAGCCTTCAACTAATCCACTGCCCGATGAACCAACTGGCCTAACAGCTGGTCGAGCCACTAGTTATATCTTTCTGGTATAACCTTTTAGGTAGTGATAACATGAAGAAGCGACGGGAGCTGGCCAACAGATTTCAGGGGGAGACCCTGGTTCGAAAGTCAATGAAATACGGGTCCGAAGTTCTCAGCCAGGTCAGGATTGCCCCAGACCTCAATGTGGTGAAGATCGGGGGGCATGGCACGGTGGATTTCGGATCTGAGGTGCTCCTGCCACTTCTGGAAGAGATCACGGGGCTTGCAAAGACCCATCCGATGCTCCTTGTCGTCGGGGGCGGAGTCCGGGTCCGGCATGTGATGGATGTCGGGATCGACCTCGGGATGCCCACGGGTATCCTGTCGGAACTTTCCGGTCAGATATCCAAGCAGAATGCGATGATGGTTGCCACCCTTCTTTCGGACTGCGGAGGTGTGCAGATCTCCCCGGACGATATCATGGATATTCCAATGCTCATGAAGATGGGGCTGATTCCGGTGATGCCCGGTACACCACCGTACGGTCTGTTCGAAGAACCGACGAAGGGGAGCATGATCCCCCAGCACCGTACGGATACAGGGGCATACCTCGCGGCCGAGGTCCTCGGGGCAAAGAGCTGTATCCTGGTGAAGAATGTCGACGGCCTCTTCGCGGAAAACCCGTTTGTCAATCCCGATGCCGATCTCATCGCCGATATTACGGCATGTGAACTGCTTGACCTGAATTTGGATGACATGGTTCTCGAGCGCAAGGTGGTGGAACTTCTCCCAAGCTCCAAGAATATCCGGGCAGTCCGTGTGATCAATGGGCATGTTCCGGGAACCCTCACGAAGGCGCTTGCAGGCGAAGATGTCGGGACAATCATACGGGCGGAGCAGTCCTCCCTGCTGCGACCATCAAATATTTGATATGATTGATGTTTCTAAGTCTGGAGCTGGTTTGGATAGTGAAAAGTGCAGGTCGTTTATCCTTTGGGCTAAAATTGGTTTTACTCATCAGATATTGGACGATATTAGATATTCGCACGCTTCAAATCAGGATTATGAACATATCATTGCAACATCTGACGAATGCTCTGACGAACTTAAAAACATTTTCTATACGTCAGGCAGTGAATAAGGGGTTTGGAAATGCGATTTGCAGTGTGGAATGGGAAAAATCACCTGCCTCTACGCATCAGTATCGTACTAATACTTGCCCTTGTAGCACTAGTCCTTTTCAATAATGTGGGTAACGAATGGACGGACAGGAGTAATGAGATGATTGAAGCGCGTGAGCTGATAATTGTAGAGTTTCCTCTGAGGGGAGAATGGCTCGCTCCCAACACTCCGGGAACAAAAATTCCGAGCCACGGCACAGACCAGTTAGGGACAAGATATGCTTATGACTTTATACAAGTGGATTGGGAAAGAAAGGGCTGGCCCGCATATCGCGTTAGCGTGCCGCAATATCTTCTGTTTGGGGTTCCCTTAAACGAATATTATTGCTGGGGCCAAGAAGTATATGCACCTTGCGACGGGATCGTTGTCCAGGCAGAGGATGGTTATAAAGAACGAGAACGGACGAATTTGCTTTCAGATTTGTCTAACGCCTATAAAAATGCTCATTTTTTCGATCCGGGTAAAGACGACGTGCAATCAGTTGCCGGCAACTACATCATCATGGAATGTGGCGACAATGTATATGCTGCGCTTGTCCATCTTCAAACAGGGTCTATTCAGGTTACCGTTGGTCAGAGTGTAAAAAAAGGTGAAGTTATTGGCAGAGTGGGTCATTCAGGAAACTCCTTTGCTCCACATCTGCATTTTCAGCTCATGGATAGCAGTGACATAGCTGCTGCAAACGGATTGCCTTGCGCTTTTGAACGGTACGAAGTATTCCAGGATGGTGAGTGGCAACAAGTAGTTAATGGAATTCCCACGGATAAAGACAGGATAAGGTTTTTTTCCTAATCCATCTGAATTTCTGATTAGTAATAAGGTGCCCTCAAAAAGAAAATCTCCGCCCTGCAAGCGGAGATTGATGCACAGGAGCGGCACAGGCACAGCGTGGCCGGTTTTCTGCGGACGGTGAAGAAGTATACCGATATTCAGGAGCTTACCCTGCCTATCCTCAATGAGCTTGTGGAAAAGATTGTTGTTCATCAAGCACGGGCTTAGGGAAGAACAGGATGCAACAGCTTGAATTCTACGATAATTTTATCGGCGTACATGACACGCCGGAGGTAAAGGCCTTATCAGCCAGTGTACCAGTAGATACACGGCAGGGGTGGCGGTGGAATACATCACACCCAATGCCGGATAATGAAAATAGGGGCAACCTTTCGGCTCCTCCTCCTCCCAGAATGTTCAGTGTCCTTATGAGCATTCGTCATGCTGCAGGCAGCAGGAAGTCAGCATACCTACAGGCAGGGCAGGGAAGGTACCTCCCGGGCAGCCTCCCCGTAAGAATCCCGCCATGGGGACAGATGGGGATGTATAATACCGTCCGGGAGACAACATACTGACCAATGAAGATCACGGTCCTTGCAAGCGGGAGCAAGGGGAACTGTATCTGCGTCGAGGGGGGGTCCGGCACCATTCTCATCGATGCAGGCATCTCCAACCGCGACATCCGGCGCCGGATGGCAGAGGCGGGTGCCGATGCCGGCGATGTGGAAGGCCTTTTTCTGACGCATGAGCATTCAGACCATATCAGGGGAGTGGATGTCTTCTGCCGGGGAAGTGGCGTGGCGGTCCACGGGACAAAGGGGACGCTCTCGGGTCTTGCGCCGACCCTGAAAAAACCCGGTGCCCTGAAGTTGCATCCAATGGCTCACGGTGAGGGGGTGGCATGCGGCGATTTTACGGTGACCACCTTTCACACCTCCCATGATGCGGCCGAGCCGTCGGGGTTCTGTATCCGTGAAGGCGACGTGACCCTTGGCGTCTGCACGGACACGGGCATGGTGACCCCTGCCATGCTCGCGTATCTCCGGCGGTGTGATGCGGTGATTCTCGAGAGCAACCACTGCCCGGTGATGCTCGTCGAAGGGCGCTACCCGGCATTTCTGAAACGAAGAATTGCCGATACGAAACGGGGCCATCTCTCAAATCCGGCCGCCGCGGCAGTGCTGAGGCACCTCTGCGCTGATCTCTCCCACGTTGTGCTTGCCCACCTGAGCGAGGAGAACAATACGCCGGAAAAGGCCCTTGCCACCGCTCACGAAGGCTTGGGACTCTATGCCGGCAACCAGCAGGTCGCTGTGGCGCGGCAGCATACGATCTCCGATTCGTTTGAGGTGTAAAGAGCATGGATTTTACAGAATTTGCCACCATATGCAGCCGCCTTGAAGATGTTCCCGGGCGTATCGATATGACCTCCATCGTCCGCGACGTCCTGGAGGCGGCGGACGAACCGGATCTTCCGGTGCTGATACGGTTCCTTATGGGGCGCATCTTTCCCGACTGGAGCCAGGAGAAGATCGGCATCGGGCCGAACCATGTCTATGACGCCGTCGCGTATGTGGCGGGAAAGGACCGTGATGCCGTTGTCAGGGAAGTGAACACGGCGGGAGATCCCGGCCGTGCGGTGGAGCACCTGCTGGCAAGAAAGGAGCAGACCTCGTTTTTCACGACGCCCCTCACCCTGGGAGAGGTCTATGGGGATTTTGTTGTGATTGCGCGCACCGAAGGTTCACGCTCACAGAAGGAGAAGCTCCGGGTGGTCAGGCGCCTCTTTGGCAATGCGTCTCCGCTTGAAGGGCGGTATCTTGCCCGGCTGATGCTCGGGGAACTGCGTATCGGCATAGGGGAGGGCACCATGCGGGATGCGGTTGCAGGAGCCTTCGGCGTTTCCGCAGAACTGGTCGAGCATGCCTATCAGGCGGCAAACGATCTCGGTGAGGTGGCGCTTCTTGCCCGAAAGGGGCCGGATGCGCTCGCGGCGGTGCAGGTCGAACTCTTCCGCCCGGTGAAGATGATGCTCGCCAAGCAGGGGACGATTGCCGCAATGCTTGAGGAGACGGAGTATCTTGCCGCGGAATACAAATACGACGGGACAAGGTTCCAGTTCCATAAAAAAGATGGCGTCTGCAGGATGTATTCCCGCAAACTGGAGGAGGTGACAGACGCGATACCTGATGTGGTGGCGATGCTCGCCGCTGCAACGTCCCATGACATCATTCTTGACGGTGAGGTCATTGCGGTGAAGGACGGGCGGCCGCTGCCGTTCCAGTATGTGCTGCGCCGGTTCAGGAGAAAACACGATGTCGCGTCGCATATCGAGGAGATCTCCCTCGTCCCGAACGTCTTTGACATTATATGGATCGACGGGGAAACCCTTATTGATCTCCCGTTTGAAGAGCGCAGGAAACGTCTCGAGAAGGCGGTGGAGGACTTCGTCGCACCCCAGCTGGTCAGTGGTGATGCAGGGGAGATTGAGGCGTTTTATCGTGGCGCCCTGGAAGAAGGTCATGAAGGGATTATGATCAAGGTCCCCTCGTCCGGGTACACTCCGGGAGTGCGGGGCAAGGACTGGATTAAAATCAAACCCGCGGTGGATACGATTGATCTGGCCGTCATCGGGGCCGAGTGGGGCGAGGGGCGGCGGGCGAACCTCTTCGGCTCCTTCCTCCTCGCCTGTATTCATGAAGGAGAACTGATTCCGGTTTCCAAGGTTGCCACCGGGTTTTCCGATGATATGCTTGCAGAGGCTTATGAACTCCTGAAGGACAAGGTCATCTCATCAAAAGGAAAAACCGTATATTTCGAACCTGAAGTGGTTTTTGAGGTAGGATATGCCGAGATCCAGAAGAGCCCGAATTACGAGGGCGGCTATGCCCTGCGGTTCCCCCGTCTCATCAGGATAAGGGATGACAAGGGAGTTGACGAGGTGGAATCCCTCGCCCTTATCAAAGAACGGTTCGCCCGGCAGTCATCTACGTAGAAGTGGTAATAATGCGGTATTTTTCCCGGTCCTTGTCCCCATCAGCATACGGGTAATAGTCGTCATTGGTTCCCTTGAGTTTCCCGAAGTGTACGTCTCCCTGGAAATCGGTATATTTGACCATGACAAGAACGCCATTCTTGCTTTCAAGATTGACTTTGCCGTCCACCAGAGGCTCGCCCGTCTCCCATGTCACCACGCGGTAGCTGAGGTTGGAGAAGGGTTGCCTGATGGCGGTCTCCTCGTCTATCTCCCCCGACTGCTGGATACGGTAATCTTTCCGGCGTGCGTCTTTTGCATCGGAGGTATCCTTGATCATCAGGACGGTGTAAATCCCTGCAAGATACAGGAGAAGGCCGAGCGCTCCCGTAACGATGATGCCAAATACCAGGTTGGGGAAGAAATACGCGAAGTTTGCAACGATATCACTAAATGGCTGATTTTCGACAAATGGTTCAATGAGAACGATACCTGCAATGAACAGCAGGAGGGTCCCGGTCAAAAGATACAGGACCGCAAGGATGCCGAAGATCGGGCGAAGGGTAGGATTCATCTTTGTTCTGACGGCATTGCGTGACCCTACTAGGTAGAGGACACCGACAAATATTGCAAAGAGAACGAAACCTGCGGCTGCAATCGTCAGGTACTGGTTTTGGCTCAGTGCAGTATAGACATGTGACGAATCCAGTGCCTGTACACCGGGAACCATCGCAAGGCAGAGTGCTGCACTCAGGAATGCAGGGTGATTCCGCTTCATATCAAGTAGAATAGTATATCCGGGCAGTATATATATATCCTCCATTCTTTCAGAAGTCAAAAAGGGTTTTTTGCGACTGTATCTCTCTCATCAGGTTTGAAGAGACCTCCCATTCGGATGATCCGAGGCATATCGATGCGGCAGCGGCCGCCTCATGGAGGGTCGGGCACACCTGCGGGTCAGTTTGCATCGCCGCACGTGCCGCCTCACGGATTACCCATGTGCCGAGGGGGGCCCAGTAAGCGGACGAGACTTTTCGGATAATGATTGCGCGGGCGGACCTGCCGATGGCATTGAGGTAATCCAGGACGGCCAGGCGTGCGGAGTAGTAGGCCCCGGCAATGGGGGAATACCCCTGTTTTTTCCGTCGTTCACCGTCCACCACGACCGTATCGCCGTCACCGCCCCAGAGGCTGCCCCCTTCCCATATCTCGATCATTTCATAGTGCCATGCGCCCGGTGCAAGGATACAGGTGATCTGGTTGCCGTAGATGGTGGCAGAAAAGACCCTGAATTCTTCGAGGGGGGGGAGCCTGCCGGCCGTCTCTTTCAGGGCAGCTCCCAGTATATCATCAACTGCCGTTATCCCCCATCTTGTCGGGACCGTCCTTCGGCGCACACCGAGAAGGCCGGAGGTAAGGAGCTGTGTGATGTGATAGACATCGACTCCCTCACGGTACAGTGTCCGCACTGCATCGGTCGCCTTCAGGTCCGTATCGGCGACCGCCCGTTCGACCGGTCGTGGCGTCCGGGCATTCTCCAGGACGTCCACCTTCTTCATATCGCCGTGGAGACCGACGGGGGCAAGCGTCCCGTCAAAGGTCAGGTTGAAGGAGACCGGGCGGGTAAATGCGACCTCCACATCCAGCGGTGTTGCTGAAAGGGCAATCTCCTGTATCCGGTCGAGATGTGTCGCTGTCTCCCCCGCCCCGCGTATGGTCCGTGCCCGGATGCCGACGATATCCTCAATGGAATACCCTTCCCTGACCCATAACGGCGGGGTGTCGGGGTCATCGACCAGAAGGGGGCCTGCCTGCATACGCGGGTACCCCTTTGTTCCGATAAAGACCGAAGGGGAGGCGCCCATGTATGCATCAGACTGCTTCACCCTGACAGATTCGTAGAAGCGGGAGGTGATGGGGCAGCGGGGCAGTCCGCACATGCCCCTTCCCTTGCATTCGGGGCAGAGCCGTTTCATGTACACCTGAGGTCGCGGACCACCAGAATACGTCCTTCATAGTCTTCGAGGACTTGTTGGACCCAGTCGTCCCACCGGTGGGGGCCCCCGGGGATGCCCTCTGCTATCTCCCTGCCAAGGTCGTCATCCCGTTCCGAGATGGCGTGAATGATTACCGAACCTTCGCAGTAGGAGGGGCTGATAATGCCGTCGGCATCACCGTCGGTCACACCGAAGACGGGAATGCCACGGTGTGCACAGATGTGTCCGCAGACGGCGGTCGTATCATCGCCGATGGAAAGAACCCCGCAGGTCTCTTCGCCGAGGTGGTTGTAGAGGTCGCATCCTGCATGGTCGATGACGGCGATCTCCCCGAGGTGCCTGCCGCGCCCTGCAGACGCCGGTCCGGCACTGCGGATGTTTCCGGATTTGCACCATGCCGTTGCCGGGTCGGGCAGGCCGTGGCGTATGAGCTTCTCCACCCCATGGGGTTTGAGAACGATCCCTTCGATGGCGGTGACCCTGTTCTCATGCATCCGGATGACCGCTGACGGCGCTGTGGCCGTCCCGATGATAATCCCGTTGACAAAGACCGGTTCACCCGGGATGCATCCCCTGATGGCACGGGTCCATCCGGTGGGGCCGGAGGCGGCGGATGATGCCGTTTCAGACGAAAATCCGAGGGATGCGGCAATGGTTGCGGCATACTCAGCGTCGCCCCCGTCCCATGTGATCACACTGCGTGTGCGGCCTTCCACCTGGATAACACCATTCCCGGTCCGTGCGGCGACGATGGCCCCGAAGACCCGTGCCGATTCCGGTGTCTTGGCATGGTTGAGAAGATACGGGCCTTCCCCCCTGTCAAGGTGCCGCAGGACCAGTGAGGGGGGGACGCTGATGAACTCGCAGGAAATGCCCGATTCCTCGGCGGCGGTCCGTCCCATGATGCCGGCGACGATGATCCGCGAAGGGGAGAGGCTTTCGACCGCCCGTTCAACATCGCCGCTGTCGAACGCCTCCGGCCCGTGGATGACCATGGTGTTGTTCATTGCGCCGGTAGCAGCCATATTCTGCCAGGTTACCTGTTGCCTCCGGAGGTCTGCCGTGGAAGGTAGGGGATGAGCGATGCCGCCAGTTTTGCGATATCCATCGACTGGAGAACAATGGTCCCCGGACCGGTAAGGGTAGTCAGAAAGAGCCCCTCCCCGGCGAAGAGGACGGTTTTCACCCCGCCAGCCAGTTCGATGGAGTAGTCGACGGAGGCATCGAAGCCGACCACGAGCCCGGTCTCCACCCGCACCTTCTCGCCGGGTGCGAGGGTCATGGTGACAAGGTCGCCGCAGCAGTGCAGAAATGCGGTTCCCCTGCCGCTATAACGCTGAAGGATGAATCCTTCTCCCCCAAAGACGCCCGAACGGAGTTTTTTTGTAAAGGCGATGTCGAGGTCGACACCCTCCTCTGCGCAGAGAAAGGCATCCTTCTGTGCAAGGAATTCGCCTTCGCCTATCTGTGCAGTGAAGATCTTCCCCGGCACGTTTCCGGCAAAAGAGACGAATCCCTTCTCCCCCTGCGGGGTGAAATCGGTCATGAAGAAACTCTCGCCGGTGACCATGCGCTTGAGGCCCTTGAAGACGCCTCCCTTTGCAGCGGTGGACAGGGTCATATTCCCACTCATATTCACCATCGCGCCCGCCTCTGCATAGAGGTGTTCCCCCTCTGCAAGGGTGCAGGTCACCATCTGGAGATTTTCACCGGTGATCGTGTATTCCATTTCAGTTCACCTGTTGGAATTATTGCGCCCTTTATATGAAAAATGAATGGATCGGCGCTACCGGGAACGGAGCATCTCGGCGGCAAGAGGGAGCTCAGAGCAGTGTATACTTCCCGATACCAGCGGTAATCGTGCCGTTAGCGGTGTGCCATCCCGATGCAGGGCCGGTGATGGAGAGCCCGATATGGTCGGTGAAGGAATTGCCCCCTGTAAAGGGGTAGCGCCAGGTGTTCCTGCCGGAGGAGACGGCCTCTACCGAGGTGAGCGCCGCCTCAGGGGCGTTAAAGCGTGCATATACCACGGTAGAATAGCAGGCATTTCCTCCCTCTGATGTCATAGCATAAGCGGGGGAAACCTGCCAGGGATCGTTTCCCGGCACCATCGTGTCGATGAGGGCCGCTGAACCGACCGCCGCCGTCAGGTGGTGCGGCGAGGCAGAGGCAGAAAGCTTCTCTGCACGCAATTGGAGAAATACCGCGTCCCGGTCTCCCACCATGATGATCTCCCATCCGGACGGGTTCTCCGTCTGCCCGGAAAATGCGATTGCATTGCCGAGGGCAGTATCCCCCGCCTGTGAGGGGAGCGGCACCATCAGCTCGAAACCGTCAAGGTCGTGGTCGTTCGTGATGGTCAGTTCATACGTATAGGTGCTCTCCACCGCAATGCCCGCGGCCTCGAATCCGGCGGGATAGAACATCCCGGCCACCACAATGATTGCGCCGATAATCCCTCCCGTTACCACAATGATGCCTATGAGAAGGTTCCAGCCATTGTCCATTATGTATTCTTCCTGTGTCATGTGGTATTGATGGCAGGGCAGTTGTGTCTGCCGGAATGTTAGAGGATCTCCTCGATCACCCGTAACATCCCCACTCTTCCGTCCTGCTGCTCAAAGAGATGGCACATTCCGGGAGGACGGAGGTCAGATGCGGTGTCAATTGCCTCTTCCAGTGCATCTGCCGTCACCCGGTCCCCCCGGAGGACTACTCCCGCTCCCATCTCCTCGATCATTCTCGCGTTGTTCCCCTGCTCCGGGTGATGCGGGTCGATGACGACGACCACCGGTTTTTCAAAGAAGAGGGATTCGTGAAGGGAGGTGAGGCCCCCGTGGAGGATCGTCACCTTCGCTGCTGCAAGGTGGGGGTAGAGGTCGGGAACAAAACCGTGCGGGGTGAAATTGGCCGCTGCCGGTGGCAGTCCGTCGGCATTAGAGAAGACGCTGAAGTGAAGGTCTTTTCGCCGTCCGGCAATGCCTGCAAGGAGGTGGTAGAGGGGTATCTTGAATGCTTCTCCCCCGAAGCTTGCAAAGATGGTCTCCTGACTGACCGGGTAGGCTTCCCGGTCGATGGAAAGCATCGGCCCGACAAACCGCATCTTATCTCTCACCTGATCAGTAATGGTCAGGTTGTAGCCCGAGATGGTGTCCGGAGGTGCGAAATCGGGAATTACAATGGCATCGGGAAGGGAGAAGAAGGAACTGACCATCTTTCCCAGCGCCTTCCATGCCGCTTCGCTTCCGCCCGATAGGGTGCAGAAGGTGTTCTGGTTGGTGATAAACAATGTGGGGACGCCTTTCCTGCGTCCAGCGGCGACGGCGGCATACATGGTATCGGCGATGACGAGGTCGATATGATTGGCATCGATCAGGTCCTGAACCATGCGGTAGGACCGGTACATGTTGACCGGAACCCCTTTTGAGTCGTTGATGGTCCCGGAGAGCGTGAAAAAGCCGTTGTCACCGGCAAGCGTCACCTCACGGGGAGTCCGGTGGAGGCGTTGCCGTCCCTGCCGCTCAAGAAACCGGAATGAGGTGTCATAGGCGGCAAAATGGCAGGTGCACCCGTGCTCTTCAAGATACCGTGCTGTATGCAGACACCGCGAGGTATGGCCCAGACCTTCCCCACAGACGACAAAAAGGACGTTCATCCGGTATCACCTCTCACTTGTGTATCCAGTGTTGGATGTTGTCCATTATGGTGATTTCGGGAGAACGTGTGGGAATTGCGCAGAAAATTCGGATTACAAACTCCGGCCTAACGGCTATGGGATAAAAAACAGGAAAAGTGGGCTCGTTGAGATTCGAACTCAAGACCTCCGCCATGTCAGGGCGACGTCATAACCAACTAGACCACGAGCCCCCGGAAACTGGTGCTCTATAGAATATATGTTCAGGGTATAAATAGTGTTTGTTTTACGTTTGACGGGCACTACATCAGGCGTTCCGGGCGGACAAAATGTGCATGGAGAGGTGAGGCTACGGAACAATGAATCCGGTTACGGGGTGCTGATGCAGGTGCATGGTCGCCCCCGCGCGGGTACAGGAAAAAGAGGTATGAGCACCGGTTCAGATGCTCGCATATTTTGCGGTGAAGACGCCTTCGATGGTGAGGATCTCATCCATTGCATCCTGGGGGACCGGCGCATCGACATTGAGGACCATGATGGCCTCCTGACCTGGTTCGTTGCGGCCCACCTGCATGCCCGCAATGTTTACGCCATACCGGCCGATGATGGTGGCGAACTGCCCGATGACGCCCGGCACATCCTGGTGACGGGAGATCACCACATCGCCGCCCGGGGTCATGTCGGTCATGTACTCGCCGATTGCGACGATGCGCAGTTTGTCGGCCGAAGAGACATTGCCGGAGACGGATTCGGACATGCTGTCCGTTGTCACGCGAATGGTCATTATGTTGGTGAAGCCCTGCGACTCCTCGGTTATCGATTCCGAGACCTTGATGCCCCGGGAGGTTGCCTCAACCTCGGCATTTACGATGTTGACCCCGCCCTGCAGGATCTGATCAAGCATGCCCTTCAGTGCAACTCTCGTGATATACTTGGTGCTCTGGCCGAATTCGGCTGCCTTCCCGCCGTATTCCATCTCGATGGTTGAAATTCTCCCTTCGATCAGCTGCATCAGGAGTTTGCCCATCTTCTCTGCCAGTTTTGCATAGGGCTCGATACGGTCCTTCTGGTCGGGGGGGACCATGGGAACATTGACCACGAACTTTGCAGAACCACCTTCAAGGACCTCGATGCACTGTTTTGCAACCGAGACCGCCACATTCTGCTGCGCCTCAACGGTGCTTGCGCCGAGATGCGGGGTGGTGATGACCTGATCGAGGGTGACGATCTTTGCATTCTCCGGGGGTTCCTCCTCGAAGACATCGAGTGCGGCCCCCGCGACCTTCCCCTGCACGATGGCATCATAGAGCGCGTCTTCATCGACGATGCCGCCACGGGCACAGTTGATGATCCGGACCCCGTCCTTCATGGTCGCAAGAGTGTCCTTATTGATCATATGCCGGGTCTCCTTGACGAGCGGGGTATGGACGGTGATGAAGTCCGCCTGCGGGAACAGTTCGTCAAGGGTGCAGACCTCGACGCCGAGTTGTTTGGCACGGTCGGCATTGATATACGGGTCGTAGGCGATGCAGCGCATCCTGAGGGCATTTGCCCGCTGGGCGAGCTCCTGCCCAATCCTGCCGAATCCCACGATTCCAAGAGTCTTTTCATTGAGTTCGACACCCATGAATTTCGACCGCTTCCATTCTCCCGCCTTGACGGATGCCGTTGCCTGCGGGATGTTGCGGGCAAGGGACATCATCATTGCCAGGGTGTGTTCACATGCTGCAAGGGTGTTTCCCGAGGGTGCGTTTGCAACGATGATGCCGCGCTTGGTGGCCGCCTCGAGACTGATATTGTCAACTCCCGCCCCTGCACGGCCAATGAACTTGAGTTTTTCTGCCGCTTCGATGACTGCAGGTGTCACCTGTGTCCCGCTTCTGACCAAAAGGCCGTCGTAATCGCCGATGATACGTACCAGTTCTTCTTCGGGAAGACCGGTCTTCACATCAACTTCACAGTATTTTCGAAGGAGATCTACTCCTTCATCTGCCAGTGGATCACTGACAAGAACTTTGAACGTCACTATTCTTCCCCATATTTACTGTGCGTACCGTCTATTCATGGTTTCCCACGGCAGCCAGGTTGGGAAACCTAATTAGGTACTCAGAAGAATATTACACACAATCATCAGGTGGTAATGATCATGACCAAGATGCCAGATATTCTGTGGCTTGCAGAGATTAAAAAAGAGGATATCCCGTCCGTCGGGGGAAAAGGCGCCTCCCTCGGCGAGATGACCTCGATCGGTCTGCCGGTCCCGGGCGCGTTCGTCGTAACTGCGCAGGCCTTCAGGCGGTTCCTTGAGGTAACCAACATCGATGAAGCGATTTACTCATTCCTGCAGGGGCTCGACGTGGAGGATGCCGACCATCTTGAATCGACCGCGACAAAGGTGAAGGAGATCGTTATGAAGGCGGCAATGCCCGTGGACCTGTGTGAAGAGATCACCGCCGCCTATGGATCGATGGGCAGGGACACCATCGTTGCGGTGCGGTCCAGTGCGACGGCCGAGGACCTGCCGGATGCAAGCTTTGCCGGACAGCAGGAGACCTACCTCAACATCAGGGGAGATGCACATCTCCTCGAAGCGGTACAGATGTGCTGGGCGTCCCTCTACGGGGCACGCGCCATATATTACCGCGCCAAGCAGGGCTTTGATGACCGGAGTGTCGATATCGCCGTTGTTGTGCAGCAGCTTGTCAAATCCGAGAAGGCAGGTGTCCTCTTCTCCTCGCATCCGGTGACCGGTGAACCGACCACCATCATAGAAGGGTCGTGGGGCCTTGGCGAAGCGGTTGTCTCCGGCGCCGTATCGCCTGACAATTATGTGTTTGACCAGCGATCAAAGAAGGTCGTCGACCGGTACATTGCCACCAAAAACATCGAGATTCTCCCGGACGGCGACCACGGCACGAAAGAAGTGCCCGTCCCCGCCGACCGGCGCGATATTCCGGTTCTTTCCGACAGCGAAATTGCCGAGCTTGCCAGATTCGGAAAGATCTCCGAGGACCACTACGGGAACCCGCAGGACGTGGAATGGAGCATTGTTGGGGGAAAAATCTACATTCTCCAGTCACGCCCGATCACCACCATTTCACATATGCATTCCAAGGAGGCTGCGACCGTGCACGAAAATGTATCGATTATTCTGGAAGGACAGGGCGCTTCCCCCGGTATTGCCACCGGGAAGGTCGTCATCGTTGATTCGGTAAAGGATCTTGCGAAAATCAAGGAAGGGGACATCATGGTCGCAAAGATGACCAACCCGGACATGGTCCCGGGCATGCGAAAGGTATGCGCCATCATCACCGATGAGGGCGGCATGACCTGCCATGCGGCTATCGTCTCCCGTGAACTGGGGACGCCCGCCGTCGTGGGCACCCGGACCGCAACCCACACCCTGAAGGAGGGGCAGGTTGTCACCGTCGACGGAGAGAAGGGACTGGTCTTCGAAGGTGAGGTCAACATCGCCCGCGAGGAGGCACCGGCCGCGGCCGGAGGTTTCGCTGCAGCACCGATCATCACCGGGACCTCAATTAAGGTCAATGTCTCGCTCCCGGAGGCTGCTCAGCGGGCGGCCGCAACCGGTGCGGACGGTGTCGGTCTCCTGAGAATTGAACACCTGATCCTCGGCCTCAACAAGACCCCCGGCTGGTTCATAGCACATCACCGGGAAGAAGAATTCGTCGATGAGCTCTACCGGGGGATCAAGACGGTTCTCGATGCATTCTCCGGCAAACCGGTCTGGGTGCGCACTCTCGATGCCCCCACCGATGAATTCAGGAACATGAAGGGCGGTGAGGACGAACCGGACGAGCACAACCCGATGCTCGGATGGCGTGGTATCCGCCGTGACCTCCAGCAGACCGACCAGTTCCGTCTTCAGGTCGAGGCGTTCAAGCGGCTCTGGGCAGAAGGGTATTCGAACATGGGCCTCATGTTCCCGCTCGTCGGTCACCCGCGGGAGTTCATCGCTGCACGTGCCCTGCTGGCCGGATGGGGCGTTGATGTGGAAAACACCACCCTCGGCGTCATGATCGAGATACCCTCGAGTGCCCTTCTCATCGACGACTTCATCGCAGCAGGCATCAATTTTGCTTCCTTCGGCACGAACGACCTCATCCAGTATACCCTCGCCATCGACCGCAACAACCAGAATGTTGCGGACATGTATGAACCAAAGCACCCGGCAGTACTCAAACTCATCGAGTACGCCATCGAGCGCTGCTGTGCTGGCGGTGTTGAATGTTCCATCTGCGGGCAGGCCGGTTCAGACCCCGAGATGGTCGAATGGCTCATCCGTACCGGGATTACCAGCGTCTCCGCAAATATCGATGCGGTGCCGAAGATCCGTGAAACCGCCGCCCGGACAGAGCAGCGGATACTCCTCGAGATGGCGAGAAAGTAATGCGAACGACGGGATGTCCGGAAGAAAAGATCCTCTCTTTTCTCTCTTCTCAGAAAGCAAAGGACCGCTGCTACCGCAAGGTTCTCTCCTCAATGTGCACCCTCCCCCACCCGCTTGCTGTGCGGGTCCAGGAGATGTTCATCGAGTCGAACCTCGGCGATCCCGGGCTCTTTGAAGGGACTGCCGAAATAGAGGCACTCCTCATAGAAGAGCTCGGCTCCCTTCTCCACCTCTCCGGCCCCTGCGGGTATGCAACCTCCGGCGGCACGGAATCAAATATCCAGGCACTGAGGATAGCCCGGAAGGCGAAACCCGTTGCATCCCCGAATGTGGTGGTCCCCGAGTCGGCCCATTTCTCCTTTGAGAAGGCCTGCGATCTCCTCGGACTGGAGATGCGAACCGTTCCCTCGGATAGCGCGTACCGTATGGATGCGGATAGGGCGGCGGACTGTATCGATGATCAGACGATCGCGCTCGTGGGCATCGCCGGGACGACGGAATACGGTGTCGTCGATCCGATTGATCGCCTCGCCGCCCTTGCAATCGAGCATGATGTCCATCTCCATGTGGATGCGGCATTTGGTGGACTGGTGCTTCCGTTTTTAACCTCCTCTCCGGCATTCGATTTCCGGCTGGAAGGCGTTGCGAGCGTCTCGGTGGACCCGCACAAGATGGGGATGTCAACGATTCCGGTCGGCTGTCTCCTGACGCGCGAAGCGTCGATGCTCTGTGCCCTCAATGTGGATACCCCGTACCTGACGGTCAAAAAGGAGTTCACCCTCGCAGGCACCCGTCCTGGCTGTGCAGTCGTCGGTGCATGGGCCGTCCTTGAGCTTTTGGGGCGGGACGGATTTTCCCGGCTCGTGCAGGAGTGCATGGGCAGGACACGGCGGCTGATCGAAGGTATGGAAAGCTATGGGTATTCTGTGGTCGTCGAACCGGAGGTCAATGTGGCCGCATTCGATTGCCCGAGAATCCCGCCGGGATGGCAGGTTTCCCGGACACGCCACGGGCACATGCGTATCGTGTGCATGCCCCATGTTTCCACGCAGACAATAGAGAATTTTTTGCACGACATAGGTGAAATGGATGTTTGACAAACTGGTAGCATCACTGGAGAACTGTCCGATCGTACGGCGCGGCGAATATAACTATTTCATCCACCCGATCAGCGATGGAGTACCGGTCGTCGAGCCCGGCCTTCTGCGGGAAGTTGCCGTCGGGATGGCACGGGTGCTTGACCTGGAAAATGTCGATAAGATTGTCGTTGCCGAGGCGATGGGCATCCATATCGGGGTAGCCCTCTCGCTGATGACGGATATCCCCCTCACCATCGTGCGCAAGCGCCACTATGGGCTGCCCGGCGAGTGCGCCCTCCACCAGACAACCGGGTACTCCAAGGGGGAGCTCTATATGAACGGTATCACTCACGGCGAGCGGGTGGCAGTGATCGACGATGTGCTCTCCACCGGGGGAACGATGGCTGCGATGCTCAAAGGGCTTGAGGCATGCGGAGCACATGTGCAGGACGTGCTCGTTGTCATCAGGCGTGGAAACGTTGATATCGGCCGGGACTACAAGGCACTGGTCGAGATCGAGGTCGATGAGACAGGCGTCAATGTCATCAATACTTACTTCTGATCTTCTGGAACGGATCCGGGCGAGCGGAGCACGGTCGCTTGCCCTCCAGTTCCCCGAGGGGCTCAAGAGGCAGGCCTTCCCCGTAGCACGTGCCCTGCAGGCGGAGGGCTACCATGTGATCATCAGCGGGGACCCCTGTTATGGTGCCTGTGATCTCGCCGAGGATGCCCTTGCTCTAGCCGATGTCCTGGTACATTTCGGGCATGCCCCGGTCGAGGATCGCGAGGGGGTGATCTACGAATATGTCCGGTACGATTTTGATCCGGCGGTGGTCGAGGCAGCCCTCCCTCTTCTCAGGGAGAAGGAAGTGGGGCTGGTGACCACCATCCAGCACGCCCATCTTATCGACGATATCGCAGCAGTCCTGGAGTCTCATGGCATTATCCCGCTGATGCATGACGGGGCGCCGCGTGCCCCCTTCAAGGGGCAGGTGCTTGGGTGCTCCTTTGAGGCGGCAAAACGTACGGGGGCCCCGGAATATCTCTTTGTGGGAACGGGTGTCTTCCATCCCATTGGCATTCGCCTCGCCACCGGTGCCCGGGTGGTGGCCATCGATCCGGTGACCGGCCAGGCGGGCGAGGTCGATGCCGACGCTCTTCTCAGAAGGCGGTTTGTCCAGATTGAAAAGGCCCGAAGCGCACGGAGTACAGGCATCATCCTCTCCACCAAGACGGGGCAGGCCAGGCGTACGGAAGCAATCCGCCTTCTTTCTCTCAGGGAGGGTGCCTTTTGCATCACTCTTCGTGAGGTTTCTCCCGATGCCCTCCTCAACCTTGGGTTCGGGTGCTATGTGAATACCGCGTGTCCACGGCTTGCCTACGACGACCAGGTCCGCTTCCCGGTGCCGCTCCTCTCCCCTCCCGAGTATGAGATCGTCTGCGGCGTCAGGGACTGGGACGACTACTGTATCGACGAGATCAGGTGAGCCGTGTGAAAGTCCGCCACCTTGAGATGACGCTGGAAGGGCTTGACGGTTTTGTCTGGCCGACGGCCGCCCTCGAGCAGTATGCAACGCCCGCGACGGTTGCGGCACGGCTCCTGCACGAAGCCGACCGGAAAGGAGACATACGGGGACTTCGGGTGCTTGACCTGGGGTGCGGTGCGGGCATACTCTCCTGTGGTGCCTGGCTGCTGGGTGCAGCAGAGGTGATCGGGATCGATATCGACATTGCCGCCCTGCAGGTCGCCGAGCGCAATGCCGGACATATCGGGGCAAACATCACTTTTATTCAGGGAGATATTGCCGACATCGCCATTCCTCCGGCAGATACCGTGATCATGAATCCGCCCTTCGGCGCCCAGCGCGCCCATGCCGACCGGCCGTTCATCGATGCGGCGCTTATGGCGGCCGAGGTGACGTGGGGTATTTTCAACACCGGTTCCTCACCGTTTGTGGAGGTATATGTCCGTGGCAGAGGGCTGGTGGATACCTGTATTGCAGCAGAATTTCCCATTACCCGCACCTTCGCCCATCACACAAGGGATCGGGTGACCATTCCAGTGGAGTTTATCCGCATTGTGCGGGAGAACTGTGCATGAACGAGACCCGGGCAATATTCGGCCTTTCTGCCGCGCATGTGGTGACAGATATTTACTCGCCGGTCATTGCCGCCATTCTCCCGCTTCTCATTGCCCAGAACAACTACACCTATTTCATGGCAGGGCTCATCGTGACGGTATGGAACCTGACCTCTTCGTTTACGCAACCGATCTTCGGCTGGCTGTATGATGCACGGGGAAAGGCGGTGCCGGTCAAGGTGACGATCCTCATCTGTGGTGTCTTTATCTCCGCCATCGGGCTGGTCCAGTCCTACTGGGTGATCCTCCTCTTCGCGGTGTGTGCGGCATTCGGCCACGCCCTCTTCCACCCTGCAGCACTGGGGCTTGTATCGCGTCTGGCGCACGGCCCTGCCCGCGGGAGGCTCACCTCCTTTTTTGTGGTGGGGGGAAACATCGGCTTTGCCGTGGGGCCCATCATCGCCGGCGGTTTGGTGGTGCTCTATGGCCTTCAGGGCCTGGCACTGATGGTGATCCCCGCCGTCATCATGGCGTTTGTCCTTCACCGGATCCTTCCCTCGCAAAAGGAGATCGCCGCCGTCCGGCAGGATACCACATCGGTCGGCGGGGATGGGCCAAACCGGCGGCGCACGGCCCGGGCGGCGGGGATTCTCGTCACTGCTTCGGCATTCCGTGCATGGGCGATATTCGGGTCGGTGGCGTTTCTTCCGACCTTCCTGCACCAGGCCAAGGGGCTTGATATCGTCTCTGCCAACCTCCTCGTCTCCTGCATGCTCTTTGCCGGGGTGGTGGGGCAGGTGATCGTGGGGACGCTCTCCGACACCTACGGGAGAAAAGAGCTCGTACTTCTCTTTACCGCACTCTCCGTGCCGTTCTTCCTGCTCTTCATGGGAACATCAGGCGCGATCTCGGTGGTATGCCTCATCATCTTCGGGTTTGCCCTGTGGTCCACGTTCTCGACGACGGTCACGATGGCGCATGAACTCGTCCCCGGCAATGTCGGACTGGTCTCTGGCCTGATGCTCGGCCTGGCCGTGGGGGCAGGGGGTGCAGGGGTTGCCGTCAGCGGCTACTATGCGGACATAACGAGCCTTGGCGCATCGATGCAGCTCTTTGCGCTGCCCATACTCGTTGCCTTCGTCCTCTTCTTTCTGGTCCCCTACCCGTGGAAGCGGCCGGGTCTTGCACAGAGAAAGGATATTTAGGTGAACCACTCATTTTCGGTTACCTATGGTAACCCGTTTCAGGCGATACGGCCAGATCGCCGACATCCTCATCAAATATGGTTTTGGCATTGCGCTGGAAAAGATGTACCCCGGCACCACCCCACGTAGTCTCTTCCGGAGGAAGAAAGAGCCGGAAATCCATCTGGATGAGTATGAGCGTGTGCGTCTTGCCCTTGAGGAACTCGGGCCGACGTTCATCAAATTCGGCCAGATGGTGAGCACCCGGCGTGAGATGCTCCCCCCGGAACTGATTGAAGAGCTTCTCGTCCTGACCGACAAGGTAAAGCCTCTTCCCTTCGCAGCGGTCCGTGGAACAATCGAGGAATACTGCGGGCCGATTGGGGAGACCTTTGCCTTTTTTGAAGAAGTCCCGGCGGCCTCAGCCTCCCTCTCACAGGTCCACCGGGCGATGCTCAAAGACGGGTCCGTCGTGGCAGTAAAAGTTCAGCGCCCGGGCATCGCTGATATTATTGATGTTGACCTGAAGATTCTCAATTCCCTGGCCGAACGTGTGGAGAAGAATTTTCCTGAGTATAAAATTTATAATCCCACCGGGATCGTCAGGGAATTCTCTGTCCAGATACAAAAGGAACTGGATTTTGTCATCGACGGGAAGAATGCCGACCACCTCCGTGAGATAGTAAACGAGGTTCCTGCCGTGCGGGTCCCACGGATCCACTGGGAATATTCCGGGAAAAGACTGCTCGTCATGGAGTATATCAGCGGTGTGCGGATCGATGATGTGGATGCCCTGCGCATACTCGGATTTGACACGAAAAAAATCGCCAACCGCGGTATCAAGTCGTACATCAAACAGATCCTGAAATACGGGTTTTTCCACGCCGACCCTCACGGGGGCAACCTCATGGTGGATATGAAAGGAGACCTGGTCTTTTTGGATTTCGGGGCGATCGGAATTCTCAGGCCCGAGCGCCGGGATGCCCTCGTCACCCTTCTTATGGGGTTTCTGGATAACGATCTCGATGAGATCACCGCATCATTCAGGGATTTGGGCGTGGACATCGATGATCGCATTGTCGACTCATTCAAGGATGATACGTATACGATGCTCAGGCAATATTCCGGGTATGATATCCGGGAGTTTGATCTGGGAAACCTCATGGCACAGGTGCCCATCCTTCTCAACCGGTATCATCTGACGGTCCCGATGTCCCTGATGCAGGCCCTCAAGGTCATCATCATGGTCCTCGATACTGGGAAGAAGCTGGACCCGGGGTTTCATTTTTCTGAGGAGGTGGGCCCCTATATTGCAGAGATCGAACGCCAAAGCTTCTTCTCCCGCAGAACCATGAAAAACCTGGCAAAGGACACCTTCGACATAGTTGAAGACTTCATATCGCTGCCGCATGTCATCAACCGTGCGCTCCTGAAGGCAACGGACGGAAGTATCAAAATTGAGGTGGTTGGAACGGACATCTCGCGGCTTGCGACCTCCATCGACCGTGCCTCGAACAACCTGCTGATAGGCCTCGTGATCGCCGCGATCGTAATAGGGTCGTCCCTGATGCTCTATCTCTCAGAGGAGCCCGGGGGGTATTCCTATAATCTTGCGTTCTTCGGGTACATCATGGCGCTTGTCATCGGGTTCGTCTCCATCTACCTGATCTGGGTGCTCAAGGACTGAGTGGTTCGTGAAGTGCTTATTCTTCTGACGGGTTTCTCTGCCGTATTTCGCATGGTCCCGGGAGGGTGAAGGCAAAAGGCGGAGTCTGTGGCCAAAAAAGGCGGGTATGGCAGTAGTCCCGTCGGTGTCAGTTCCCTTTCAGGAGGTATCCGGCAATCCAGTCGCCAACTTCCCTGGTGCCCGACGAACCGCCCAGATCGACGGTGGTGGCGCCCGCCGCAATGCTTGCCTCGATAGCGCTGACCACCGCCGCCGCTCCCTCATGTTCCCCGAGGTGGTCGAGGAGGAGGGATCCTGCCCAGATGGTGGCAAGGGGGTTTGCCCGGTTCATTCCCTTGTATTTCGGTGCCGAGCCATGGATGGGCTCGAACATCGAGGTGCCGCCGGGGTTGATGTTGCCGCCCGGTGCCAGACCCAGGCCACCCTGGATCATCGCGCCGAGATCGGTGATGATATCACCGAACATGTTGGGGGTGACCACGACATCGAACCATTCGGGATTTTTCACAAACCACATCGTCACCGCATCGACGAAGCTGAACTCGGTGGTAACCTCAGGATATCTGGCGGCAGTTTCGGTAAAGACGTCACGCCAGAGGCCATACACATCGGAGAGCACATTTGCCTTGTCGACGGAACTGACCTTCTTGTCACGGGTCATCGCAAGGGAAAAGGCATAGTCCATTACCCGGGCGGATGCCTCCCTTGTGATGATGCCAATCTGGTAGGCAATCTCCTCGGCGTCGGTCGTCACATCGAGGCCGAATCTTACATGGTACAGGTCCCGGATGACCTCGAGCTCTTTCTTCTCGTGCCCCCCGGTAAACCGTGAACCGATGCCCACATAGAAGTCCTCGGTGTTCTCCCGGACGACGACAAAATCGATGTCTTCAGGCCCTTTGCCTGCAAGGGGCGTCTGGGTCCCGGCAAGCATCCTGACCGGGCGGAGGTTGATATACTGGTCAAAGGCAAACCGCATCGCAAGGAGTATGCCTTTTTCAAGGATGCCGGGGGTAACCCGCTCATCGCCGATGGCACCGAAGTAGATGGCCCGGTAGCCCCTGAGTTCTGCAAGTTCCTCCTCGGTAATCAGATCTCCGGTCGCGAGGTACCGTTCGGCACCGATGTCATAGTCCGTCCAATCGATAGCAAATCCAAACTTCTCACCGGCGGCATCGAGGACCGTTTTTCCCGCACTGATGATCTCGGGCCCGATGCCGTCACCGCCGATTGATGCTATTTTGTACATAATTCCAGCTCCTCGATCGCATGTGCATATTCGACCAGTCCGCCGGCCGTGATGATCTTCTGCATAAAGGCGGGGACCGGTTCGATATCGTGCCTGACGCCGTTTGCGGTCAGGCAGCCCTTTTCGGGGAAGATCTCCACGGTGTCGCCTTCGCGGATCGTATCCGCGTCAGGGCAGATGACGGGCAGCACGCCGGTATTGATGCAGTTGCGGTAGAAGATCCTGGCAAAGGACCGTGCAACGACAACGGTGATGCCGGCGCCCTTGATCGCAAGCGGTGCATGTTCGCGCGAGGAACCACACCCGAAGTTTCTGCCGCCCACAATAATGTCGCCCTCCTTTGCCTCGCGGGCGAAGTCGTCCCGTGTCCCTTCAAAGGCGTGGGTCGCAAGTTCAGCCGATTCGTAGATGGTCAGAAAACGGCCCGGGATGATCGCGTCCGTGTCGATATCATCACCGAATTTCCAGACGCGCATCTCATGCCACCTCCCGGGGGTCGGTGATGACACCATGGATCGCACTTGCTGCGGCGGTTGCCGGAGAGCAGAGATAGACCTCTGCTTCCGTACTCCCCTGTCGCCCCCGGAAGTTCCGGTTCGAGGTCGAAAGGGAGACCTCGCCGGGGGCAAGCAGCCCGAAGGCGCCGCCCATGCACGGGCCGCAGGAAGGCCCTTCGACGATGGCCCCTGCCTCGACAAACCGCTCGATGAGGCCTGCACGCAGGGTCCTGAGGTATTCTGTCCGCGACGCAGGCACGATGATCACCCTGACGTCCGGGGAAAAGGTCTCGTCTCCCAGCACTTCCGCTGCCTCCAGAAAGTCATCGTATCGCCCGTTGGTGCAGGATCCGATGAAGACCTGGTTGACCGGTATCCCGGCAACATCGGTGACATCAACTACATTGTCCACATTGTGGGGGACGGCGACCTGGGGGACCAGATCAGTCACATCATAGTCCTTCCATGCCGCGTAGGTGGCGTCATCATCGGGGGTGAGGTCTTCCTTACGGGTGGTGCGGGCTCCGATTGATGCAAGATACGCGTGGGTTGTTGCATCGGGGGGTACGATTCCCGCCTTGCCGCCCATCTCGATTGCCATGTTGCAGCAGGTCATCCGGCCGGGAATGTCCATTGCTTCCATCGCCGGTCCCGTGAACTCCACTGCCTTGTAGGTGGCCCCGTCTGCCCCGAGATCGCCAATGATGGAGAGGACAAGGTCTTTTGCGCCGACACGGGGTGCAAACGCCCCGGCTGCTTCTGCCCGGATACTCTCCGGAATACGGAAGTAGAGGGCCCCGAACCTGAGCGCAAAGCCCATGTCGGTTGACCCGATACCGGTTGCAAAAGCACCAACGGCACCATAGGTGCAGGTGTGCGAATCCGATCCGACAACAATGTCGCCCGGGAGGACGCGGCCTTTTTCAACAGCGACCTGGTGGCAGACCCCTTCATGGACGTCATAGTTGAGGATACCCTGTTCCTCCGCAAACCGCCGCATCATGACATGGTTTTGTGCTGCAGGAATGGAGTCGGCGGGGACCTGGTGGTCGAAGAGGAGTATGACCTTCGCAGGGTCAAAGACGGTCGTTCCCCCCATCTCCATGAATTTATCGATGGCAAGTGGGCCGGTGATGTCGTGGATCATCGCGGCATCTATGGGTGCCATCATCACATCCCCGGCGACTACCTCCCGGGCGCACCGGCCTGAGAAGATTTTTTCGGTTATGGTTGCTGACATTGTGTTTTCTTATTGGATATTTCTGCCTTAAGGGTATTCAATGCACCGTGCCGGAAAAATTATATTTAAATATCTGGTGCAAGTCACCTGGTGGACCTGCACCACTGTCAGCCCCGTGGCGCACCGGAATATTTCCTTCGGATTCTGATTCCTATGGATTTATTGCCTATGGATTCCCCAATCAGAATAAGAGCGGGGTGGTTTTGATGAATAGGAACTATGGGCGCGGGCGAGGGATTTCCCGTCTGGAAAAAAGGGCAGGTGAGGGCATGGGCAGCGGTATGACGACCGCGGTGGTGATGGCTGGATTCTTCCTTGCCGTTCTCCTCTGTTGCGCGGGGTGCACAGCCCCTGTTTCCGAGGAGACGGTATCGTATGAGGTCATCGATGAACGGCTGATGGCCAATTATGCCATCTATACGATTGAGGTCACGAATGAGGGGTATATGGTTGTTGCAGGGCTGAACCTGAATGTCACCGTTGTGGACGGTCCGGTAAACAACCCCCGTACGATTGCATCAAAGGTCATCGAGGTCGGACGGATAGAACCGGGAGAATCAACTATCGCGGTGGCGGAATTTTCTGATAAGAAGCTCGGCGGTGATGACGTCCGGGTGCTGGTCGAGCTCATCTGACGATAGTGGTGACGGACCTGAAACCCGGCGTGGGTATTCCGGGAACGTCCTTTTTTTGTGAGCGCGACCGAAGCAATAAATCTGCGGGAGGCATATCTATAGTGCAGTCCGAACCTTCCGGTGCATGAAGCCCGGAACTACCGACGGACCCCCGTGGTGTAGTGGTCAATCATACCGGCCTTTGGAGCCGGTTACGGCGGTTCGAATCCGCCCGGGGGTATTCTTCGATCGTGTATCTTTTTTTCAAATCAAAAATATTCATGAGAACTCACTGCTCTGGGAGAAGGGTTATTATTTCAACGGAGATGGTAGGGTGTGACAACCACCGGACCGCCTCTCTTCTCCCGAGAGTTCGGTGGCATCGCACGCACTCCTCATCTTTGTAGTAGGGGTTTTTGGATTTGGGTTTTCCTTTACAATATTTGAGTATTGGGGTCCGTTCCAATTAGGTATAAATACAACCTTGGCAAATAATCCCGTCATGGGATTTAAAGGCGAGGTAATCGAAAAAATAGCAGCCCTTCTGACCGTAGCGTTCGGTCTGGTCGCTGCGCTGGCATGGAACGGAGCGATCCAGGCGATCTTTGCATCGGTGTTCGGCACTGCCGATAACATTCCGGCGATGCTGGTTTATGCTGTTATTGTGACCATCATCGCGGTCATTGTAACGATCTGGATTGCAAAACTTGCTGACAAAGAAAAGGCTAAGGAATAAGAGTCGAATTGCAAGCCCCACACTGGCCCTGATGCCCTTTTTCATTGGAAAGACCAATTGGCACCGGAGCCGGGAACCGGATTCATCCCTTTTTCACGGCACGTTATTCACCCGCCGCTATCTATATCACCTACTGTGCAGATCAGGCATTATCCATATGCTATGGAGAGGAGAGGTGTGAGGAGTGGAGATGCCAGGCCCTGAGGATACCCCGATCACCGGGATCATGCAGGTGGATTTTGCCCGTGTGCACCCGGAGACACCGGTTGCCGAGATCTATCGATCATTTACCCGGCGAGGATGTGTAGATATCATCGTCTGTGATGACGAATGCCGGTTTCTGGGCATCATCACCCGCATGGACCTTCTCTCCGCGATCACCCCGGGCATGGGTATCAGGAGCAGGCGTAAACTGGGATGCCTCGAATGCCTCCACAAGAGTGCGGCACGGCATGCGGAGGAGCTGATGACCCGAGGCCATGTGACGGTACCTGATTCAGCCACCGTCGCAGAGACCCTTCTTGCGATGGAGAAGAACCGACACCCGGATGTGATTGTGGTAAACGATGAGGGCATCGCCCTTGGCCTGGTGGAGATGTGCGACATCATTGCATTTCTCGTTCGTGAAAGTCAGATTTAATGCCCGATTTTTCCATGGCAATCAAAAAATATGTCGCCACCTAAAAAAGGCGCGGCAGGATATTTAGCAGGCACGAAATCCTTCATCCGCTCATGATGCATCCTTTGCGGTTTTCTCCGCCCATACAAGCGCCCGTTTCATCATGATAGGGGTAATGATGATAGTTGCAATCACCATCACCGTCACCGCTGAGAAGAGGGCACTGCCGATGATGCCGCCGACAAGGGCAACCTTTGCAACAACGAGCTCGATTCCGCCCCGTGGTATCATCCCAAGGCCAACGAGGAATGCCTCAGCCTTGGTGAGGAAATACCTGGAGCCGAGGTACCCGCCGAGGATCTTACCGGCAATGGCAACCACGATGATGGGGAGGATATAGGGGGAGAGGAAGGTCTCCCGCGAAAAGCTGAAGAGGAGGCCGATGGACGCAAAGAAGAGGGTGATAAAAAAACCGAACCCGAAGTCCATCAGGCTGTCGAAGAGCAGACGGTCTCTCCTGATCTCTTCTCCCAGAATGAGCCCTGCGATGAACGCCCCGATGGAGTAGTGCAGTCCTGCCGTGTGGGAGAGCCAGGCACTTGCAAGGGCAAGTATGATGGCAACCGAATAGACCATCTCGTGGGTCTCGGTCTTTCGTGCCAGTTCGAAGATCCATCGGAGGGCGTGGGGTGCGATGAGAATGAAGAGCCCCAGAAACGCGATGGCGATGAGAAGACCCGTAGAAAGGGAGTTTCCGGCAAGCGTGGCCCCTGTCATCGTCACTGCAGAGAGGATGCCCAGCAGAATGATGCCGATGATGTCGTCAAGAACGGCAGCGCCGACGATGGACGTTCCAACGATGCTATTGAGCTGTTTGTAGTCGACGAGAATCCGGATCGAGACCCCTATGGCGGTGATGGAGAGTGCAATTGCAAGAAAGAGGGTCTCTGCCCGGGAGAAGTTCAGGAGGTAGCCAAGCAGTGTTCCTCCGGCGAATGGTACGAGTACTCCGGCAACTGCGGTTGTGGCGGCGATATTTCGTCTTTCCAGAAACGATTTCAGGTTCATCTCCGCCCCGCTGACAAAAAGAAGGGAGATGATGCCGATATCGGCAAAGACCTCGATCGTCTCGTTCATCGACGCCCATCCCAGGAGTGAAGGCCCGAGGAGGATGCCCGCGGCAATCTCGCCGATGAGGGCCGGATATCCCGCCCGCTCCATTAGTTCCCCAAAGAACTTTGCACAGATGAGGAGCAGGAGAATCTCCAGGATGATGTCCATTCATTGGGCTATCCGCTGTGATGGGCAAAAAGTGCTTGGGCAAGGAGATAAGAAATCAGATCCACCCCCGTCGAATGTATGCTTCGGTATGTTTCGCATCTCCTGAGCCCGGCAGTACAAGAAATGTCCGATATCCGTCAGTTATGCCGTCATCTGAGTGGACGGCGCCGTTTTTGCCAGTACCCATCACCCCAGTCCCACGTCCAGGATCATCATCACAACAAACCCGAGTAATGCCCCGAATGTCGCTGCATCGCCATTGCCCCCACGCTGGGATTCCGGGATGACTTCTTCAATGACGACAAAGATCATTGCCCCGGCTGCAAAGGCAAGAGCGTAGGGAAGGATTGGTCTGGCGAGAATCACAGCGGCCGCACCAATGACGGCACTGACGGGTTCGACGAGACCGGAGAGCTGACCGTACCAGAAACTCCGTGGAGCGGATAACCCCTCCCTGCGAAGCGGCATGGAGATGGCCATCCCCTCGGGGAAGTTCTGGATGCCGATGCCGATGGCAAGAGCAACGGCCGCAGTGATGGTCTCGACACCGTAGCCTGCAGCAAGGGCACCGAATGCAACGCCCACCGCAAGCCCCTCGGGGATATTGTGCATCGTGATTGCAAGGATGAGGAGCGTGCTCCGGTGCCATGATGTCGGGATGCCTTCCGCCTCTTCATCGGCAAACCCTATGTGGAGGTGAGGGAGGATCTTATCCAGAATTCCGAGTGCGACCCCTCCCAAAATGAATCCAATCGCGGCCGGCAGCCATGCCGGGAGGGCACCATCCGCCGCAAGTTCTATCGCCGGCAGAAGAAGGGACCAGAAACTCGCTGCAATCATCACCCCTCCGGCAAATCCCAGCATAACATCGAGCACTTTCCGGTTGACTTCCCTTGTGAGAAAGACCGCTGACGCCCCGATTGCCGTCATCCCCCAGGTAAAGATACCGGCCAGAAGTGCCTGTGTCACATGGTTCAGGGTCAGGAAGTAATCCCACATCGTGATGCCCCGGTGAACCGGCTACGTAATACGGGAATAATGCCGCAACCGGTTAGATTGTCGTCGGACGGTGCATTCAGGAACATCCGGATTCAGTTCGTCCATCGATGCAATTCCCGAAAAGGAGAGGGTGATTCCCTCCTATCGCAGGAACTTTGAGACGAACGGTGACGTCTCCCCCCGCCTGAGGAAATGGCCCGAAGGCCCTTCGCCCAGGAATTCAGAGAACCATGATTCATGTTCAATCTCTTCATGGAGAATGGAAAGCGCAAGATCATAGGTCCGGTGATCCTTGCCTGCTGTCAGGTTGCAGATATGGGTATACTGCCGGACAGCACACTGTTCCGCCTGGAGAAGCACCTTGATCATTGCCGCAACATCGGTCGGGTCCGCGGGAAGGGATGCGGGGGGGCAGCCGGAGATGTTGTGGAATGCCACCATGTCAGCGGGGAGTTTTCCTCCCAGTTCATAGATTCGGGGCACGAGTGCCTCGAAATGATTCCGGTCTTCGATTCGTGCGGACTCAGCGATCTCTTTGATGGTCTCTCCCTCAAGACCGATCAGGTTGACCCGGAGGATGGTATAGTAGTAAAAGGTCGTAAGTTCAGCTGCGGCATTTTTCACCAGCAGGTCGATAAGATGATCCACATCAACACCGGCATCTTCCACCATTTTTCGTGTAACTGTTGCCATACAGTTCTCCCTCCTGAAATTGTGGATAGTGGCTTTTGGAATTAAAAAATGTATGGGAGCCCGCGGACGCGAATCCGGAATGAAAGGAAGCAGATAATAAATCTCCAATTTTACCCTCTATTCGATGCTGCATTCTTTTATTTGCCCTTATTCTATCCCGAAATCATGGTGAAGGTTCGTTCCCTGGTTCTTGAAACATGTCCTGCAATTCTCCTGCCAAAAGGATTATTAATTCTCCCATGCAGAACGGCATTCGATGAAGAGAAAATTCCTATCCGGTAGTACAGCGTTCGTGGTCTGTCTCCTTGTGCTGGTGATGAGCACCGGGTGTACCGCTGATCGGCAGGGTCCTGTGGAACCGACCACGACCATTCAGCCGGCCATCACCCCCGGTGAGGATTCCTATACAACCGTACTTGATGCAGGAACCCTTGATGCACGACTTGACGAATATCCGGCAGGTACCCTCTCGGCAGCGGAGATGTCGGATCTGGGCTATCTCCAGGAAGAGGAGAAACTTGCCCGTGACGTGTACGGGGTATTCTATGCGACATGGGGGATGCAGGTATTCAGGAACATCGGGAATGCGGAACAGACGCATATGGACAGTGTCACGGTCCTGATCGACCGGTACGGACTGGCGTCGTCGGAAAATAATCCGGCCGGGGTGTTTGAGCATCCTGAACTGCAGGACCTCTACGACAATCTGGTGGAATCCGGTCTACAATCGCCCGAGGACGCCATTCGTGCCGCCGCCCTGGTGGAGGAGACGGATATCGTGGACCTGCGGGATGCGCTGGGCCGTACGGACAACGCGGATATCCGCTATGTCTATGAGAACCTGATGCGGGGGTCGGAAAATCACCTGCGTGCCTTTGTGCGAAACCTCGAAGGACAGGGTGAATCGTATGCGCCCGTCGTCCTGTCGCAGGATGATTATGCAGCAATCCTCTCCACGCCGGTTCGTCCGGGAGGATTTTCCTGAGCGACCTCCTGCCGGCCGGGGAGATCTGGTACCTGCATGAGCGAAAAGCCGTTCATAGATCGCCACGGAAAAGGGCAGTGTCCACATCGGTGCCATGTCGCGCAGGCAGATGTCCGGGCGGTGAGGGCATGAACGATCCGGGTATGGCATAGAAGGAGGTACACGCGGGCGTTTGCCGGTGAAGCTGCATTGAGTGACCTCCTCATTTTTGGGTGGCATCCCGTGATAAAATCAGTGAACAGGCATGAAAATCGTCATTTACCCCTCTTTCTCCGGAAATTGCGTTCCTACCTCATCCTCTTCCCCGTAGCGTTTCTGGTTCAGAGACACCTGACGTACCTTTATGTAGGGATTGGGTCTAAGGAATGGTGATGAATGGTACGGGGTCGGGGGGTACGCAGGAGGACAGGAACATTCTCATCGTGGAGGATGAAGTCATCATTGCGATGGCACTGGAGGACTCCCTTCGGGATTTTGGGTACAGGATCGCCGGACGCGCAACGAATGGCGCAGATGCCGTTCGCCTCGCCATCGAGAACGAACCGGACCTCGCGCTCGTTGACATCCGTCTCAACGGTGAGATGGACGGTATTGAAGCAGCGAACAGGATCTGCCGTCGTCTGGATATCCCGGTAATTTTCCTGACGGCCTACTCGGACGACACGACCCTTTCACGTGCGATAAAGACCAATCCGTTCGGCTATCTCATAAAACCCATCCGTCCCCGCGAACTCTATACCTCCATTGAGACGGCAATCTATAAGCACAGGGCCATAAAGGCGGAGACCGAGAAGCTCGCCTATATCTCCGCAGTGACGAATAAACTGGAAAATCCGGTTGAACAGGTGCGAACAAGCCTCGAGGGGATGGTCACCTCCATCGAACGTGATGAGATGGACCTCCTCGACGTCTCCGTGATTCTCCATACACAGGTTGATGAGCTCAGCCGGGTCACCGCAAATCTCAGGGAGCTCAACAACAGCATCTTCAGGGTCTGAGATGCCAGCTCTCGTTTTTCCATGGGAGTGTTGCATCGATCGCAATCATTGAACCGTACCACGGGCAATGTCTGAACACGTGGTGCCAGAAGCAGATTTTCCTCCCTCCCTCTCCCGGAGATATTACCTGTCTCCTGACCAGCCATTTGACCTTGACCCCACGCTCTCCTGTGGACAGGTATTCCGGTGGCACCGTGCAGACGGGATATGGTACGGGATCATTGAAAACGAGCCGGTGGCAGTCCGGCAGTCCGGCAGCCTGCTTACCTTTTCCGGATGCAGTGAGGCGTCCCTTGTCCGGTATTTTGCCCTTGATATCGACCTTGGCAGCGTCCTCGTGACCGCAGGTTATGATCAGTACCTGGAAGCGGCGGTCCGCCGCCATGGCGGGCTTCGCATTGTGCGGCAGGAACCATGGGAGTGTCTCGTCTCCTATCTCTGTGCGCAGAACACCTCGATCCCCCATATCCAGAGGATGCTGGGCAACCTCTGTGCCCGTGCAGGTGACGAAGTCTGCGGGCCTGCGGGGAGGGGGTATGCCTTTCCGGAGGCAGGCGCGGTTGCATCTCTCCCGCAGGAGGAGAAGAGAGCCTGCGCACTCGGGTACAGGGCCGGGTATATTCACCGGACCGCAGAAGCCGTCGCCGGAGATCCCGACTGGGTCGAACGGATCCGTCAGATGGACTATGAGGATGCACGGCATGAGATGATGCGGTTTCCCGGCGCCGGCCCGAAGGTCGCCGACTGTATCCTCCTCTTCGGGTTTGAGATGTACGAGGCCTTCCCCGTTGATGTCTGGGTCCGGGCGATAATGAAAACCTGTTACGGGGTCGGTTCTGCAGCAAAAACGCTCAGCCCCAAAGAATATGAGGTCATCCGGCGGTTCGGGCGGGATCATTTCGGCCCTTATGCCGGGTATGCCCAGGAATATCTTTTTGCCGACCGGCAACATCTCACCCGGCTGAACGGAAACGAATGATCATTGCCGCCCGTTCTGACGAACGCGGCCGTGCATAAAAAAAGAGCCGGGTTATGTGCCGATATCCCAGCTGCTCATATAGGTGCACTGTTCCTCGGTCAGGGTGTCGATGCTGATGCCGAGTGAACGGAGTTTGATGGAGGCAACGGTGGTGTCGATGTCTTCGGGCACTTCGTAGACCCCGCCTGCAAGACCGGCACCGTTCGTATGGATATATTCGGTGCAGAGTGCCTGGAGGGCAAAGGAGAGGTCCATCACCTCAATCGGATGGCCCATTCCCTTGGGGGTCGCGAGGTTGACCAGCCGGCCTTCGGCAAGGACATTGATACGCCTGCCTTCGATCACGTATGTGTCGATGCCGTCGCGTTCCTCATGGGCCTCTGCATGCTCCTGCAGCCACGGGATGTTTATTTCCACATTAAAATGGCCCGCATTGGAGAGAATCACGCCGTCTTTCATCAGGGGGAAGTGCGCTCCGGTCAGGATGGAGGTGTTGCCGGTGGTGGTCACAAAGATGTCACCTTCCCGGGCGGCGTCTTCCATCGGCATGACATGGTAACCGTCCATGTGCGCTTCAAGAGCGCGCCGCGGGTCCACTTCGGTGACGATCACGCGTGCGCCGAGGCCGTGGGCCATCCGTGCAAGCCCCCTGCCGCAGTAGCCGTACCCGGCCACCACGAAGGCCTTTCCGCCGATGAGGGAGTTGGTCGTGATCATGATCGATGCAAGGGCACTCTCTCCGGTGCCGTGCACGTTATCAAAGAACCGTTTCATGGGGGTGTCATTGACGGCGATGACCGGGAATTCGAGCTTTCCCTCGGCCGCCATCGAGCGGAGACGGTGGATGCCAGTGGTGGTCTCCTCGCACCCCCCGACAATTCCCTCCAAGAGGTCTCGCCGTTCGGTGTGGAGGCGGTGGATGAGGTCCATGCCGTCGTCGATCGTGACGGTGGGACGTGCGTCCAGCACCTTATCGATTGCCGCATAGTAGTCATCAACCGCACAGGCCCGCTTTGCATAGCAGTGGACACCGGTGACCGAATTGAGGGCTTCGGCGACATCGTCCTGGGTCGAGAGGGGGTTGCACCCGGTAATGTGCACCTCCGCACCTCCCGATGCAAGCGTCTCCACCAGCACCGCCGTCTTGGCCTCGACGTGCAGTGCCATGCCGATTATCACTCCTTCCAGGGGCTTTTCTGCCACAAAGCGCTCCCTGATCGCCCCGAGCACCGGCATGTACTGCCGTGCCCAGTCCATCTTCATCCTTCCTGTAGTCATGTTCTGCACCTGTGAGCGCCGGAGGTTGCCGGCGGCAGTCCATACTAGGTGTGTCGGGGGAACTAATTAGGTTTCATACTTATACCGGATCGCACCCTACAAGGGAGCAATGATACAGCCGTCACGGATCCGGTCCCTGAATGCAAGGGAGGTGCCCGAGGGAGGGATGTATGTCCTGTACTGGATGCAGGCGTCGCAGAGGACGCAGTTCAACCATGCCCTCGAATATGCCGTCAGGATGGCAAACGCCCTCTCCCTGCCCCTCTGCGTTTGCTTTGTCTGGAACCCCCGGTACCCTGAGGCAAACCTGCGCCACTATACCTTCATGGCTGAAGGGCTTGGGGAGACGGCTGCCGCCCTCAGGAAGCGCGGCATCGGGTGGGTGCTCAGGTGCGGCGACCCCCCTGTTGAGGTGAAGGGCCTTTCGGCCGATGCCGCATGCGTCGTTACGGACAGGAGCTATACGGCCCCGCCGAAGGCCTGGCGGGCGGCTCTTGCCGATCAGGTAGTCTGCCCCTTTATCCAGGTGGAATCGAATGTCGTCGTCCCGGTCGATACCGCCTCAGAGAAGGAAGAGTGGTCAGCGGCGACGCTCCGGAAAAAGATCAATCGCCTCCTCCCGGAATACCTCGTACCCGTGGATCAGTCCTCTCCGGCCGCCAGGTTCGAAGCGACAGGTTCGATAGGCGGGAAGAGTCCTGAGCCGGAAAGCTGTCTATCGGATCCGGGTATTGACCGGTCGGTGCCGCCGTCCCCCATCTTCAGGGGCGGCTCTGGCGAGGCATGGCGGCTGCTGGAGCAATTTCTGGAAGAGAAGCTGGACCGCTTCGGGGAGCTCAGGAACGATCCGTCCCTGGAGTATGCCTCCCACCTGAGCCCGTATCTCCATTTCGGGCAGATATCCCCTCTTGCGGTGGCACTTTGCGCAATTGCGACCGGTAAGGATGCCGTCGAACCCTTCCTTGAACAGCTGATTGTCCGCCGTGAACTTGCCATCAATTTTACCGAGAAGAACCCTTCCCATGCCGCGTATGCAGCACTGCCTGCATGGGCCCGCACCACCCTGGACGAGCACCGGAGTGATCCGCGCCCGTATCTCTATACGCAGGAGGAGCTTGAGAATGCACGGACGCATGATCCCTACTGGAATGCCGCCCAGCAGGAGATGGTGGTCACCGGCATGATGCAGGGGTACATGCGGATGTACTGGGGCAAAAAGATCCTTGAGTGGTCTCCCACACCGGAGGAGGCTTTTGCGACTGCGCTTCTCCTGAACAACCGGTACGAGCTCGACGGCCGGGATCCCAACAGCTATGCCGGTATTGCCTGGTGTTTCGGAAAGCATGATCGTGCATGGAAGGAACGTCAGATATTTGGAAAGGTCCGGTACATGAACGATCGCGGCCTCGTCCGCAAGTTTGCCATGGAGGAATATGTGAGCAAAGTTACGGCCCTGAAATTCCGCTATGGCTCACCATCGGTGCAGCATAGAAAACCCTAATACGTCAATCGTGCAGAGACTATTTCACCTATGGCACTCACCAAACGTATTATTCCCTGCCTGGATCTCAAGGATGGGCGGGTTGTTAAAGGCACCAATTTTCTGGGGCTGCGTGATGCAGGCGATCCGGTGGAACTTGCCGCCCGATACAATGAACAGGGGGCAGACGAGGTCGTCTTTCTGGATATCACCGCATCAAAAGAAGCCCGGGGGATCATCATCGATGTCATCCGGCGGGCTGCTGATCAGCTCTTTCTCCCGCTGACGGTCGGCGGAGGCATCCGCAGTATCGAGGACATGCAGCAGATCCTCCGCGCAGGCGCCGACAAGGTGAGTATCAATACGAGTGCGGTGCAGCATCCCGGCCTCATCAACGAAGGTGCGGCGAAGTTCGGGTCGCAGTGCATTGTGGTTGCGATTGACGTCCGGCGAAACAACGAGATGCATGAGGGGGTCACCCCCATCGAACTTGCGGACGGGAATGTCTGCTGGTATGAAGTGGTCATCTATGGCGGCAGCCACCCGACGGGCATCGATGCCGTCCGGTGGGCGCAGGAGGCAGAGCGCCGAGGTGCAGGGGAGATCCTCCTCACCTCCATGGAGACGGACGGGGTGAAGACCGGATTTGATCTCGCCGTAACCCGGGCCATCTCGGAGCGGGTCACCATCCCGGTCATAGCAAGCGGAGGGGTTGGCACGATGGAGCACTTCTACGAGGGCTTTGTCGAAGGAAAGGCGGATGCATGCCTTGCGGCGTCGGTCTTCCATTTCGGGGAGATGACGGTGCGTGAGGTGAAGGAATACCTCGACGCCCGGGGCGTGCCGGTCAGGCTTTGAGAAAGGCTCCCCGGGCCGCTGTGTTCTACCGTAATGGCGGATATCACCCGCCAACTCTTTTTGAAACCTTTAATGCGTCGCCGGGAGCATGCACTTTCATGAGCAGAGCGAAAGGACGGGAGGGTATTCTCATGAGCGGGGCGGTATTTCTCCTCGCAGGAGCGGTATTTCTGTGCGGATGCACGGGTTCTCCGGGTGAAGGGGGGACGTCGTCACCGGAGATCACCGTGATTACGGCGTCATCCACAGCAACACCAGAAGAGATCCCCCCTCTGGCGATGATGCAGCGCATCCGGACGGTGCAGATGAATGGATCGTCTGGCGGGAAGGTGCGAACACCCTCAACCCCCTGGGGGGGTATTTTGCCTATGGTCCCGATGTAAACGCAAAGAAATTTCGGGCGCTGAAGGTCGAGGTGCGCTCACAGTACCCGGTGACCGTCCTCTTCCTGAATGATCGCGAACTCTCGAATTTCAAGACCAAGGTGGCAACGAACACAGGTGAATTCACGCCCGTCGCCAGGTTTGACGATGTCAATTACCAGGTCATCGAGGTGGAGGCGGATGAAGACCTGAACGTGGTGGTCTGGAATCAGGGGAATCGTCTGACCGTCGCAGACTTCAATATCTGGTACCGGAACCCGCCTGTCGGGTAAGCCGCCTGAAAAAAGATTATGCCCGGAGAACCCGCAGATCGAGTTCGAGGGCTGCAACCGGCTGATCCAGCTCGAAGTTCAGGATCACCGCGGGGGAGACCTCCCCAAATACTCCTGCCTTTTGTCCTTCAATAATGATATCGCCGCGGCGACCGTCGATGAAAGCGGGGTCGCCGGATTCTTCTACCGTGTATACAAGCCCGAGTTCACGCAGCAGGGCGTCGGCGGTCGCATATATTTCCGAGAAGTCCGCATCGGTGTGGATGGAGACGGCCGCCACCTTCTGGAAGGTCTCCTCTCCCTCCACGACGTCACCGGTGGAAAATATCCGCTGCGGCAGTTCCCGGTGATGGTTTATCTGGAGCGTCTCCATCAGGAGTGGCAGGATATCCGTCCGGACCGTGGTCTGCTCCTCGCTGATGGGGTGCAGGATGCGAAGAGCGCCGGGCGCCGGTTCGCGCTGCATGTTGGAAAAGAGCACGCGCTCGCTCGTCAGGGTAAACGGCATCATCTCGACAAACCCGAGGCCGGCAACGATCCGCCGCACGGCTCCTGCAATGATGTTGACCGGGTGCTCTCTTCCTATGGTGAATGATGCCGGAAGTTCGGCATCGAAGTTGCCGAACCCGTAGGCGATGGCAACATCCTCAAAGACGTCCCAGTCATGCATGATATCAGCACGATAGCACGGAATCGTGACATCCAGATACCTGTCACCAACGGGGTGTGCCCCCATCCGCATCTTTGCAAGGAGCGCCGCCATGGCAGGTGCATCCAGTTCTATGCCCAGCAGGCGGGTGCACTCATCGACACTGACCCGGCGGGTCCGGGGGGCAAGGGACGGCATCGGCGTACCGTTCACCTCGACGCTCTCTATTGTCGCGCCTCCCTCTGCAAGGGCGGTACAGATGATATTGACCGCCGTGATCACCGCCCGTTCGTCGGTGCCTGTACAGTCGAGCAGGATGTTTTTGGTCTTCCCGGTCACCTTCGTCAGTTCGCCGTTGATGATGGGTGGAAACGAGAGGACATTGTCCTGTGTATCGACAATGAGGGGCATCAGGTCGAACTGGTCGACGATATGCGCATAATCGATGCCTTTCGGATGCCGCTGTATGATCTCATCCAGTGTCATCTCCTCCTCAAAGTCGAGGGGGACGAAGGACCGGGTGCGGGGTGATGCGATGTAGGCAAACGGCCCTGTGACCGTGTCCATGTCATGGACGCCGATGGCGACCTTTCCCCTGCCGCGGCCGACTGCCCAGTGCAGGGCTTCCTGCAGCCCCATCAGGGTCTCGATCCTCTCGCTGTCCAAAGAGACGTTTCTGATCACAGCAGAGCCAAGGAACGGGCGTATCCCCTCGAGCTTCGGGTCGATGGAGAAGGTGACGCCCGAGGGTGCAACCGTGTAATGGGGGCATCCGGTTTCCATTCCCAGAAATCCCCGCATTGCCCGGGCCACCCCTTCGGTGGAGAAGAGGTCCGGCCGGTCAGGGAAGAATTCCACGTCGGTATGATCGTCCTCGAAGCGTTCGATATCAGCGCCGATCATCGGAAGGCGCTCGATGATCGTCTTGCGGTCGGTGCCGGTCAGTTCTTCGAGATAGTTGTAGGGGAGATGAATAATCGGCATGGTCAAATCCTCCCTCCGGCATAGAAGGGATACTCTTTTATCCAGTCGATGTCACTGCGGTAGAGCTGGCGAAGATCGGTCAGTCCCATGCGCAGCATGGCGACACGGGAGACCCCGAGGCCCCAGGCAAGGACGGGGGTGGTGATGCCCCACGGTGCCGTTACCTCCTCGCGGAAGATTCCCGCGCCACCGAGTTCGACCCACCCGAGACCATCGACCCAGACCTCGGGTTCGACCGAGGGTTCGGTATAGGGGAAGTAGCCGGGACGGAAGCGGACGTTCTCGAATCCCATCCTGGCATAGAATTCCTTCAAAAATCCCATCAGGTGGCGGAAGGAGACGCCTTCGTCCATCACAATTCCTTCCAGCTGTTCGAATTCAGGTGTGTGGGTGGGGTCGATCGCCTCCCGTCGGTAGACCCTGCCGATACAGAATGCCTTGACCGGCGGTTCCGGGTTCGTCGTCAGGTGCTGGATGGAAAGACCGGTCGTATGCGTCCGGAGCACCTTCTGGCGTGCCTTGTCCTGGTTCCAGATGCCGCCCCATCCGGAAGACGATGTCGTCCCTCCGTGCTCATGCACATCCCGGACCGCTTCCCAGCCGTCCGGGAGGGTGGCCTCTTCTGCCAAAAAGAAGGTATCCTGCATCTCGCGGGCAGGGTGGTCCTGCGGCTGAAAGAGGGCGTCGAAGTTCCAGAACGAACTCTGGATGATGCTCCCCTGCATCTCCTCAAAGCCCATCTCCAGCAGAATCTGGCGCATCTCGTCGATCAGGTGCTGGTAGGGATGGACTTTGCCGGGCCACACCTTTTTCGGGAGCTTGCCGACGCTGTACCGGCGCAGGTTCAGCTCTTTCCAGGCACCGCTGATGATCTGCTCACGGGTGATGGCACCCACCTCCTCTCTCAGGTCGAGGCCGTCTGCGACGAGCTGTCTTCCCCGCGGGGTGATGGTAATGCGGTAGGAGACCTTCTCACGTTCTTCAACGAGGCCGCGTCTGATGAGTTCGGCCATCCCTTCGCCACCAGCGGAGGGGTCGCAAAGGGCCCGTTCATCATCGCCTTCGGGTGCCTCGCCGGTCTTTTTTACTACCCCCTTATCGATGGTTATCCAGCCCTTCTTCTTCATCCAGCCGACCGCGATCCGGGAGAGGGGATGGGCCTGGAGGTCTTTCATCGGGATCTCACCCTCAAAGGAGGCATAGACCTGGCGTTCGGGCAGTCCGAGTGCCGAGTAGTGTTTTCCTTCGTCGGTCAACACGTAGTCGACCCTGACGGTCCGTTCAAGGGTGGCAATCCCCTTGTCGGCGCAGAGATGGGCAAACTGTACCACTGCCTCTTCGGTGGTATTCAGTTCGCCGGCGAGGACGGCAGGAACGCCATCTGATATCGTATTGAGGGCCACCATCAGCCGTTTTTCATTATAGGTCAGTTCTTCCATCAGTCTTCATCCACCTTGTGTTCTACTTCATCCAACCTCTCGCGGAATTCCGTGAGAAACTCTCGTACCCGCTCCCAGGTTGCTTTCTTACAGGTCCCGCACATCAGCTCGCCCCCACGGCAGGCACGGTGGATCTCAGCGAGTTCCCCGTCATCCTCACACATATGGAAGAGGTTAAGGAGATACACCGAACATTTGTCCGGTTCGCCGCCAAGGCGTTTCTGTTCCTCAAGGGTCATTCTTCCGCCGGTGAGGGCTGACATCACTTTCTTTTGAATATCCTTGTCAGGGTCGCAGAACCCGAACGAGCTCTCCGGGACACTGGACGACATCTTGCCACCCTGAAGTCCCGGCATAAAGTAATGATAGGTCGCCGAAGGGCTGTAAAACCCGTAGCCCCCGTGGGCAATCTCAATCTCACGGACGCGGGTGCTGACCTCATCGTAGGTCGCGTTTTTGATATCCACATGCCCTTCGTATTTCTTTGACCCGGCAAAGGACGTGTGGACTGCCTGAAGAGCCGCTTCCGGGGCGTTCTTCGAGCGTACGCTTACATAGCCGTCACGCTGTTCGACGGTAAACATCCTGAGTTTAAATGCCACGTCACGGGTGAGGCGGATATGCGGGTCCTGGTCAAGGCCCACCGGAACAATGGTGGGTGCCGGTCCTGCATCTGTCTGCGGGTAGAGGATATCCGCCACCTGGGTTGCCACGCTCATTGCGTGGGCGATGGCCGTCTCCTGGCCGAACCCGTATATTGCCTGCAGGTCCGAGAAGTTCATTTTGATGGCCGCTTCAAAGGCAAGGTCCTTTACCCGGGTATTCCTGGTCTGGTAATAGGTCTGCCCCTCGTACCCGAGTGCGTAGAGGCATTGCAGGTATTCCCGTGCATATTCCCCGCATTTATCCCAAGAAATGCCGCGTACAGCGTGCGCTTCACGGTCCGCCACCGCCACGTATCCATTTCCGCCCTGCTGCACATGCCAGACGACCTCTTTCATCACCATCAGGTGACCAAGATGCGGATGACCGGATGGCATGAACCCCGTCAGCACATGGAAGGGGGAACCGGTGTTCATGGCCGCGGCGATAGGGAGGTAATCCCTCTGGCCGATGACGATACCCCTTCGTAAAAAATACGGGGGGTCGGAAATACGTTCCAGAATCGCATCCATCGGTTCGATGCCAAATTCCGAAAAAAATTTCTCCGTATCTATGGACTGGTTCGCAGACCACGGGTTAATCTCCTGCTCCATGGACAGACTCTCATTACAATTTAATTCTGGCAAATTCTATGAATTCAATATTTTTTTGATCTACACATGCAAAAAGCATCTTCTTGCGCACGCTGTGGGCAAGGCGGACCGAGCGTGAGATCACGCTCATCGGAAGCGCGACACCCGATGCGATGGCATGGACAAGCAGTTCGGAATGCTTCTTGCCGCCTGAATACACCCGGAAGTGGTGGCCGAATTTGTAGGCGGTCCTCGGGATATAGCCGAGGTCTCTCATGTGGCTGTAGGTGGCGCCTTTCTCGGGGAGTTCCGGGTCTTCGGCTGAGGCACGCCGGAAAAATGCCTCCCCCGCCGCTGCATCGGGGTGAAACACAAGGAGGTCACGCTCCTGCAGGTAATGTGCTTCCATCGGTGAGAGAAGGAGCCGTGTCTTGTCGAGCGGCGTTCCTATCCAGCCACCTTCCGGGAAGGCATCGCCCTGAAGGGTGAGGACCGTGCTGCCAAAGACCCTCGCTTCGATCGGAGGGCAGGAAATAACCGGTCCCGCAGGTTTGAGGGCATCAGTCTTCACCTCATAGTAGGTGATCTCGTCCTCATCATCAACGACGGCAATCACATACTGCTTGCGCATGTGCCCCGTCGTCCCGACATCGTTCACGATGCCGGTAAAGTCCACCAGGTCGCGTTCGGAAAGCACACGGATCATGTACTGGGAACGGCCCTTTCCCGGCTTTTCCCCCCGCCTGAATACCCGGAAGTCATGGGGGCCCGGCTGGATCACATATCCCCGCTCGCGTATGTCCCGGTACACGAGGAACCGCCGCATAAACCCTTTTTCGGCTGAAAAACTATTCAGGAGAGAGGTAAAGTCCTCATGGTTCACCTCAATCTTGTTCCGGTGAACGAGATAGAGGGCCTCCTCCGGTGCAAGCGTCAGCGTATTCTTCGTAGCCCGGCCAAAGCCGCTCTGCTCATGGAGTACTATGGCATCCTTTCCCAGCACGACCGTGCTGCCCTCACGCTGTCCAATCACTCTTCAAGCATTGGGTTCGATCCCTAATAATGATCACAGTGGAGCAGCGCCGGACGTGCCACCTGCAAGGAAGGCAGCATACCGGATGTTGCCAAGATCATCGCGGCGTTCGTCCACCGGTGTCTCACAGATGAAAGGGAGGTGGCGCAGGGCAGGGTGATGCAGAACCGCGGAAAGGCCCTCCGGCCCGATCTCACCGAGGCCGAGATGTTCGTGGCGATCACGCCCGGAGGCAAGGGGTGCCTTCGCATCGTTCAGGTGAACAAGGTGGATTCGTTGGCTCCCGACCTCAGCATCACATTCCTTCATCACTGAATTTACTGATGCGGCAGTCCTCAGGTCATAGCCGGCGGCAAAGGCATGGCATGTGTCAAAACAGATCCCAAGCCTGGCCTTCCCGCCTGCTTCGTCGAGGATGCTGCCGATTTCATCGAACCTGTTCCCGATGGTATTTCTGCAGCCGGCGGTGTTTTCGAGGAGAATAGTGACCCCGGCAGCATTCATGTCAAGCGCCGCGCCGAGTGCCCGGACGATGCGGTCCTGCCCTTCTTCCGGGGGGGTTCCGAGCGTACTGCCGAGATGGGTGACGAGGTACGGAATGCCGAGGAGGTGGCAGCGTTCCACTTCCGCACAGAACGCACTGACCGATTTTTCATAGACCTCCTCCTTAGGCGATGCGAGGTTGGGGAGATAGGGCATGTGGGCAACGGCGGGGTCCATGCCCGAGGTGGCGACCGCTTCCCTGAAGGCAGCTGCATCCTCTTCTGCAACTTCCTTGTAGTTCCAGCCCCGGGGGTTGCGGGTAAATATCTGGAACGTGCGGCACTCCCTTGATATGGCACGCGAAACGGAGGCGGCAAGCGATCCTGCGATGGAGACATGGCACCCGATACGAACCTTCATTCCCATCATTCTTGTGATTGCACCACGATATAATCCGTCTTCAGGGACGCTGCTGGTGTGGTGTCTGCAGGGCCGTTACCAGGGCATCGCCGAAGGCCCGGGTGCCGGCGCGTCCTCCCATGTCGGGAGTCTTGACACCCCGTGCAACCACCTCCCGGATGGCGGTCTCAATACACACTGCGCCATCGTGATCGCCGGCATGGTCAAGCAGCATTGCCGCGCTTCTGACGGCGGCAATGGGGTTTGCACGATCAGTTCCTGCGATATCGGGTGCACTCCCGTGAACCGGTTCGAAGAGGGCGTGCCGGTCTCCGATGTTTGCGCTGGGAAGGAGGCCGAGTCCTCCGACGAGATATCCTGCGGCATCCGAGAGGATGTCCCCGAACATGTTGGTGGTCACTATCACGTCATACTCCGCAGGGTGCATCAGGACATCGAGGGTGAGAGCATCGATGAAGGCGGTATCCCACCTTACCCCTGCACCCGTCGCCTCTTCGATACAGATCTCCCTGAAGAGCACGTCGGATTTAAGGACGTTTGCCTTGTTGCCGATGGTCAGGTGCCCTCCCCTCGCGAGGGCGCGCTCTGCGGCGAACCGTGCGATGCGGCGGCTGCCTTTGACGGTGATCACCCGGACGGTGCAGGCCCTGTCTTCCTCGTGCCATTCAATCCCCGAATACAGCCCCTCCGTATTCTCACGGATGATGAGAATATCAAATCCTTCCCCCTGCACGGGGCGGACATTGGCATAGAGGTCAAGCTCTTTTCGTATCCGGAGCAGTATGCTGTTGTAACCGGGGTCCGGCGGGGTGGTGATTGCCCCGAAGAGGATGCTGTCCGCGGATTTCAGGGCGGCAATATCATCCGCGTCACAGGCGCATCCGGTCCGGGCCCATTTGCCGTAGCCCACCTCGACCGGGAACAATTCAATATCAGGACGGATGGTTTCGAGAACCCTGCGTGCGACCGGGATGACTTCGCGTCCAATCCCGTCGCCTTCGACCACGGCGACCTTCAGGGTCACTTTCCCCACCCCTCCATCATGGCAAAGACGGCGTCGGCAATCGTCTTCGGGGTTGCCCCCCAGTGGACAATGGCGCCGTAGAGGCCGTTGTGATCGCCGACACCACTTCGTTCCGACCGGCAGCACCGGGCGATGAATGGTTCGGCAAGAGCACTGTCAGCGGGGCAGATATTGACAAACTCAAAGGCTGCATCGCCGTAGCACTCTGCGAGAACCTGTCGTGCAGTGAGGCAGCCGGCGACCCGTTCGGTCCCGGCAAGCGGATCGTTGTCCACCGTGCAGGTAAATCCCGCCGCCCTGCAGGGGTAGGCATCGGCCTGTATTGCCGCGATATCCCGGATATGCCATTCAAATTGTACCCCCAGTTCCCCAAAGAGGCCCGCCGCTTCGAGTTCTTTTAGGGTGTCGGCAAGATGCGGCCGGGGCGGCGTGACATCGTAGACGTGCACTATGGTCAGGCCTTCCATATCCGGGTCAAGAACGAAGGTGGTGTGTTCATCATGGCCGGTGAAGATGGTGGCGCGTTTGCCGCTCTCTGCCGCAAGACGAATAAGGCGGGTGCGGTCATGCAGGTTCACCCTGCCGGGGTACATCTCCACCTCGCCGGGCACCGCGATGACCTTGGTATCGACAATCTCCCTCATCATGCCGCCGGTGGCGGAGAGGGTCACGGCGATGATCTCATACCCGCCATCGACCGGCCGGATGAGATACCGTGAGAGGAAATACACTTTTTCGCCCGCAGGAAACCCCTCTGCCCACCCGACGGTTTTGAATTCTTCCGGAAAGATCATTCTTTTGCTCTCCAGTAGTTCACGAGGCCGCCGGCATCAAGGATCTCCTGCATCCGCACTGAGAGCGGACGGGCGTTATAACGCACGCCACCCGCCTTCACCCACCCCTCATCGAGGGAGAACGCGACCGGCTCCCCGGCAGTACAGGGCACGCCGTCGCATTCGATTACCGGAAGGCCTACATTGATCGCATTCCTGAAGAAGATGCGGGCAAAGGAGGGGGCGATGACCGCGAGTACCCCCGCCTCTTTGAGGGCGACAGGTGCCTGTTCCCGCGAAGAGCCGCACCCCATGTTCCTGCCTGCGACGATGACCGCTCCCCGCAGGCGGGGGGCAAGGGCGGGGTCGAGGTCCTCAAGGACATGCTCCGCCCATACCGAGCGGTCCTTGGTGCGGAGGTATCGACCGGCAATGATGATGTCGGTGTCGATGTCGGGGCCGAGGCAGACCGCGTGTCCTGTTCCTTCCATCAGGGCACCTCCGGAGCACAAATCCCGCCTGCAAGCGCACTCGCTGCGGCCGTTGCGACCGACCCGAGATAATATTCTGCGCCGACCCCCATCCGGTTCCTGAAGTTCCTGTTCGCCGTCGAGAGGGCCACCTCGCCCTCCCCGAGTACCCCCATGTGCATCCCGAGGCAGGGTCCGCAGCCGGGTGGACCGACGATGCATCCCGCCTCGATGAGGTCCGTCAGGACACCCGTTCTCCCGGCACGAAGGAGGACATCACGGGATGCCGGCACCACGATGGTGCGGGTCTTCACCTTCTTGCCGCGTATAAGGGCCGCAAACCGTTCGATGTCCGAATACCTCCCGTTGGTGCATGTCCCGACAAAGACCTGATCAAGCGGGGTTCCCTCGTAGTCGGTCACATCTGCGATGGTATCCACGCGGTGGGGAATGGAAAGGACCGGGACGATGTCATCGAGATTGATTACCATCTCCTGTGCATAGTCCGGGTCCCGGGGGACCTGCATCGTCACATCATGGCCGTATTCGGCAAGGTACCTGCGGGTAATGTTATCGGCATAGAAGAGGCCGGTCTTTGCCCCTGCTTCGATGGCCATGTTCGTGAGGGTGAGCCTCCCCTCCATTGCGATGGCTGAGGCCCCCTCCCCGGTGAATTCGAGCGCACGGTAGGTCGCCCCGTCCATACCGAGGCGACCGACATAGGTGAGCGCGAGGTCCTTTGCCTCGGCAGCGCCCGTGAGGCTTCCTTCCAGTTGAATGGCGGTGGTCTCGGGAACCCTGAACCACGTGCTTCCGCCTGCCCAGATGGCAGCCATATCGGTTGCGCCCACCCCGGTGGCAAATGCCCCGAAGGCACCGGCCGTGCAGGAGTGCGAATCGGCGCCGACGACGATCTCTCCCGGAAGGGCCCGGCCCTCGCTCATCAGCTGGTGGCAGATGCCCTCTCCCACGTCACTGAAATGCAGGCCGCATTCTATCGCAAAATCCCTCAGTTCAGCCTGAAGGGTTGCGGTCTGGCTGTTGTTCGCCGGTGCGAGGTGGTCGAAGAAGATGGAGATCCGCTCAGGAAAGGCGGGCACCGTCCTGCCCATCTCCCTGAATGCCTCCAGTGCGAGAACCCCTGTACCGTCATGGGCGAATGCCCGGTCAACCAAGCGGTCGACATACTCGCCAGCGCAAGCTCCGAGAATGCGTTCAGAGAGGGTGGTCATCGGTACCCTCCCGCGCCTTCTCGATCACCCTGAGGAGGACGTCCTGGGTAACCGCACACTTTCCTTCCGAGATCTCCTTGACGCGGTTGAGCACCCAGGCGATCTGACGGGGGGTAAGTTCGATGCCGGTCTTCTGCAGGATATGCTCCAGCCCTTTTCTGCCGGTGTGTTTGCCGAGGACAAACTGGCGGTGCCGGCCGACCTGTTCGGGGAGGATGTATTCATAGGTCTCCGGATCTTCGAGGATGGCCGCGATGTGGATGCCGCTTTCATGGGAGAAGACGTTTCGGCCGACGACCGGTTTTGTGGCCATCATCCTGATGCCCGAATGGTCCTGGACGATTTCAGAGAGGTAGGGAATGAGGGTCAGGTCATAGCGGTCCACCCCGCCTTTCATCCTGAGTGCGACCAGCACCTCTTCGAGCGGGGCGTTTCCTGCCCGTTCCCCGATCCCGTTGACGGTGGTGTGCAGCTGGAAAGCTCCGCATGCCGCTGCGGTGATGGTATTTGCCCCGGCACACCCCATGTCATTGTGGCAGTGCACCGCGACCTTGTTCGGGACGGCGGAACAGATGTCGCGCATCGCCGCTGCCATCTCAAGGGGAGTGAGAAATCCCACCGTATCGGCAAAGCCCGAGTATTCCGCGCCGCATTCCGCACCACGGAGGTATAGGTCTTTGAGGATTTCGGTATCGGTCCGTGAAGCATCCTCGGCGGCGAACCTGACGGCAATGCCGTGATCCCGGGCATATTCTATCATGCTGAGTGCCTGTTCCGTCATCTCCTCGCGGGAGCACCGGTACTTGACCCTGATGTGGCGGTCAGACGTGGCAAAGAAGATGCTGACGAGATCGACGCCGCAGTCGATGGCGGCGTCCACATCCTGTTTCAGTGCCCGTGAGAGGCAGCAGACCCTGGCATCGAGGCCCATGTTGCAGACAGCCCGTACACATGCCTTTTCGTTTTCCGATACCACAGGAAATCCTGCTTCGATGACCTCGACGCCGACGGCGTCGATCTGTGTCGCGATCTCCATCTTCTCTTCGCAGGTGAAGGAGACCCCGGGGGTCTGTTCCCCGTCACGCAGCGTTACATCACATATTTCAACATTCCATGGTTTCATGATGTGCTCCGGGGGGACAGTCCCCCACAATATAAAGTATGCAAAGCCCCTTCCCCTGAGCTTTCCAGGAAAGGAGGTTTTCTTCGATGCAGGCGGTATCATCCGCAGCGCAGACGACCGGGTGCGCCCATGCAAGATACGGGCGAACCTCCGGGGTGGGCTGGCCACCCGTCATTCCCATCGTGCCGTTTGCGAGGACCACCAGGAGAAGGTCCCGGTTCTTTTCGGCAATGTCGATGAGGGCGTTGATACCCGAATGGAGAAGGGCATAGTCTCCGGTAAGGGCAACGCCGGTGCTCGTTGCCGCGACTGCCGGGGACGAGCCGAGGGCGTAACTTGCGGCGCAGAAAGAGTAGGGCGGGTTCTTGGCAAGGACGGCGCATCCGATGTCACAGACAGGAGCAAGCTCCTTTTCCCGCAGGAGGTGAAGTGCCGGGAGAAAGGGGCACCCGGTACAGAAGGTGCGGGCATACCCCCGTGCATGCACCGTCTGTGGCGGTTCCCCGGTGACTCTGATGGTCGTGCATCCGTTCCCACCGCCGGCCCGTGGCGGGTGGGTGAGGTAGCGGGGCCCGGACGATGCCCAGGAGCACAGGTCCATCCTCCGGTACTCCGCGGCTTGGGTGCGGCCCCGCATGGTGAGGTCCCGTTCGTCGGGACGTGGTTGTTGAAAGTCCTTTCGTTCGAGGGGAACTCCCCCGGCGGGCTGTGTGAGCATCCCCGATGCAATGCGGATGATTGCCGGCCGCCAAAACCTCTCGGAAGTTTGAAATGCCGTCTCCACCGACTCAGCAAACTCTTCCGGCAGGGGGGAGAAGACGGGTACGCCGGCAACCCTGCCATAGCAGCGGGAGTCCTGTGCATGCTGGGAGCCGCTTACCTCCTCGTCATCACCGGCGACGATCACAACTCCCGCACGCGTCCCTTCCACCGCTGCGGCGACGAGGGTGTCGGCACAGGCGTTCAGTCCCACGTTCTTCAGGATGACGGCAGCACGCCTGCCCGAGAGCGAATCGCCGAGTGCGTACTCGAGGGCTACCTTCTCGTTGACCGTGATCTCGGCACCGCACCCTGCTGCAATCCCGGTGACCGGGTATCCCGGCACTGCATACCAGCGGTCCGCGGAGGCTACGAGCGCCCGTGAAAGGGCATCTTCGCCGTTCACAGGTCCACCCCCGGCACCAGGTCACACCCGGTACAGGCCGAACACATCGTCAGAGCCTGTGCCGGGTCGAGTCCCGCCGTTGATAGGGCCCCCCTGAGCACCTCTGCTGTCCGCAGGATTCTGTCCGCATCGGGCCGTGGCAGATGGGCGACCCCCCTGGAGGGTGTAAGAGGACGGACGACCGGGATGACTCCCATGCCGGTCAGGCGGCGGATGCATGCCGTCATCTCTTCATCGGTCTCCCCGAGGCCCAGGATCACGTTTGAGTAGACCCGGTTCTTCCCGAAGAGAGGGACTGAGGCTGCGAGGACTTCCCATACCAGATCGTAGTCCAGTCCGGGGCACATCTCGGCAAAGAGTTCGGCTGTTGCCGTCTCTACGTTGAACTTCACCTCGGATACCCCGAGTTCATGAAGGCGGCGCGGTGTTTCAGTAGTCGGGTAGATGGATACACCCACCGGCTTCCCGAACTGCATCACGCGGCTGACGACGGCGAAGGCCCGGGCCTCGTCTGCCTCGACGGAGTCCAAAACTCCGCTGGTAATCGAGACTGCATCGATGCGGTCAAGGACCGACAGGATGAGGGCTTCGACGTCATCGGGCGTTTTATAGCGGCAGGGCCCCTCCGGGACGGCGCAGTACCTGCAGCCGAATATGCACCCTTCCGAGAGGGTGATGTACGCCTGCCGGGGACAGTGGAGGGCGGGCTCTTCCAGCCATCCCTCCACCCGGAGCCCCGGGCCGGTAATCACCGCAGAGCCGTCATCTGCGACGTTCAGGGATAACCTGCTGTCATCATCAACCGCCACCCGGACGCGTCCGTTATCGGTGGCAAAAAAAAAGCTTCCCGGTCCCCGTGCCCCGGGACCTGCCGTCGATCGGTCTTTCCATCGTTCGGGCACTTCCTGCGGGCGTACCCCGCCATATGCCAGTATTTCTGCCTTTATCCGTCTCCACTGCATAGCAGAAGCGCCTCCTCATACCGGGTCGCAAACGGGATTGCCGCCGCAGCACCGATAATCCCCCTCCCCTCCATCCTGATATCCAAAAGCGGCCGGATGGCCTCAAGGTCATCACGCGCTACCTCCCCTCTCTTGACCGACCAGCCGAAGGGGCGAAGCGGCGCAGGGTCAAAATCCCTGAATGCCGCCATGCCGGTATCCTCCGAGAGGGTGTATTTCTCAAGAAGGGCGGCGAACCGGGTAATGAGGCCATCCGCATCGCTGGTGGCAAATTCACAGGCCAGTCCGACACAGTTCTTTGTCCTGTACGGGACCGGGAAGAGCTGAACGATGGTGTGCGAGAGGTACCGCGTCGCCTCGTCCTCCATTGCCCGTGAAATATTATGGGCGAGTGTCCATGTGGCGCCCTCCTCCGGGGTGTCCGTATCATCGACCCCGATGATGACCCGTTCCCTGCGAGGCAGCCAGATGCGTGAGCCCGCCTCACGCCCGCCGCCCGAGGGGTCGGCATCCGCCCGCAGGACCCCGTGCGCCGTTGCGCGGCAGACGCTTGCCCCTACACCGCCGCCGCCCATCCCGCGGTAGGAGATGCCGATCTCATCATCGGTGACTTCGACGGCACTGATCCCCGCGGGAAAATGAGAACCCACCAGTTCGAGGTTGACGCAGCCGGTCTCCAGGAGGAACCGCTGGGTCCGCCCGACAACCCTGATCTCCCGGACAAGGGGGCTCCTGCGGTAGTGATGGCCCGCCCAGAGGGCGCCTCCAGCACAGTCGAACGTCTCGATGAGTTCGACCGTTCCCCCTTCCTTGTCGGCCACCGCCGTGATATCGGGGTAGGATATCGTATACGGTTCAGAGATGTTCTCCATAGAGCCCTGCCGCTTCAATTCCTTCATTTGCCCAGAGGACTGCTCCGAGTGCTCCGATGCGCCCCTTGCTCTCGCAGGTATCGATATAGGTAATCCCGAGCCGTGCCGCCTCTCTCTCACATACGTCCCGGGTGAGGATTTCCGTCTTGACCTCTTTTTTCAACGACGATTCAAAGGGAAGTTCTATGCCACGGTACACCGCAATGCCGGTGTCCCTGCTCACCGAGTTTGCCTGGATGAAATCACGGACAAAGGTGCAGAGATCATCGACGGATTCAGGCCGCACGGCAAAGTTGAGGGCGGACCCGACGCAGTTCGTGGTCTTGTTCGGGACCTTCGGATTGAGCTGAATAAGGCGCATATTGAGGTATTCGACGCCGGGTATGGTACAGGCCTCCGCACATTTGCTCGCGAGCACCCAGGTGGCGCCTTCTTCTTTGGTATCGGTATCGTCGATGCCGATGGCGATCTTTTCATAGCGGGGGAGGATGATGCTGGCACGGTTGGCACGGGCACCCCCCACCCTCAGGTCCTCCTCGGATTCATATTCGGTGCGAAGCACCCCCGGGGCCTGGGGGAGACATGCAGCAACCCCGACACCGGCACCGGCGATGCCTGCCCAGCGGGTGATGACTTCATCGCCGCTGACCTCTACGCCTTCAAGCGCCTGCCCGCCCATTTCCGCATCGGCAGCACCGAAATGAGCCTCATAGGTGCCGATTTTTGCCGTGATCGTCATCGTGGACCCTTCGACGGTGATCTTTTTGACTGCCCCGCCGGCGCGAATCCTGTTCATGACATCCCATTCAATGGAGCCCCGGTGGCGGCACTCTTCGATGATCTCCGCAAGCCCCGCACGTTCATCGACCATCACCAGGAGCCGCCGTGAAAAAAGGGGCCCGAATCTCTCTTTAACTTCTTCCGGGGTCAGTACAACCATATTCTTGTCACCGAAATTTTCGTTAACAGGAATATCGGCAACAAGATATTTAACCATTCGTTCAGTGCTGGTACCTGCGAAAGCGGAACTGCCGGCAGGGGGAGAAAAAAAGATTAGAGGATGTCTTTGAGGACAAACTTGAACGGCCCGAGGCTTCCGCCGAAGTTCCCGGCTGTGATGAGAAGGATGCCGTCGATCTTGGTTGCCGCCTCGATGCCTGCCTTCGTCGCTGCCTTGATGGCCGCTTCATCGACGCCGTCGATTACGATCTCGTAGATAGCCTTCACGCCCTCGGGGACCTTGGTGTCTTCCACCT
>DSBQ01000050.1 GCA_011045995.1 Methanoculleus sp. | reverse complement strand
TGCCGAAGCTTCGGCAACGGTCCTGTTTACCATGGACACCTACCCTGAAAGCGGTTCTCTCGGCCTCTTCCTCGCACCCGGCGCTCCGAAGGTCCTTGAACGTGAAGCCACTTCACTTCTGGCAGGTGACCGGCTGGTGCTTGATCAGTACGGGTTCACCCTCGACGTCCTTAAAACCTCGATGCCAAATGTCACATCGGCGGAGATCAGCATTACCGTGCCCGAAAACTGGAGCACGGCGAAGGAAGGCTGCGTCTTTACTATTATCCGCCGTGATGACGGGGGAACGACCACCCTTCTTAAGACCGCCATGACCGCCGCAAAAAGCGGTTTCTGCACCTTCACCGCCGTCACTCCGGGGTTCTCATCGTTTGCCATAGCGGCACTTTCCCCAGTATCGGACTTCCTCGATGACGACGATGATGACGGCTTCGACTTTATTCCGGATGAGGAGGATCAAAACCCCGATGGGAATGATCAGGAGGACGATTCCGGCGGTGACGATGAAGTAGGGCCGGGCCTCGGGGATCAGCCCGACATGGCGGCACCTCCGGGGCTCGCTGCGATGGTGGGTATTGGCGACCAGGGCAGTAGTGACAACGATTACATCAAGAACCAACCGTCGTTCAGGAGTCTGGCAACGGCGGTCCAGGACGGCGGAGCAAGCACCTTCGGTCTCACCGATGAGAACGCCACACCCCCACCCGCGGCATCAGTGCTGAGCCCGCCGGCACTCCCGGTGGCAACCGTCGCGGCGAGTGTTGCCCTGGTCGGCTTCGGCCTCATCAACGTGGGAGCCTCGGCCGGAACAGTAGGTGCGGCAACAGGAGGGACGAGCGCTTCGACGCTCACGGCTCATCTGGCCCAGTACCTGGACCGGGCACTGGGGCTTTCCACGCAGGTGTTCGGAGAATTCGGAGTAGAGCTTGGATCGGAAAAGATCGCCGGACAGAAGGGGGTGGCGGCCGTGTTTGCGTACACCCCGAAGGAATGGATAGTCCTCATTGTGGGATCCCTCCTCCTCGGGATCGCCTTCCTTTATTCAGAACGGGCGATCTTCGTCCCGCTTACCATCTTCACCTATTTCCTTGCCAGCGGCATCGCAATTGCCGCCCATGAACTCGCCCATGTCTTCCTGGCAAGGAAATACCTTGTGACCGAAAGCAGGGTAAGCTTCAACTATCTCGGCATCCTGTCGTCGTTCTTCACGGCCTGGATCTTCGGCAATGTCTTCTCCCAGCCGCTGATGACCCGTATCAATGATACAACGGACGACGCCGGGAAGAACCTCGGTATCATCCTCTTCGTCGGCCCGGTGGCAAGCCTCTGCCTTGCCCTCGTCTTCCTCCTCCTCATTCCCCTGGGAGGGTTCTGGACGATGCTCGGCACCGTCGGATTTGCCATCAACCTGCTGGAAGCCGCCTACTCGCTCATCCCCCTCTACCCCCTCGACGGGAAGGAGGTCTACCACTGGAACAAAGGGGTATGGGCGGCAGTCTTCTTCCCCCTCATCGCCCTCTATCTCGCGCTCTACATTATGTGAGCCTTCACCCATCCCTATTTTTTTCAGGCACCCCTCGCATCATGCCGAACCCGGATGTTCTTTCCTCATCCCGTCCCATGACCACAGGGACCACCGGCATTATTTCCCTTCCACGAATATACTCCTTCATGATCCACACACACCTCAGCACCCCCGGGATCACGGCAGAATGCTATGCCGTCCCTGCGGGCCCCTTGACCATTGTCTTTGCCGTCGCAGAGAAGGGTGTCCTTGCCTGCGGTGCCATCGACCCCGCCGCATTGCAGACCTTCGGCCTTGCCACCGCCCGCGTCCGCCCGCCGGAGAAAACGAGCTCGGTTGCAAGCGCCAAAGATCTCCTCGATGGGACAGTAAAGGAGGCAAACCCTGCCGCAGAGGCACTCGGGATACGTATCGGCATGAGCGGCGCCGAGGCGCTTGCACTCCTCTCGGAGGCATAATCCCGGTTTATTTTTTCCGGAAGACCGGACGAACGTCCGTGACAAATCCGCCCCCCCTCACCCGGAATGCAGTAATTGCGATAAAAAAAAGGCAGGGGAGAACCCCTGTACTTCCAATATTTAGTCCAGTATCTCGTACACCGTCGACCGCCGCTTCAGGACGCGGCCGAGATCGTCGGTGATCTCCTTCATCGCCGCCGGGTCGAAGTAGTCGGCCGCCTCGGCACCCGCATCGGTGGAGACCTCGTCGACATACATCGTCCCGCCGAAGTCGTTGCCGCCGGCAAGCATCCCGAGAGATGCCATCCGGGCGCCGACCTTGCCCCAGGAGATCTGGATGTTGTCGAAGTTGTCGAGAAAGAGCCGTGCCACCGCAAAGAGCAGGATGTCCTCACGCCCCGTCGCCCCCCGGGTCACGAGCCCCCGCCGGTGCAGGGCTGTCCCCTCGTGGAGGTAGGAGAGCGGGACGAGTTCCGTAAAACCGCCGGTCTCGTCCTGGATGCCCCGCAGGACCCCCAGATGTTCGGCACGGTCCCGCTCGGTCTCTACCGAGCCGTACATGATCGTCGAGGTGGACCTGATACCCATCCGGTGCGCCTCTTTGATAATGCGCACCCACTCTGCGGTCGGCACCTTTGCCGGGCAGATGATTCTTCGCACATCGTCCACGAGGATCTCGGCAGCGGTCCCCTGCAGGGTCCCGAGGCCTGCCGCGACCATCCGCTCGAGGACCTCCGCCGTGGTAATCCCGCTCTGTTTTGCCGCCCAAGCGACCTCGTCCGGGCTCATCGTATGGAGGTCCGCCTCGGGCATAAGGCCATGCACAAGGGAGAGAATCTCCACGTACCGGTCCGTAGTAAAATCAGGGTGTACCCCGGAGAGGATGCAGAGTTCGGTCACCTGCCGTTCCCGCGCCCTTCTCACTTCGGCCCCGATCTGCTCTTCCGTGAAGAGATAGGCATCCTCTGACGACGGAGGGACACCGAATCCGCAGAACCCGCAGAGATTCTTGCAGATATTGGTCAGGTGAAGGTTCTGGTTGCGGACATAGGTGACGATGTCCCCTACTTTCTCTTCACGGACCATATCCGCGGCACGGGTAATCTCCCATACCCCGGGGCCGCGGGCCCGGAGGAGCATCGCCGCCTCCTCCTCGGTCATCCTGGCGCCGCCGATGACATCGTCAAGCAGCTGTCGCTGTCGTACTGGCTGACTCATCCTGTTCCTATGAGGGTAGACGGGGGGGATGAAAAGACTTCTTTTTACGGAAAATCCCTTCCCAGGTACCGGTCAGAGAAACCAGCCAAAAAAGAGGGAGGGTTATTTTTTTGCACCGGAATTTTTCTTTCCTGAACAGGCCTTGTTCTTCCCGGAAGATGAAGAGCCCTTCTTCTCATCCGGAAGGGACGCCCTGCCATCCTTCCCGGCCGCCCGTTCCTCCTCACGCCGGCGCGAGTACCACTCCCAGACGACCATCAGGATGATGATCACAATGGCAAACTCGACGATGTGTAGCGGGAAATACCCGACGAGCGGTATCCTGAAGATCGCCTTCCCGACGATCCATTCCTTCTGCACGGGGTGGATCTGTCCGATGCCGGGGTAGTAGGCGGCCTGGTCGATACTCGGGTTGTTGTCGCCTTTGGTGATATAGCCGGGTGTGGAGGTGTTTTGGTCATACCACTCGATAGCCCGGTGAATGATCGGGTGCACAGAGTCGTCCCCGTTCGGGCGGAAGATGATCACGTCACCATAGACCTGGTTGCCCTGACGATCCGTCGAATCGCCGAATTTCACATACCCGGTCACTTCCCCCTCCTCCCAGCTGGTCAGCTCACCGTACCGGTCGGCTGCAGCAACGAAGACCAGGTCACCCACGTTCATGTTCGGGACCATCGACTCCGACTCGACCGCGACGACCGCAGGCCACGTGCCGGAGGCAAGGAAGAGCAGCAGCGCGATGCCCGCGACCACGCCTACGACCCAGAGGGCATCCTTTACCCATCCCGCCTTCGGATCGTCACTCTCGAGAAACCGTTTTACCCGTGTCGGTATCCCGATGGGGCGTCTCTGTGTCTTCATGCGGTTCTCCTGAATAGATACATACTCCCTTGGACATTATCATTATTTGTGGCTCTGCGACCACGGACCGGGACGCGTGAAGACTGCCGTTTCACCGCTTTGAATGGTATTTTATCCCGCTGGAACCAACCTTTCTGTAACAATGCGGACTGAACAGGAGATCGTGCTGAAATTTCTCGACCTGGGCCTTCAGGTCCACCCTGATGTGGTTGCCTATATCGCACAGCAGCAGGATCTCAGTCTCGTAGACCGGACCGCAGAAGCCATTCCTGACGGAACCGTGGTGGTCATGCCCCGCCATATCCCCGGATTTGCCTCTGAACGTGACGGAATGCGCATCCTTACCGAAAGCGAGGTCGACATCGTCCAGGGGAACCGTACCCCCTCAGGGAGCGGGGTGGACTTTCGCGACTTCGTGCACTACTTTCGCAATCGCTATGACCGGCTCGCGACCCTTCTCAGGAAACGCAAGGCCCTCGCTGACATCTACCCGATCGAGGCCCTGACCCGTACCACCCGGTACTACAACGCCGATGTCGCAGTCATCGGCATGGTCAGTGACGTCCGCAATACGACAAAAGGGCACCGCATGGTCCACCTGGAAGACCCGACAGGGGTGATCAACATCCTCTTCAACAAGGACCGGGAGCCCTTCGCGGAGGCCGAACGGATCATCCCCGACGAGGTGATCGGAGTGCGCGGCAAACTCTCCTCCGACGGCAACCTCCTCTTCGCCGACTCGTTTCACCGCCCGGACATCCCCATGCGCAACGCCCCTACCCCCTCTGAGACGTCCGGGAAGGTCGCCCTCATCTCCGATGTCCACGTCGGCTCCGACACCTTCCTGGAAGAGGCGTGGGAGCGGTTCTCCGACTGGCTCACCGCCCATCCCGAGGTGGGATATCTCCTCATCGCAGGCGATCTGGTGGACGGCATCGGCATCTACCCCGGCCAGGACAAGGAGCTGACCATCCCCAATATCTATGGCCAGTACGAGGTCTTTGCCGGGATGATGCGAAAGCTCCCGTCCCACCTGCAGATCGTCATCTCCCCCGGCAACCACGATGTGGTCAGGGGTTCCGAGCCCCAGCCAGCGCTCCCCGAACACTTCTGCGAACACTTCCCGGAGAACGCCGTCGTGGTGGAAAACCCCGCGCTCGTCAACCTCCAGGGGGTCAATATCCTGATGTATCACGGCCGCTCGTACGACGATATGATCGGGATGATCCCCGGCGCCTCGTACACCCGGCCAGAGGAGATGATGGTCGAGATGCTCAAGCGGCGTCACCTTGCCTGTACGTACGGCCAGCGTACGCCCATACTGGCGGCAAAGGAGGACCATCTGGTCATCGACCCGGTGCCGGAGATCCTCCACACCGGCCACGTGCATATCTGCGGCATCGCCACCTATCGCGGAGTCCTCTGCGTCAATTCCGGGACCTGGCAGTCCCAGACATCGTTCCAGAAACAGATGAACATCCTGCCCACCCCGGCACGCGCCGTCATCGTGGACCTGCAGACCCTCAAACCAGAGATCATCGACTTTTCAGGCGACATCATCGAAGCCTGAGAGCTCCGCGGCCGCCTCACCCTCTTCGGGATAGCGGAACCTTCCGGGGGGAATTTCCATCTCAAAACAGGCCCCCTCTCCCGGAATACCGCATTCGTCAATCGTTATGCCGGTGAGAGAGAGAATTTCCCGGGACAGAAAGAGGCCGTATCCGGTATTCTCCCCGTATCCCCGTTCAAATATCCGTGTCTTCTCCGCCTGCGCGACACCGCGTCCGTTGTCGCGGACCATGAGCACGCCGGCCCCGTCCCGTTCGGTAAACGATACCGTGATCTCAGTCACCCCCTTTCCGTGACGGAGGGCATTTTCAAAGATGCTGTACAGGACCTTCACGAACATCGGATCCGCATAGACCTCCACGTTCCCCTTCTGCACATGGATGGTGACGCCCTCGGGGCACAGCAGCCGGACCGCCCGCCCGGAAAGCGTGCAGACGCGGTTCCACGCAGGTTCGCCAATCCCCATCTCCTCATAATCACGGGTGAAGAGGATCTGCCGCTCGATCGTCTTTGTCGCACGGAAGATCAGCTCCAGATAATCATTGTATTTCGAGCCCTCCTCCGGGAGACCGTCCATCGCCATCAGGTCTTCACACATGAGAATAACGGATAGTTCATTCATGATATCATGCCGGGTGATGGAGGAGAGAATGGAGAGCTTCCGGTTCGCCTCAAAGAGGGCGTCACGGGAGGCATGCTCCCGGGTGATATCGATGTGCACACCGGCAATCCTCCCTGGAGCGCCGTCCTCTTCGGATGAAATGGCATGGCCCATGGAACGTATCCAGACGTCCTGCCCGTTGCGGTGCAGCATCCGGAATTCAATGTCCATGGGAGCCGGGTTCCCCCGACCCAGGCACTGGGCATAGTCCGTCATCCGTTTCCTGTCCGCCGGATGTACGTGGGAGAAAAACGCCTCCCGGATATCGGTACCCAGCTCCCGCGCATCATACCCGATCATCGCCGCCCACTGGTCGTCGACGGAGATCGTATGGTCAGAAAGAGAGGCCATCCATGTCCCGACCCGGGCCCCGCGGAGTGCCAGATAAAGCCGGGTCTCCTGCTGCTTCAGGCTCCTGCGAAGATCCCGGAGCTCAGTCTGGTCATGGAAGGTGAGAAGTGTCGCCTCATTTCCCTTCCAGATCAGGGGCGTTCGTTCGATTTTAAACCGGATGGTGTCGCCTCCATCACCTCTCCATGCACTCCTCAGAAGGTGTTCCAGGAGATGCTCCTCTCCTGCCGAATCCTCCGCCCCGGTGGAGCACTGGATACTTTCGTCCGCCAAAAGGACGCGCCTTGCGGCCGCATTGCTCTCCAGAGCCCGGCCATCCAGGTCAAGAACGGCCATCGGGACGGGATTTGAACAGAATACAGAATAATATACTTCTCCTTCCAGCGGGAGAGGCCTGCCGGCCATCCGGTCCCCGCTGCCATGCGCGCCCGTGTTCACCTCACAGACCCCCCCGTCCATGATGGTCCTGTTCCCTCGCAGTCGCTCTGCCGGAGAGATGATGCTTCATTCCAGTCCACCCGATATTCCACCGGAATGATGCATATAGAATACCAGAACGTTATCTTACATAAAGGAGAAGGGTGCCTCAGGCTTGTTATTCGGCAGGAATGGGAACCTAGAGCCGAAACGGCGTCTTAGAAATGAGAGGAGGCCCGATACCACCCGGTCGATTTCGCTGGTGGAGATATGCGGGCTCCAGAACGCCTCGGCCGTTGCGGTCTTCCAAAAAACACCTGCCGATGGCTTTCGCTTCCTGGCGCGGTCACACCCTGGTGGCGGAGATGTCCATTGCCATCCTCCGCCTGCTTGTGGAATTGAGGGGGGGTTCACTTCAGCGTGCAGGCAGAGGCCACGGAAAGGGCAATCAAACCCTTTCCAGTGCCGAATACCGGTGATGCCGCTCCTGATGGACCGTTTGGAGCCAACCGACAGTTCCATGGACCACGGGTCCTTTCCCGAAGAGGCGTCTTCCCTCCCCTGCCGCTAAAAACGGGTGAAGAGTATGGATGCCCCCGCCACCGGACCGCCTCTTTCCCCCATCCTGGAAACGATTCCCTCATCATGTTCTGCCGGTACCGGAGAGCTGCATTGTCGGGCACGGTCTCAGGCATGGGACCCGCATTCAACAGAAATTTCAAACCTGAAGGGACCGGTGTTCACCCTTGCCCGTCCATGAGGCGGGTGTTTCAGCAGGGGACCCGCCTCCCTCCTCAATCCCGGAGAGATTCCTTTTTTACTTTTAAATGAAATAGAATAGGGAAAATCTAAAACTCGCACTGGTTTCTTCCCTGAGAAACCGGTGATGAGGGGGTAAAGCAGTATCATGGATACTTTGATTTATATAGCACCAGTATGTGCCCTTCTGGCCCTGATCTTTGCAGGATATGCCTACATGAATGTCCGCAAAGAGGGTCTTGGCACCGAGCTCATTGAAAAGCTCACTACTGTGATACACGATAGTGCGATGGTGTACCTCAACACCCAGTACAAGTTTATCGCAGTCTTTGTCATCGTCCTCGCGATCATCCTCGCAGTGCTCATCAGCCCGCTGACCGCAGCCTGTTTCGTTCTCGGTGCGCTCCTGTCCGCAACCGCCGGCTACATCGGCATGTTCACGGCAACAAGCGCCAATGGACGCACCACAAATGCCGCGACCCGCGGCATCGCTGCGGCATTCAAGGTCTCGTTTGCATCAGGAACCGTCATGGGCATGTCCGTCGTCGGACTGGGTCTCCTCGGCCTCTCCATCGCGTTCATCGCTATCAGCACCCTGATGGACGGTTCCAGCATGATTGAGATCGTCAATGTCGTTGCCGGGTTCAGTCTTGGAGCATCTTCCATTGCACTCTTTGCCCGTGTGGGTGGCGGTATCTTCACGAAGGCAGCAGACGTCGGTGCCGACCTTGTCGGCAAGGTCGAGGCAGGCATCCCCGAGGATGACCCCCGCAACCCCGCCGTCATCGCCGACAATGTGGGTGACAACGTCGGTGACATCGCCGGCATGGGCGCTGACCTCTACGAATCCTACGTCGGTTCCATCGTCTCCGCGATGCTTCTCGGCGCAGCAGCCATTCTCGCAATCAACAACGGAACGGACATCTCCCTTCTCCTTGGAGTAAAGGACATCGCAGCCCTCGGTGCAGGCTTTGTCGACATGAATCTTATTCTCCTCCCGCTGGTTATCTCCGCCGTCGGTATCGTCTGTTCGATCATCGGCAGTTTCTTTGTGCGGACGAACAAGACCGAGTCCTCCGCCATTCACATGGCATTCAACATGGGGCTTCTCGTCGCACTCTTCCTTGTCGTAATCTCCACCTACTTTATTGCGACCACACTCCTCGGCAGCTTCGGATTCGGGGTCTTCGTCGCCTCGGTGGCGGGTCTTGTAGCAGGCTTTTTGATCGGTCAGGTCACGGAGTACTACACCTCCTACGAGAGAAAACCCACCAAGACCATCGCCGCATCCTGTGAAACCGGTGCGGCAACCAACATCATCACCGGCTTTGCAAAGGGCATGGAGTCCACGCTCGTGCCGACCATCCTGATTGCCCTCGCCATCTACATCGCATTCACCTTCGCCGGCCTCTACGGCATTGCCATCGCCGCAGTGGGTATGCTTGCAACGCTCGGCATCTCCCTTGCGGTTGATGCCTACGGGCCGGTCGCAGACAATGCGGGCGGTATCGCCGAGATGAGCCACCAGAAGAAGGAAGTCCGTGAGATCACCGACACGCTCGATGCGGTCGGCAACACCACCGCAGCTATCGGCAAGGGCTTTGCCATCGGCTCAGCGGCACTCACCGCCCTTGCCCTCTTCGCATCCTACGGCATCGCCGTCAACCTCACGTCCATCGATATGATGCAGCCCCCGGTCTTCGTAGGGCTCCTCATCGGTGCAATGCTTCCATTCCTCTTCTCCTCGCTGACCATGATGGCCGTCGGGCGTGCAGCCTACGCGATCGTCATCGAGGTCCGCCGTCAGTTCAAGGAGATGACCGGCCTCATGGAAGGAACGACCGACCCCGACTATACCGCCTGTATCGCCATCTCCACGAGCTCCGCGCTCAGGGAGATGATCCTGCCGGGCATCATCGCCATTGCCGCACCGGTTCTCGTCGGTGTAGTTCTCGGCAAGGAAGCACTCGGCGGTCTTCTCGTCGGTTCACTCGGTGCCGGCTTCATGCTCGCCATCACCATGGCAAATGCCGGTGGTGCCTGGGACAACGCAAAGAAGTTCATTGAACTTGGCAACTACGGTGGCAAGGGCTCCGAAGCCCACAAGGCCGCTGTGACCGGTGACACCGTTGGCGACCCCTTCAAGGACACCTCCGGACCCGCCATCAACATCCTGCTCAAGCTCATGACCATTGTAGCGGTCGTCTTTGCACCGCTCTTCCTTCTCTAATTTTTTCCTTACCCTTCCCCGCGAAGAGATCCCCGGTGCACGAAGGGTTCATCTATCCGGCCGACTAACACTCTGCGATGAGTCCCAGGCATCTCTACTCAATTGAGGTGGAAAACATCACGGTCCATCGCTGCTCCCTTACCGAGATCGCCTGTGACGTCAAGATATACATCACTAACAGGACACCTGTCCGGGTGACCATCAATCGTATCCCGTTCACCCTTACCTTCACGGAACCGGGCAACGGTGCCATCCACTGCCTGGGCACGGGCGAAGCCCGGCCGGTGACGATCGCACCCGGGGGTGTCGCGGGCATCTCGGTACCGGTCGCCATCCGCAACCACGCAGCAATTTTTCTCATGACGGCCACCCCCGGCAACCGCCATCCGGTGAAGATTCAGGGGCGTGCCCTTGTCGACGCAAAGATCACGGAGCTGGAGATCCCGTTCGAACAGATGATCACCATCCCCCCGCTGCTCAGAAAATAGCCCCGGCCCGGAGAGGGTATCGATTCTTTCCCGAAGGATCCCGTTTCCAATGCTAAATACCGCTAAAAGGCGATCTACCTGGGATCAACATCTTTTCATTCCCTTTCGGATAGGCTGACCCGGTCGTCAGCAGTGTGGCCGGAGTCGCGCCCCGCCATCAGGACCATGGAGGGCGATTCCGGACGGCTGCAACGATGCCACCATGAGGGATCCCGGATAAAAGCCCAAGGATTCTGATGTATCCATCCATTTGGGGGCATATTAACAAATTCATAAAATAGAGAAATTTAATTACATGCACCAATATCCTTTCAGTATATATCTTTCAGGGGGTTACAATGCAGGAGGTTGCGTATGTATGTCCAAAATGCGGAAAAATCGGATTGCTGACAGAAAAACCGGACGAATACGAAGTCTGGCTCAAATGTCCCTCCTGCGACTTTTTAATGGGAATGAGCACAGAGGACTGGCACCGGATTGAGAACAGCCCCGGCACCGACCAGAAGATCAAGGAGCTCGCCGAAGGGCACTCCTGACTTTGGCGACAGAGCTCTTTCTTTTTCCCGCAGCATATGCTTTAATAGCCGTTGGGTCATAGGTATCGTGATTGTCTATGAGCGGTACACGCGGATATTTCAAAGACGGTATATGGAGAGAAGAGCCGATCGACCGGGAAGAGACCGGGGGCAAGGAAACTTCAGAGGCCGGGAAGAAAGAAACATCAGAGGCAGGGAGGAAGGAACCCTCAGAGGCCGGAGAAGAAGCCCCTGATGTCGAAGAACTCGTCGGTGGAGCTAAAGAATCGGTAAAAAATGCCGTAAATAGCGTAATTGCCCTCGGTAAAAATCTCTTTGGAACCGAAACAGGCAGGAAACATCTTGAAAAAGAGGCGAGAAAAGCCGGTGAAAAACTCGAAGAAGCCATCGAGGATGCGGTAGATACCGCAAAGAAGGAATTTGAGAAGGCAAAGGAAAAGGCAAAGAGATAACCTCTTTGTCCATCGGCCTCCCCTTTTTCTGTGAGAGGATCACTGTCATCAGATCAGCAGAATCGCCATGATCTTCTCCAGCGTTTGGGAATGCGATGACGAATGAGAGCGCCCCTTTCTTCGGCTTCCTCCAACCAGAAGGGCATATCCCGTAACCGGGGTAACCTCCTCTTCTGAAATTTCCTCTCCACCCTCTTCGTCAAACAAGATGCGGGTGGATGCCGGATGGTGCGATAAGCTCCTCTTCGGTGAACAGTCAATCTTCATCTCCAATATGTCATCCCGTCCGTTGCAGAGTGACGTTCATCTGCGGTGGCAGTGCCACTCCTGATCCGCAACCGACGGCCGGGCCCGGCTGTGCCGGATACCCCCAATGGACAGCCCTGCACCTCCGGCATCCCAGCCGGCACGGCACCACCCTCAATATGTACCGACCCCGTACCAGGTCTTCGGCGCCATGCCCCCCATTCCGCGAGTACCATGCCCGGTCGGCGTGGGCACAATCCTCAAGCACCATCATCAACAACACGTACACGGAAGCATACCGCCATGGGATTTTTCGCCGTCGCCTACAGCATCGCCATCCTCTTCATCCTCATCGGGGCGGGCTTTCTCTGCATGAAGGGAGGGGTTCTCACCCGTGACGGCATCTCTGGTATCACCTCGTTTGTGGTCAATGTCACCCTCCCAGCCCTCATCCTCCAGTCCATGCAGGTGCCCGTCACCGATACGATGCTTTCCCAGTTGTTCCCCTTCCTCATCGTCCTCGTCGCATTCTACGGGGTCTCCTTTGCAGCGGCATTTCTCGTCCCCAAAATCTCCGGTTCCTCCTCGGATCCTGAGACGGGCGTCATCCGGTTCATGATGATCTTCTCCAACCTCGGGTTCATGGGATTTCCCGTATCAGCCGCGGTATTCGGGCCGGAATCGCTCTTCTATGTCTCCCTATTCAATATGACATTCAGCTTCCTCATCTTCTCGGTCGGGGTCGTCCTCCTGCGCCCGGACATGGGAAAGTACCTCGACCGGAAGCTCTTTTTGAACCCGGGCATCATCGCCTCTGGGGTGGGCCTCGGCCTCTTTGTCACCGGCGCACGCATACCCGGGCCCTTTGCGGATGCCCTCGACCTCCTGGGATCCGTCACCAGCCCGCTTGCGATGATCATCGTGGGGGCGCTTCTTGCAACCCTTTCTGCAGAACGGCTGCTGACCGATCGGGTGGTCTGGACCGTTGCTTCGTTTCGCCTTATCGTCATTCCCCTCGCCCTGTTCCTTATCCTGCGCCCCTTCATCGACGACCCGCTCCTCCTCGGGGTGCCGGTGCTCCTTGCCGCGATGCCGGTCGCCGCAAATACCGTGATGCTCGCCGAGGAGTACCATGTCGATTCGGCCCTTGCCTCCCGCGGGGTATTTGTGACCACCCTCCTCTGTATCGTGACCATCCCGCTAATAACGACACTGCTCACCTGATGGTCCCGGGGAACACCGATTTTTGCCCTGAGCACCGTTCATCACCCTTTATCATTCCCGACTGCAAAGGATAGAGCAGGAGACGTGACGATGTACCGGCTCGTACTGATACGCCACGGCGAAAGCGAGTGGAATAAGGAAAACCGGTTTACCGGGTGGAAAGATGTTGATCTCTCGGAGAAGGGGCGTAAGGAGGCAACAACCGCAGGAGAGGTGCTTGCGGAGAAGGGCTTCTCCTTTGATGTCGCCTATACTTCCTGCCTGAAGCGGGCGATACGGACGCTCTGGATAGTTCTGGACGAACTTGACCTGATGTGGATACCCGTGCACCGGAGCTGGCGCCTCAACGAACGGCATTACGGTGCGCTGACCGGGCTCAACAAGGCAGAGACGGCGGCACAGTACGGGGACGAGCAGGTCCTGATTTGGCGGCGCAGCTTCGACATCAGGCCGCCCGAGTTCGAAGCGGGCGACCCGAACAACCCGGTCTACGATGACAGGCGCTATGCAGACCTTTCTCCCGACGAGCTGCCACGCGGCGAATGCCTGAAGGATAACGTCGCCCGGACGCTTCCCTACTGGGAGGGGGAGATCGTCCCCCGGATCAAAGCAGGAAAACAGGTGCTCATCGTCGCCCACGGCAACTCACTGCGCTCGCTCGTCAAACACCTCGACAATATCCCGGACACTGATATCACCGGCCTCAATATCCCGACCGGCATCCCCCTCGTCTACGAACTCAATGATGACCTGACCCCCATCCGGCATTACTACCTGGGCGATGAGACCGCAGTTGCCGCAGCGATGCAGGCGGTCGCAAACCAGGGGAAAGCAAAAGAATAGAACCCTTCTGCCAGACTTTGCCCGGACTGATTTTTTCCCCACGGGCATGCTGCACGGGCAAGGCACGAACCTCAAGGTTCAGGCCTTAGCTGGAACGATCAGGATTGATGCCGGGGGTTTCCATCCGGGAATGGTAAGATATACCGGATGCACTCGTTACAGGGACCCGCCCGTTTCCTGTACTCTGCAAAGGCAGAGCCTTCATCCCCTGCTCAACGGTCAACCAGGTCCGCTCCCGTCGACAGCGCCCGTGCCGTTGCCGCCGGTGTCGCTGTGGACGCCTTTGCCGGGTTCGTAACGGTGATTCTCACCGTCTTCGTGTCCGTATCATCACCGGCCGCGACTCTGAGGGTTCCATCATAGGTGCCGGCGATCCCCGTCCATGCAGGGAGGCAGGCCGGGGCCTTTCGCCGAAGCGGCGGAAACAGCACCCCCCCTCAGCACTTCAAGCCAGCGATCACGCTCCGGACCGCGGGCTCCTTCATACCACTCGGAGAAGACAAGAACCATACTCCGTTCCAGCCCTCCGGGTGTCCTGACCTTCAGGCGCAGGACAGGATCGCCTGCCGGCGTGCTCTCCGCCACACCACCAGAGATCGCATCACGGGACACGGTCAGCGGTGGATCATCGGGGGTATTTCCGGATATAAGGATGATCTGGTCGCGGGTAAGCTCTGAGGTATACTCATTTTCCCTGACAAGGATATGATCTGCAGAGAGCAGGATGCGTGTGCCACGGGAGGGGATGCCCTGACCGGAGATCAGTCCCGATTCCTTTGCCGCAGGGATCGCAGCCACGGGCGGCTCCGTGCGGGCCGCGGCCACCGCGCCCCCGATGGCATGACGAATACGATCCCGTTCATCATGGGGAGGGATTCCTCCGCCGCCGATGAACAAGAGTAACATGCGGCCCCGTTTACCATCCGGAGAAGAGGCGCTCATGGTTATGGAGGGAGTCCCGTCCGCCGTCCCTGTGGCGGAGATGGCATGGATATGGGAAAGGGCAACCTCGACGGGCGCTGCATCATCCTCATTCACAAGGGCAAGAAGCACCCTTCGATTGGTCAGAAAAAGATTGAAAAAGTGCCCTTTTACCCTTACGGACGGTGAACTGGTGAAAAGTTTCTCGCCGGGCGTAAGGTCAGGATATTTCGTGGACAATCACCTAAGAAGCATTGCCATTTGCGGTCAAAAGCATTGTCGTCCCACCACATTGGGACCTAATCATCCCTTATTATGAAGATATTTGTTTATTCTGTACCATACTACTCATTTTAAATTACCATCAGAAAATTCATATCAATCAAAAGAAAATTCAGAGATGCAATTTTACGATTATCGCTCTTTATCCCATATATCCGGGCTTTTCAGTTGCCACTCCCGGCAGGTACAGGAAGGAGAACCGGCGGGAGGTGCTGATCGGTAGATGGAGCCAGATACCGGATATTAAAGGGCCATACGGAGAAGGACAGCTGAGTTGGATCTTTCGGCAGAAGTGAGAATACGGCGGGTCAGACCATCACCGGAGGTGCGCATTCAGAGATACCCGTTTGCTGCAAGAAGCGCAAAGGCGCCGCCACAGTCATCGGTCATCGCGCATATCTGCTGGTAGATGATAAAGTGCTGGCTGTAATCTGCTGCACCGCGGTTGTATACCGAGACAAGTGCGTTATAGGAATGGGCTGCAGCCGATGATCCAAGAGCCTGGATCTCCTCTTTCAGCTCATTGAGGCGGAGCTTTTCCGTCGCGAGATCGCCCTGTTCGGCTCGCTTCCACCCGCTCACTGCCACCGCCGTTTCGGCCAGGGCATACTCCTTCCCGGTGCTCGTGGAAAAAACATGTGCAGATGCGGGGTCATATATGCAGCCGGTTTCGCCGATGAAGGCAGGCATAGTCGCTTCGATAAGGCAGTAGAGAGTTCCGTCGTTCCCGGCGACTATGTGGTCTTCACCCACAACGGTGCCGTTCACCCGGAGGCCCGCGACTGCATGCGCCTCATCCGGGAAGACGATGAGGCTTGTACCATACCCCTCTCGGGCCAGGATCCCGATAAGGAGCAGGCTCTTTTCATCACAGTCGCCGCTGTTTTCATAGACGACTTCAGCCGGTGACCGGGGGACGATGCCGGCATTTTCATCGTACGGTATCTGCTGGACAAAGGCGGTACAGAGTTCAACAAATTCATCGGGCGAGAGCCGTTCCTGGTCCCTGATCTCATGGAGGCCTTTTATGAGTGATGCAAAGAATTCATCAGCGGCAGGGTCATGGACATACCCGTTATAGTAGCGCCCGATACTGTCATGATCTTCCCATGAGGTGCCCGCAGGCCAGCGCCTCTGTTCTGCCTGCAGGCGGGTGTACAGATGAGTGTCGTAAGGTATGTCAAATGAATAGCTCGTTCCACGGAACGTGAACAAACAGGTGAGCGAAGAGCCGGTTGTTGCGGAGATGGATTGTGCCGAATGCTGTTGACTACTAATTTGATATGCAGATGCGATATCACCACTGCTGCCCGGCGCAGCCGTTGCCCCCGTGCATAAAATGCTCAAAAATAGTGCAATTATCGCAAAAAATGCGATATTGGACACTATTCCTCCCCTGAACAGTACCATAAGTCATGCAGATTGTAGCCGACAATACACATCTTTACGTTCAACAATATAAATAATTATGCAATGCAAAGAAAATAAACGGTATATAAATATTTTGCAACAATCCCCGAAGCTACAGGTAACCTTAAATTCACCTGCCCGGACAGGGGATACGCTGTTTTTCATTCCGGCATCCGGATGCGTACAGCTGGCTTTCAAGGGAAAATGTTAAAAATTTGCCACTAAACGAGAAAAGAGAGCTTTTTCAGGACCTTTTTTACCGCATCCATCCCACCGTCAAGGTAGACGGCCCCACAGAGCGCCTCCATGCACTCGGCAAGCACCCTCCCGGACGTCCATACATGCTGGTGCGCTTCACCCTTCCCCCACAGGACATAGTCAACGAGCCCCGCTGACTCCGCAAGCCCCCTAAGAGAAGACATATTGACCAAATTCATCTTCGCTACCGAGATCTCCCCCTTGTCGAAAACTCCTGCTGTATAGAGAGATTCCAGTACAGCAGTGTCGATAACCGCATCGCCAAGGGTTGCAAGGGCATCCATATGCCGGCCGGAGTCCGGGCTATCCTCTTCCTGTGCCCGGGCCCGGCGTGTCAGGGCACGCTGCAGAAGGTCCCTGTCCTGAAAGGTATACCCGAGGATCTCCTCCAGCCTGCCCAGTTCGCCTGCTCCGATACCCCGTGCCGTATTCACATCCAATGGTTCATTCACCCGTCGCCCTCCGGGATATTCTCCTGCCAGATAGTCTGCTCCCTCCAATGTTATAGTTCGCGGCTGTGCCCCCCCGATCCGCAGGAGGCGACTCTCGGGACCGCCACCGTACATCAAGCATGAGGCGGTTCGTCTTCTTATTACCCTTATGCGCTTTTTTAGGAATCGTTATTACAAATGATTAAATAACAACACATTGTAATACGAATCTGCTATATTGTATTACTAAGAGGTGTACCATGCATATACCAGACGCATTCGTCCCACTATGGCAGAGCGCTATCTACTGGATTGTCGCCCTCATCTTCGTCGCACTCGCCCTCAGATGGGCGAGAAACGAACTCTCTGAAGATAAAATACCCCTTATTGCGGTCCTTGCGGCAGGGATCTTTGCCATCCAGGCCTTCAACCTTCCCGTCGCAATGGGAACAAGCGGCCACCTGGTCGGCGGAGCCCTTGCGGCAATCGTCCTCGGGTCACCCTATGCGGCGGTCTTCATCCTTACTCTGGTTCTGATCATTCAGGGAATCATCTTCGGGGACGGCGGGATCACCACCATGGGCGCAAACATCCTGAATATGGGCGTCATCGGCGGTTTTGTAGGGTTTTACGGCTACACCGCCCTGAAATCCGCCGGAGCGAACATGTACCTCTCGGCCGGGGTTGCGGCATGGCTCGCGTGTTTCATCGCTTCCCTTGCCGCGGCAGTGGAGATGGCAGTCGCCGGCACCTTCCCGCTTGTACCCGGCCTGATTGCGATGGGTACCTACCATGCCGTCATAGGTATCATCGAAGGCGTCATCACCGGGGCCATCATTTACTTCCTCGCGGCATCACGGCCGGACCTCCTGGCCGGGGAGGACCAGCAGCCGTCCGGGGGGGGTGTTTTTGCATGATCGACAATAAGACCTTCATGATTGCCGGGCTCATTATTGCCATTATTATTGGCGGCCTTGCCGTCTTCCTTGCCTCCGGGGACCCTGACGGCCTTGAATCGGCAGCCCTCTTCGTGCAGGGCGACAAGACCCTGACCGGGCCTTCCCCTGAAGACGGTGACCCTGAAGCAATCGGCGCCGGGACCTTCGAGTACGAAGCTCCGCTGCCCGACTACAGCACCGGTGAGGAGGGCGGCAAGGCAGGAGAAATCATCGCGGTCTTTGCCGGCATCATCATCATGTTCATCCTTGGATTCGGTACAAGCAAACTCATCGCCTCAAAGAAGAAGGTCGCCTGAGAGACGGAACCACAACCATGGTTAAGGGAAATATCCATCCTTTTTTTCTTTCTTTCGAACCTTCATACATAATATCAGAATCTTAATACTCTCTGCCCCCGATTATCATTGGTTACCAGCCATGCACATCATCGAGACACGGGACCTCTCCTATACCTACCGCGGTGGCATCCCCGCACTTGACCACGTAAACCTCATTATCCCACGCCACGCAAGAATTGCTGTCCTTGGCTCGAACGGTGCAGGAAAGAGCACGCTCTTCTCGCTCTTCTGCGGCATTCTCCAGCCGACATCGGGCAAGGTGCTCATCCAGGGGGAGGAGGTCACAAAGAAGAACCTGAGGATGGTGCGCCGGACGGTGGGAATGGTTTTCCAGAACCCTGACGACCAGATCTTTTCCCCGACCGTCGCCGAGGACGTTGCATTTGGCCCCATCAATCTCGGCCTTGATGCAGAGACGGTCGCCCACCGCGTCGATGAAGCGCTCAGGCTTCTCGAGATAGAACACCTCGCCGACCGGGCCCCCCACCAGCTCTCCGGCGGTGAGAAAAAAAGGGTAGCGCTTGCCGGAGTGCTTGCCATGGAACCCCAGGTCCTGGTCCTGGACGAACCGTCTTCGGGTCTCGACCCGAGAGGGGTGGCAGAGCTCTGTTCATTCATCAGGACGCTCCCCGAGAAGTACGGGATGACGGTGATCTTCTCCACCCACCATGTCGACCTCGTTCCCGAGATGGCCGACACGGTCTTTGTCCTTGACGACGGCCGTGTTGTTGCCCAGGGAACACCTGAAGAGGTCTTTATGCAGGAAGAGCTCCTCAAAGGGGCCTGCCTCGATGTGCCGATCCTCGCACGCCTGCGCCGCCGCCTGCAGGAGGAGGGGCATACCATCGATGCCGGGCTCTCCTACGAGGCGATGGAGGCAGCGGTGCTCGGACTTTTGGAGAAGACGGTATGATAGAACACCTGGCGACGATCGAACAGGATGCCCACCGGGACAGCCCGGTTCACCGTCTCGACGCCAGGGTAAAGATTCTGATTGCATTTGCCGCCATCATCGCGATGGTGGCAGTCCCGTACTCCACCCTCGTGGCCCCGATATTTTTAGGCTATATGTTCATCTTTGCGGTCTGGTGGGGGCTCTCCCGCCTCCCCCTTCAGACCCTGCTCTGGCGGTACCTGCTGACGCTTCCCTTCGGGCTCTTCATCATCATCTTCCAGATATTCTTCGAGAACCCGTACTATGACACCTTCACCCCGCTCCTTGCCCTCCCGCTGGGCATAACCGTCTATGTCCAGTCCGTGGAGTTTGCCGCCATCCTCGCGATGAAGTTTACCGCATGCATCATCTGGATTATCCTGCTCTCCTCGACGACGCCGATGGAGGAACTGCTCAAAGGCGGGCGGCGCCTCGGCCTCCCCTCGGTGATGGCCGTCTCGCTCGGGATGATGATCCGCTACCTCTTCGTCTTTGCGGATATGTATGTGAACATCAACCGTGCCCTTGCCCTGCGCCATTTTGCGGCGTTTGAACGTAAGCTCCCCTACTGGTACCGGCTGACCACCCTTGCCTATGCCATCGGTTCGCTCTTTTTACGCAGCTATGAACAGGGGGAGCGCACGTTCATCTGCATGCAGTGCCGGGGATATGGCACACGCACCTACGATGCACTCCCAAAACGACCGGTTCCCTCCCGGCAGTGGGGCATCGCGGTCCTTATGATCACCTTCTTTGTTGCGCTGCCCGTCCTGCTCTATACGTCAGCGGTCTAATTTACCATAGGGATACAGCCCCTCTCGTCGCTTCATTTTCCGTTCTGTTAGTTTTTACATTTAGAACCGGTGGATGGGAGGCCACGACGCATCGCCACAGGGTTCCCCACAATCGCACCGGCCCGGCGCATATACGCGGTTGCGCCACCGGAACCGGCTGCATGTGCCCCGTGGTCGGCACCCGGCCGGTTCGCGTACCCATACTTTTTATCATCCGCAGCCGAGAGTATGTCATCAACAGTAGTGTCCAAAGGACACCCTGGAGGATGAGTTGATGTACCTGCGATGTATTTTGTGCTGCCCCCTTATCCTGTGTCTTGCCTGTGGCATGGCATCGGCCTATATCATCAGTTTTACTCTCCCGCCGGACCTTGATGCGGGAACACCCCTCGTGGTGCAGGGAAAGAGCAACCTTCCCGCCGGCGCGACGGTCGAAATACAGCTCTACAGGGACGTGCCGAATTTCCAGTCTGTACTCGTCGCCACCCTGCCCGCGACCGTCCGGGCGAACGGTTCCTGGGAGGTCACGTACGATACCACCGGATTTATGAGCGGCACCTACAAAGTCCAGGTGGTTCGGAATGCCGATTACCCCTACGGATCCTCATCCGTGCAGCTGAGAACCCTCACCATCACCGGGACGAACCCTGTACCAACGACGGCCTCACCGGCGGCAACGGCGTTTACGCCATCTCCCCCGCCCTCGCCCGGCCAGACGGTAAAAGAGGTGGACCCTGAACCCGCCGGGTCCCCCGCACCGGTGGCGATGATCATCCCGGCGCTGGGCACCGGAGTGGCACTGCTATCCCTTCGGCGGAGATGGCCGTAGGGACACATTGTGTATCTCTTTTTTCCCGGACACAGGCAACGGATGCATATCTTCCCTATCCCTGAGCCGGTGTGGTAATGAAAGCCACTGATGGGAGGCCTGGAGGCGCCCGCACCCTCATGACCTGACGGTCTGCAAAAGAACCTCAGAAGCGGTCAGCAAAAAAAGAATTATTCGAGAACCGTTGCATGGAGGATTTTTACCTCCTGCACCGGTTTGTCATACTTGTCCGTTCGCCTGAGGGCAATCTTGTCGACCACATCCATACCCTCTGTCACCTCGCCGAAGACGGGGTGGGCGTAGGGAGTCTGGGGGTTGTCCCAGTCGAGGTAGCTGTTGTCGACGAGGTTGATGAAGAACTGCGACCCGCCGGTGTTCGGCTGGCCGGTGTTTGCCATAGCGAGGGTGCCGCGGGCATTCGCGTGGCCCTTTACCTTCTCGTCTTTAATGGTGTATCCCGGCCCCCCGGTGCCGCTGCCTAGGGGACAGCCGGTCTGGATCATAAAGTTGCGAATGACCCGGTGGAAGATGATCCCATCGTAAAATCCCTCTTCAACAAGTTTTTTGAAATTCCCTGCCGTGACGGGCATGTCATCGTAGAGTTCGATGACAATGTCGCCCTCCGTCGTTTCAAGGCGTACCTTTGGTGCCATGGTTTACTTCATCTCCTGTACCACGGGGACACCTGCGTCCCCCGGTTTCTGTTATGCATTGCATCCGCCCCCCCAAAATACCTTATCCTCTTCACCTTTGATGAGAGGGAAGGCCATGGATGGGGCAGACGCACCCTGATCACCACCCGGCCCCACTTCAGTGTTTTTTCGTATCACACCCGCTGATACGGCGAAACGGGGCACCGCTTCCATCAGAAGCATCAGAACGCATTGTTTTTTTCCTGCGACTCCTCACGAACCGGGCCTCCACCAGTATCTCTCGTCGACCCTTTCCATGCCTGAACGAGAAAAACAACCGACGGCAGGGTAAATCCGAGGATTGACCCTGCCAGGTGGGCGGCGTTGATGCCCCCGATATCGGCGATATCCATGCGGATGGAGAACTCAACCCATGCCAGAAAAATAGTCATCCCCGCAATCATGGCAACCCAGGTAAAGAAGAGCGGATGACGCCGCGACCACCGCCGCCGGCCGACCATGTATTCAGCTCCAATCAGGAGGGTAAAGACGAAAAATCCCATCAATTCATGATTTATTCCTGAAAATCCGACCCCGTATGCGGCATCACCGGAATGCACCCAGAGGCTGAACCCGGTAATGAGCAATGCCCCCCCGGTCATCATGGTGACCAGCGACCAGAAGAAAAAACACCGTGAAAACGGACCGGGGATGCCCAGCAGGGGTCCGATGGCCAGGTAGAGCAGGAGCAGGAGAAGCGAAAGCAGCACATATGCCTGAAAATTTCCTATGAAATGAAGATGGTTTCCGTCTTCGTACCCATAATTGGCAAGGAACATATTCGGAAGAGACGGGGCGTCATAGCGCAGGTAGAACGTCTCCTGATACACCCCCGGAGCAAAGGCCCCCGACTCATTCAGGAAGTAGATACCCGCAAGCGCTCCACCGACCAGAAGTAAGAGCGCAAGAGCTGCAATGCCACAATCGAAGCGGGGCGGCGGCCCATCCCTTGCCGGGTTCGGGAACATACACTCCAGTGGCCGTCTATCATATTAATCATTCGGCGTAAGGGAGTCTTGGGAACATTGCAGGGATTGCGATGAACCATCCCGGCACCCGGAAGAAGAGGGAGCTGGTGAGGCAGGTCAGCCATGCAGGGTTCATCGCTTCAGCAGTCGCATCCGCCGTTCTCATGCTTCGAAACCAGATGCCCCTCCTGCAGGGCCCGTACGAGGCAGACGGCGCAGAGGAGAATTTCACCCTCTTCCTGGTGGGTCACCTTTGCAAACGAGGTCCCTTCCCTCCCGCAGAGGGCACAGCAGGCCGATGTGGTTGTCATACCTCAACCGTAAGCGTTTCAGCAGTATGAAATCACTGATCGATGGCGGGCCGCAGGGGAAGACCATTCCGGCCAGACCACCGTCACCGGGGAATTTGCCACAGAATACTGTAGCGTTTGACCGCCGCCGGCCATTCAACGGGAAACCGTTCGGTAATGGCATTACCTGCTCAGGATTGCGGCCTGCCTGGCCAGAGACCACTGCCCCCGATGGTTCCCTCCCGCCTTATTCTTCCGGAAAAAGAGCTGAGGAGATGGTGTAATGGTCAGGGAATGACTGCGGCGGCCTATGCCGACGAAGTTACGTCTGTTACGATCCCGAGCACATACTTGAGATCTCCGGAGGAGGAGAAGAGCGGCACCTTTTTGATGCGCACGGTGCGCTCGCCCCTGCCGGGGATGGTGCAGGCCATCGCATTCGTCTTAAACTCCTGCCGTGTGGTGATCGCCTCGTTGTTCCCCGTTGCAAGCACCCGGCACAGATCGGGAGGGAATATCTCGACGCACTGTTTTCCGGTGACAAGATCCGAATCTGCACCAAAATTTTCCCTGAATGATCGGTTGAAAAATATGATATTGTGCGTGCGTGATTCCGTGACGAAGACCATCGCGGGGATATTCTGGAGAATGGAATGGAGAAATGTCTTCCACTTGAGAACCCTGCGTGAAGCGGCACGCCGTTCGGACACATCACGGCATACCGACCGGAACCCGGCGAGGGTGCCCAGTTCATCGAACTCCGGGGAGATACTCGCCTCAACATCAATCGTATGCCCGTCACGGTGCCGCATCGCGACATTGACCACCGCTCCCCCGTTGCCTTCTGCAACCACATCGGCAAGACGGGCGACGACCTTCTCATGCTCCCCGGGGAGTACGTAATCGGATATGTTGCGGCCAAGGAGCTCCTCAGGCGCGTACCCGAGAATCCGCTCCGTCCTTGGGCTTGCATACGTGAAGACCCACTCGTCGTCGATGATCCAGATTGCATCATTGATCTGCTCGACAAGGGCACGGTATTTCTGTTCCGATTCCCTGAGCGCATCTTCCGCCCGCCGTCGTTCGGTGATGTCCTCAAGCATCACCGTCACCCCGGGAATCCCGGAATTGAGGACGGTCGGGATGATCTTGACCCGGTAGAAGAGTTCCTTGTCAACACGGACATACCGCAGTACATCGGTCGATTCGGTACCTTCCATCGCCTCGCGAAGGCGCGCTGTAATCAGGGGATGGTCGAAAGCCACCAGCGCGGAGTCACGCATGGGAATCCCGCAGATGGCTTCCCGCGACTCCCCGACGAACCGGCAGAGAGCGGCGTTGGTCTCGACGACGATGAAATCCCGGTCCAGTACAAAGACCATGTCCGAGGCAAAGTTCATCATCGAGGAGATGGGAACGCGCTGCGAGAGGTAAAAGACCTTTGCCTTGCCGTAGGTCTTCATCTCCACCTGCCCCGAGATCAGCAGCATATCGAGATAGCGGGAGACCGTATTCCGGTTGACCGATATTTCTCCGGCAATATCGGACACCGACATTCCTTTGGGGTTAGCTTTGAGGATCTCAAGAATCCGGGATAATTCTTCAGGAAAGTCGCAGCCCATAGTTCAACAGATATTATACACCTCGTTTATTATAGATTTCGTTGATGCTTCGTATAACGCAAGGTCACAATGCTTCACCCAATGCAAGGCGTTGAGAGAAAGTATTAAATACATATGAGGCATACCTTTGATCAGTACCAGTCCCAAGCGGCTGGGAACCGATACCATACATCATTCCAGCGAGGTCTTTCACCTACACCAACCAGGAATGACACGGAGGCGGCCACCCACCGGGGCCACAATCCGTAACCCACCTCCTGAACCAGTGAACCAGGGACGGTCGGGGGCAATCCATACCTCACACCTCTCAACAACACGCAACACGAAACACCAACACACGTACCACCATAATCAATCACAAGGAACCGCCCCCGACAACTGCACCAATCCCCCCATGAGTGTGATGCCATATCACCTCACACCAAACCTTCTGCACATGATGCGAAGGCATTTTTGTTGATCTCCCTTTTCATGCTTCCCCTTGAAGCAGCCTGTACACATTTTCCAATCTTGCGGCATTTCACATCCTTACGTCATTTTCAGCCGTTTGAGAATTTCAACCACTGCAAAGCCCGTATCCCTGCAGCACCCGAATCAGCTCATCCGACCTGGCGCGACGACGAGGGAGGGAATGGCCAAAACAGCGTGGACCACCAGAATGGGAGAATAAAAACGAAAGAAACCGAATGCGTGTATTCCTGAATACCAACTGTTCAACCGTCCACCTTACTGCTTCCGGTACCCCTCGAGCTCAATGAGCCGGATATCGATCTCCTCGAGGGTATTTTTCGAGGCCGCAAACTCCCGCTTCATATCCTGGGAGATACCCCCCTCCTCCTCGGTCACCTGGGACATCCTTGCGACGGTCGCCTTGAGGGAGGCACAGAGGTCCCCGACCTCACCGATGATCTTTTCCGAGGTCCGGAAATCCCGGAGGATCTTTTCATAGCGGTGGACAGCGAGCTTCTCGTCGGATATATTTCGAATCTGGATGGCAACACTGTCCAGCACACCGTTGGTGGACGAATAGGGCATATACTCGAGGGCGAAGACCGCCGCCCCTGTGCTGGTCTTGACCGCCTTTTCGGTGGCAAAGCTCCGGGCATCGTTGATGATCTCCTCGATGATGCCGGCATCACCTATGAAAAATTCGGGCAGCGCCCGGTGCAGTCCGATGCCTTCTTCCGGGGTATCTCTCCCGAAATACCGGCACAGACGGGCAAACGAGTCATTAAAAGAGGTGATGGAGAGATCGCCTGCCACACTGACGAAGGGCGGCCGCATCGCCCGTATAAGGGCATCTATGCTCCCGCCGGAGGCCGCCCCGGCCCGGACCGGAACCGAGGTATGGGGAGGAAATTCCATGACAAAGGCAATTTCCATAATCCGCGTGCTCCCCTCCTGACGGATGAGGCCGGTAGAGAGCATCATCGGGAGGCGTTCCCCCTGCTTTGTGCGGATATTGATCATGGAGGGGAAGGAGATCATCGATCCCGCGTGCTCGGTAGATACAAGAAGCTTCTCCATCAGGGTGTCCCTCCCGGGGATGGTAACACCGAGGGCGGTGAAGACCTGCATGCCCTTTACCTCCTTGAGATTATACCCGGTGAGCCGCTCTGCCTCGAGGTTCATGCGGACAATACGGCCACGCGGATCGGCGATGACTACCGCCTCGGGAATAATATTGAGGGCCGAATCCACCATGTCAGGCGCATTCTCTTCCAGTTTTGAACGGACCCGGTGCTTGTGGATGGCCATCTCGATGTTGGAGTAGAGGTCCCGCTCGTTGAAGGGTTTGATGAGGTAGCCGTATGGACGGGAACGGATGGCGCGGGCGAGGGTCTCCTTGTCGGAATGGGCGGTGATGAAGATGACCGGGATGTTGAAACGGGTCGAAATCTCTTCTGCAGCGGTGATGCCGTCGACGTCTCCCTTCAGGTGAATATCCATCAGCACGATATCAGGATGGGTCTTCTCGGCGAGGACGACGGCATCCTCCCCGCGAAACACCGTCCGCAGCACCAGATATCCAAGGTGCTCAAGTGTCTCCTTGAGCTCCATAGCGATGATCGCCTCATCCTCTACTACCAGTATCTTCCGTTTTGGCATGCCTCACCCCGGGATCACGGGAAGCGCGGGCGCACCCGCTCCCCGGAAACCTGTTCAGAGAATACTATCTCAGTAATCCAGATAATAATTGGCATTGCCTTTGATCAGATGGTTAACGGGCTTTTCATGAGAGAAGGCAGGTGATCCGCTGATCCCGTGACAACCGACGACTCCTCAAGCATGAGATTGACCCGTTCATGCCTCCCGGCGTGGCGGAAGTCCGTCCGTAGTGCGATCACCGGAATGCCCATCGCCGAGGCGTAGCCCATCTCCCAGGCCGTTCCCGAATCGGCGTCCGCCCCGTCGATCACCGCGACGATAAGGTCGGCCTGGGCCAGTGCCTCCAGATTGTGGTCATAGATGGCACGGGTATGATCCGCCATCCGTTCCGCCGAACTGTCCCCCGTATCCTGCGGAAGGTGCACGCTGAACCAGTGGGCTTCGATGAGACCTGCCACCAGCCGGTTGAAATCGCGTTCTGCTGCGGTAAAGAGCGGCGCGGCAAAGTAGACGCGGTACCGGGCAAAGTCCATGACATCGATTGCTGGAATGTCCGGGAACCGTGCCAGAAAGGCCCCCCGGCCGTCCCGCCGGAATTCATGGGTCTCGTACCAGCGGTCGACCCCGCAGGCAGGCGATGAATTGACGCCTACGATGCAGACGGGCGGGCCCCGCCGGGCAATCAGGTCGCGGACCTTTCGCTCCGCCTCGTCGCAGACGGCGGCAAATCCCGGGGTGTCCAGCCGGCCGCGGTAGGGGCCGGGGCGCCGGGGTGTGCCGAGATAGATGGTCTCCGGACAGGGGAGGGGGACGACCTCCACCCCGAACCTACTGCAGCGGTCAAGCGCCGCCTGGAAGGCCCTGAGATCCTCTTCATGCGTGATCCCGTCCGCACGAAGGGACGGATCGCATATGCAGGGGCTTACAAGGACATACATTGATATTGCTATTGTTCTTATCCCATGTAAGATTCATGATACCCCTGCTTGCCTACCGCGACAATTCCTGCGACCCGAAGAAGTGCTCGGTAAAAAAACTCGGCCGCCTCGGGTACGTCAAAGTGGTCGATTCTCTCAGACAGATCCCGAAATCAAGCCTTATTCTCGACCCGAATGCAGATCATGCGCTCTCCCCGGCGGACCGCGGTGTCCCGTCCGTCACGGTGCTGGACTGTTCATGGGAGGTGCTCGACGATATCGTGGTGCGGACCTGGCCGCTGCGGCGGGCGCTTCCCTTCCTCGTCGCCGCAAACCCGGGTCACTTCGGGCGCCCCTGCATGCTCAACTCGGTCGAGGCGCTTGCCGCCACCCTATGGATTCTTGGCGAGGAGGAGCAGGCAACGGAGATCCTCGCCCGTTTCGGCTGGGGGATGCGCTTTTTGGAGGTGAACGCCGAACCCCTGCGCGAGTACGCCGCCGCCCGCGACTCGGCGGAGGTCGTCGCCATTCAGGAGTGCTATCTCTAGAAAGAAAGGAAATATCCGAGAATATGCTACCGGCATGACCCATAATTTTTTTAATTTGCCCTGTTTTTCGGAAGAGATATAAGGAATGGTAAAAATCTCCTATTATTAAGTACCTGCGGGTCTTTTGGGGTGAATGAAGAATGAAGAACTATCAGATACTGCCGGGGATCCTCCTCGTCCTGCTGCTGGTGGTGCCGGCGGTGGCGGCCGGACTCCCGGTCGATGATGCGAACTGGTCCAGTACCGAGGCCTATACCGGGACGACGAACTGGTCAGTAGTCGGTACAGGAACCGACGGTCTTGCGCATGTAGTTGTACAGAATGCCGATGAACTGAAACTCATGTATAGAAATGAGACGCCACCAGGGGTTTTATCCGCGGTCGTGGAGATAGCCGACAGAAGCACCGAACCCGGCACCACCCTGGGATACGGCCCTGCGATTGCCGTCAACGGGACGACGAATGAGGTCTATGTCAGCCACTTTATCAACACCACCTCAGCGCTCGAGGTAGGCCTTGCCTCCAATGGAGGAGGAAGCTGGACCAATGTAACAGTCGATACCATGAACGGGATAGCCTATCAACCCGGCTACCGGACGGCTATGACGCTGGACGAGTCCGGGGATGCCCATATTATCTTCACAAATCCCTCTTCGGATGAGCTTACCTATGTACGGTATGATGTGGGAACGGCAACCCCGGACATACCAGAAATCATCGGGACAAATGCAGGTCCGGTATCCTCCATTGCGCCAACAACGGGAGGAGGTCTGGTTGTCAGTTACGACGACACGGCCGCCGATCGGCTGATGGTCATCGAGTATGATGGATCCTCTTGGAAAGCAGAAACGGCCTATACCATCGGAGCGGGGGAAACCGCCATCGGGACGGAGAATGCCATCGCCGTCGGAGATGACGGCTACGCCCGGGTGCTCTTTACGGCGGCGCGTTCCGACGGCATTGCCGGAGACAGGCTGTATCTCGTGGAAAAGACCGGTAGTGGATGGGGGGCAGCAATCCTCGTGGATGAACGAGTCTCGGCAACCACCTACTTCCCCGGAGTGGATATCGTAATGAACGGGAATAGTGTTCATGGGGTCTACGCCGTGTCGGATGTCACCAATACCACATCTTCCCTGCGGTATCTGACCGATAGCAGCGGAACTCCGGAGACCTCTCCCGTTGCCGACTCCACCGATGCTGCCTATCTGTTCGCCTCTCTCTCGATCTCCTATGCGCAGGCCATGCCGCTCATCGGTACAGGGTACAGCAACAACGCGGTGTACGTTATCCGCCCCGTATTCAATCCAACCTTCACCTCCACCCCCGCCTCGGGCGATGCCCCCCTCAGCGTCACCGTGACGGTGCACTCGATTGTGACCCCCACAGGGGTCACATGGGACTTCGGCAACGGTGACACCGGCACCGGGACGACGGACTCCACGATCTATACCGATGCCGGGACGTATACCATCAGGATGACCGCAACCGACGGGACGGCTACTGTGACCAAAGAACAGACGGTCAGCGTCACCGGGGGGGCGCTCTTTTCCGACAGTGGCTCCAGCGGCCTTCCCGAACCGGAGATCCATCGGGCCTCCTCCACGGAGCCTGACGCCGACGGAAACGCGACACTGGCCTCATTCAGCTTCAGTAGCGATCCCGTGAAAACTATTGAGATTCTCGGCTATGTTATCCCCGAAGAAACGACCGCATCGGTGCTCACTTTGGGAGGAGCGCCGGATGAGACCACTCCTTCCGGGACGGTCTGGAAATACCTCGAGATGAGCCTTGCAGGCATCATGAAGAATGATGTGCTCGGAGCCTACGTGAGCTTCCGCATCCCTGAACAGGTGGTCAGATCTTACGGTTACGGCCCTGAGGACGTCGCCCTCGTGCACCTGACCGATGACGGGTGGGAACGCCTCCCGACGATATTTGAGAAAAAGGAGGGGGCCTATCTCTATTACCGGGCCTATACCCCCGGTTTTTCTTACTTTGCGATCATCTTTGACGAGAAGGCCTCCGTCCGTGACCTGCCTGAACTCAAACAGGTGATCGAAGAGAACATGTCCAGCGTGGATGAGCAGACCCCGACACCGGCTCCCGAGAATACCCCCGCGGGAGCAAACACCACCGCCACCCCTGAATCGACCGCTACCCCCATCCCGTCGGTGACGGTCCCCGTCCCGGAGACGACGCCGACCCACAAAGCACCCGCACCTCTGGCAGGCATCGTAACCGCACTTGGCACCTGTGCCGCATGGTTTGCCTGCCGGCGTGAATAATTCATACCACCGTTTTTTCGGGCAGGGCACCTGTCCCATTTTCCCCTCTCCGCTGCCCATGTAAGATCTTTCCCGGATACCGTGCAGGTCCATGTATTTTTTATGATCTTCGCACGTGCCACCTTACCATCATCGGCGCACGGCACACCCTTCCCTTCGCACCTTCCCCGTAACGGTGATCTCTGATCTCCCGCCAGATTCTCCGGCCATTTCTGTCCCTCCTCACCATGAAGGCAAGCTACATATCCCCGCAGGTAGAACGAAGCATCATCGAGGAGTGAGAACGCGATGACCCGACGAATCACCATCCTGTGCTGCAGTGCAGCACTGCTTCTGGCCTGCATGTGCGCCTTCCCCGCCCTGGCGTCGGACGGGGAGGTTGCCGTTGACTTTGCTGCAATCCCGGTCACCGGACCGCCCCCGCTGGAGGTCACCTTCTCCGCCTACGCCACAGGCGCCGACACCTGGGACTGGACCTTCGGCGACGGCTCCGGCATCAGGGGCTCGACAGCGGATAAGGAGGTGCCGGTCCATACCTACACCGACACCGGCGTCTACACGGTCAGCCTGACCGCCTATGCCGGCAATACATACCTGGGGACAGAGAAGAAGGAGGCGTACATCGTCGTCACCGCCGGCGGGATCACCCCCTCCTCCACCGAACCGGGGGCGGTGAACCGTGCAGACTTTGCCGCAACACCGGTCTCCGGTCCGTCCCCCCTGAAAGTCTCTTTTCGCGGCACAAACGCCGCAGACGTGAGGAACGGGTGGGCAAACGAGTGGCTGTGGGACTTCGGGGACGCTTCCCTCCTCCCCGGCGAGCGCACCGACGTCTCCAACCCCGTCCACACCTACACTTTCCCGGGTACCTATACCGTCTCCCTCTCCATCCGGGGAACCGGCGGGCGTGAGGATGTGGTGATAAAAGAGGACTTCATCATCGTCGGGGGGATACCTCCCGCCATTCCCGTTACGACCCCGCCGGACTTCACCGCCGAACCGCTGAACGGCACAACCCCTCTTACCGTGCAGTTCAACTCCTCGGCCCCGGGGGCGGACACCTGGGCCTGGGACTTCGGTGAAAACAACGGCACCATCGGCAACGCAACCGTCGAGAGGGACCCGGTCCACACCTATACCGAACCGGGCACCTATACCGTCAGGATGAGCGTGTGGTCGGGAGATGCGTCCCATGGAATGGTAACAAAGGAGGACTACATCACGGTCGAAGAGCCGTTGAACGTAACTCCGACAGAGACGGTGCCGACGCAGACACCGGTAAAAACCCCCACCGATACCCCCACTCCGGACCAGACCCAGACGCCTTTCCCGGAAATGATGGCTGCAATCGGCATATGCTGTGCCGCTCTTCTCTTCTCCCGTGCAAACATGCGCCGCTGACGCATTCCTGCTACACCCCTTTTTTCCACCCGATCATTTTCAGGGAGGCTGCACCTGCCATTCGATGTTCACATCGGCCTCCGGCCTTAAGGGAGGAGCGGGTAAGCGCGGCTGTCCTTTTAGTGGCGCCTCACTCCCGGAGAGGAAGGGGATATGGACCTTCCGTTCGGCCCCCTCCACCGGAAAGAGCGCCACCGCTCATTGCAGACCGACACAGCGGGAACCTGAGGGCATTGGTGAAAAAAATTGAAAAAGGGTGATGCTATTCAGGATACCATCGACTGAAGCACCGACAGACTGCCCCCAAAATCAAGGGAGAGCAGTATCATCCCGAGCGCAAGGACGATGACAACGGCAAAGACCACCGGCGACCAGGCGATGACTTTCCTCCCGTCGAGAATGCTTACCGGAAGCAGGTTAAAGAAGGCGATCATCCCGTTCACGGAGAGGCCCATCGTGCCGAGCACCATAAGCGGCCAGAGCGCAAAGGCGGCCCCTGTAAGAAGGACCACCAGAAATACCGCCCCGAGGACGAGGTTGACAACAGGTCCTGCAACCGATATCTTCCCGTTCTCTTCCTTCGTCATCTCCCGGCCGGGCGGCACATAGATCATCGTCGCCCCGGGGGCGGCAAAGACCACGCCCACGAGGGCGGCGAGCGCAACGGCGACGAGCAACATCTGATTGTCCTTTCGAAACGCCGCCCGGTACCCGAACCTGACGGCGGTAAACTTATGGGCCAGCTCATGGAGGATGAAGCCGAGCCCCACGGTGACGGCCGAACTTACAAAGACGACAACCAGAAAGAGCGGAGTCCAGCCTCCACGGATAAAGACGAGGGTGAAGGCGAGCGACAGTGCCACACACGCAATTAACAGGTCCTTTCGCTCTTCAGGCCTGATGAGGTCGAGCATTTTTTGCATAGGATATCTTCTCAGTACTCTGCCCCGAAGGGTTATCAAGGGTCGGGTCCTGCATTACCGCCGGGACACGCAGGGCTCCCTGCGGCAAAAGGATTAATGAATCCGGGAGCATAAGCAGTGGTGATGACACTTGAGGCGTTACGTGACGAGATCGCATCCCTTGACCGCCGTATCATCGACCTCATCGCCGAGCGCCAGAGACTGGCCGCACGGATGGCGGAGTTCAAGCACCACGAAGGGCTGCCGGTAACCGATCCTCACCAGAGAGAGGCCGTCCTCTCCCGTGCGTTTGACTATGCCGCGGAGAAGAACATCGACCCGGCGGAGACGAGGGGCATCTTTGCCCTCCTCATCCAGATGAGCGAGGAACGGCAACACGAGTTTCTCGGGGAAGGCAACCTCCCCTGAACAGAAGAGCGGCGGTGGTTACCGGGGATGGTCGCCCGAATGGATTCCGGAGTGGCGGATCAGGTACTCCCGTATTTTTGAGGACTCCAGGCATCTCTGGTCGAGGCGATTGATTATCCGGTCGATCTCCTCAGCCTGGCCGAGCACCTTTTCGGTATGCTCCCAGTCGTCGAGGACGGCATACCCGACGATCACCTGGAGCGGATTTCGGATATGATCATTGATGATCGAGAGCTGCTCGATATTCTTCTCAATCTGCTCCAGGGCCTCAAGCTTCTCCTCCTCGAGCCGCCGTGACCGGATGGCAAAGCCGATGTCGTTGGCGAGCGCCTGCAGCGTGTCGATCTCCGGGTCGGTTATCGAGACCCTCGGCCGCAGATAGGCGGTGATCGCCCCGATGATCTCCTCGTCGGCGATCATCGGGAAGTTGATCACCTGGAGCGGCGGTTCGCCGCCGTCATCTGCCGCCGGCCATTCGTCATATTCCACCAGACCGCTCCGTGCGGCACGGTACGCTCCTCCGCCGGCATACAGGTACGAGGCGTGCATCTCTTCCAGGGAGGAAACGGACGGGGTGAGAGCGGTGAGCCTGCCCTCTTCAAGAGGCGAGACGGCAATCACATAGTATTCGTTCAGCGCAGCAAATTCCTTGCATACCCGGTCTATAAGGACACTGCTCTCGCGTTCATAGACGACCGCCTGGTTGATCTCGTTGACCGCTGCAAGAAGAAGACTCCCCTGTCTGGTCCCGGTCTGGTCGGCAATCGAGAGGATCCGCTGCGATGTTCCCGGAATGCGGGCAATGGTATAGAACGTGTCCCGGTACATCCCGGATGCATCGATAAGCCGCATTTCCCCGCTGCTTCCTCCGGAAATCATCCCCTGTGCGCTGAAGGTGCCGATGGTCCCGTGCCGCTCTTCAGGAACGACAATATCGCCAACCCGCATGCTTCCCGAGAGGAGCGCTTCCTTTCGGTACCCGAACGTCTTTTCGACCTCGTTGTTCGCATTGCGTATCGTCCCGTCGTCATCCACCACCAGCATCGCCGTTCCGGTATTCTCAAAGAGCGTTCTGTACAGCTCTTCGGAGCGGATGATCTTCTCCTGAACCTCCTTTCTCAGGGACATATCACGCAGAATGGAGAGGATGACCCTTTTCCCGTGCAGCTCAAAGGCGACAGCTGTCACATCCGCAGGAAATTCCGACCCGTCCCGGCGCCGGCACATGACCTCCTCCCGGAACGACCGTGCTGTCCCCTCCTGCACCTGTCCGAGCCATTCGGACAGGAATGCAGGCGCTTCCACGACAAGGTCCAAGGGGGACATCGTGCTCATCTCATCCCGCTCATAGCCGAAGAGGTCCAGCGTATACCGGTTCATCTCGAAGAAGGGGCCAAGGGTCAGGTCATCCCGGAGCTCGTTGACGAGGATGCCGTCCCGTGCATGGCTGAAGAGGGCCCCGAACTTCTCCTCTGACGAACGAAGCGCCTCCTCCATATTACGGAGGGAGGTGATGTCACGCCCGCTGCTGAGATACGAGAGGGTCTCCCCCTTTTCGCCGAAGTGACCGCTCACGTTCCACTGGAACATACGCGTGGCACCGTCGGCACCACGGGCGCTGAGCTCGAGAACCCCCGACGGGCGTTGGGGATTCAGGCTCCTGAAGAACGCGTCAAGAAGGGCGCTCTCCTCGGGTGGATAGTGCTCACGATAGGGCATGCCGATGAGATCGCCGGGTTCAACATCAAAGTACCGACAGTAGGCGGCGTTGACGAAGCTATACGTACTGTCACCGGCGATCATCGCAATCAGATCATTCTGGTCATCAAGGAGACCAAGATACATCTCCTTTTCCCTGCTCAGCTGAAAAGAGAGGACGGAGACGATGACCCCCACGGCTACGATCACCACAGAATGGCCATAGGCATTGATCATCACATCGGGAACAGGGCCCATGATCAGCGGCACCAGGACGAGATAGAGCGAACTGACCAATACAGAGAGGATCATCCCCTCCCGCGGGTACCGGTACGCTGCAAAGACAACGGGAATATAAAATAGATGAGGCAGAAGGGTGGTAATGCCATTCAAAAGCCCGGCGGTAACGATGGCAAAGGAAAAAAGGGTTGTAAATCCAATGACAAAAATAAAAAGTATGGAATCACTCTCTAAGAAGGATTCTAACCTTTTTTCTACTTTGTCCATGATACGACAGGTGGGCCCAGATTTTATATATATTTACTGAATTAAATCCAAAAACAAGGGCTTACCGGTGGCTAAAAGTTAAATAGAGGTATATTTGTAGATATCAGGGCTGCTCTCCATCCCTGAGGACCATCGTGCCTACCCCGCTGTCGGTGAAGAGTTCGAGGAGGAGACTGTGGTCACGGTTGCCGTTGAGGATATGGGCGTGGGAGACCCCCCCCATGAGCGCCTTGATGCACCCCTCGAGTTTCGGGATCATGCCGCCAACGATCGTCCCGTCCTCGATGAGATGTGCCGCCTCCGAGAGATGGATGCGCTGGTAGGTCCGCGTCCGGGTCTGGTTCATGACCCCGTCCACATCAGAGAGATTGATGAGTTTGTACGCCCTGAGTGCAATGGCAATCTCCGATGCCGCCGTGTCCGCATTGACGTTCAGGGAATGCCCGTTCCGGTCGATGGCCACCGGGGAGACGACAGGGATATAGCCCTTCTCGAGCAGAACCTCAAGGATACCGGCATTGATCTTCTCCACATCACCCACGAGGCCCAGATCAACTTCATGCTCCTCGTCATCCACTATAACGCGGCGGGTCCCCGTCTTCCTGGCAAACATCAGGTTGCCGTCATTGCCGGAGAGGCCGATACCGAGGGCGCCGAACTTTGAGATGAGCGAGACGATGCCGTCGTTGATTTTCCCCACGAGGACCATCTGGGCAATCTCCATCGTCTCGGCGTCGGTCACCCGCAGACCCGCGACAAACTTCGGCTTTTTGCCCATCTGCTCCATCTTCTGCGTGATCTCCGGGCCGCCGCCGTGGACGATGACGATATTCATGCCCACATACCTGAGGAGCACGACATCCTGGATCACCGTATCCAGTATCTTCGGGTCGACCATGGCGTGCCCACCAAGTTTCACAACGATAGTCTTGCCGTGGAACCGCTGGATATACGGCATTGCCTCCATCAGGACTTCTTCGCGTTTCATGCCTCTTCCTCACAAGAGCCCGCCTTTCCTGCCCCCCCACGGGGAACCGGACACGGGTTGATCATCACTGGTTTGGAGCACCATACGATAAAACTGCTTCCGCATTGCAGGGATCACCTGAAGCATTGATGGTCAGCAATGATGACGGAAAGAAGAGAGGAAACCAGCTAAAAAGAGGCGATCAGGTGGTATACCTGCCGTTGATCTCCACGTATTTCTCGGTGAGATCGCATCCCCACGCGGTGGCGGACGCCTCTCCCGCCCCGAGATCGAACCCGAAGATCACGGTGTCGCTCTTCATCAGGTCCTTAGCGGCGGCAAGCGCCCGGGGGTTGACCAGATCGTCGGCAAGGATTTCCCCGCGGCGTGCGAGGGTGACCAATGCATCGCCCTCGCCTATGGTGACCGACGCCTTCAGGGGGTCGAACACGACCCCCGCCCTGCCGGCGGCACCGATGATCCGCCCCCAGTTCGGGTCCTCCCCGTAGACGGCGGTCTTGACAAGCGAAGAGCCCACGACGGTGCGGGCGACGGCGGCGGCGTCCTCCTCGGATGCCCCCCCGGTCACCCTGACCTCGATGAGTTTGGTCGCCCCCTCCCCGTCACGGGCGATCTGCTTTGCAAGGCTGACACAGACCTCCTCGAGCGCATCGTAGAGCTCTCCGGGATTTGCAGGGCCCCGCGTCCCGGTCGCCGTCACGAAGACGCAGTCATTGGTGGAGGTGTCGCCGTCGACCACCACGCGGTTGAAGCTCCGGTCCACCGCACGGGTAAGCATCGCCCGGAGGGCAGGTGCCGTCACCTCGGCATCGGTATAGAGAAAACCGAGCATCGTTCCCATATTGGGAGCGATCATCCCTGAGCCCTTGGTGATGCCGGCAACGGTAAATCCGTCCCTCTTTGCACAGGCATGCTTGGGGAAGAGGTCGGTCGTCATGATGGCGGCGGCCGCCTCATCCTCCGCGGACGCATCGGAGCGGACCTTTCCCGCCACGACGGCTGCCTGCCGCTCGATGATCTCCATCTTCATGAAGCGGCCGATGACCCCCGTCGAGGCGACGCCGATCATCTCGGGAGTGGTCCCGAGGGCCGCTGCGCCTATCTCCGCCATCCGCCGGGCATCGGCCATGCCCCGCTCCCCGGTGTAGACGTTCGCGTTGCCTGAGTTGATGATGATACCGTCGAGCCGCCCCTGAGCCATCCGCTCCTTCATCAGGATCACCGGCTCAGCGGCAAAGAGGTTCCGGGTAAAGACACCCGCCGCAGTCCCGGAAGCCTTTATGAGGCACAGCCCGTACTTGCCCTCCTTGATGCCGGCACAGGAAACGCCGTCCACGGCGCAGAGACTCTTCATTCCTCCTCCGATGCATCCGGGTTGTAGCGTGATCCGAGCCCGTGAACGATGTCCGCACGGGTCAGGATACCGGCGAGCATCCCGTTCTCCAGCACCGGGAGACGGGCAACCCCCTCCTTCATCATCAGGGAGGCCGCCGCCTCGATATCCTCATCAGCATCGATGGCGATCACATCATCGGTCATCACCTCGGATACCGGCACATTTCCGATGTCGGCGAGCGCCTCCTTCGTCTTCTCCCAGTTCATCAGCTCGCGGATGGGGATCTCTAAGATCTCAAAGGGCGACGGAAGCCAGAGATTGTCGCTGATCTCCGGGGGGTTCAGGAGCGTGAGGATATCCGTCTCGGTCACTATCCCCACGAGGTTGTCCCCTTCTACGACCGGCAACCCGCCGATGCGGTTCTTCTTCATCGTACGCGAGACCTCGGCGACCGGGGTGTCCGGGGGGACCGTGATCGGATTTCGGGTCATCACTTCACTGACTTTCATCACATACACCTCGTATGCGGCCCTTGCCTTTACGGGAGGAGCGGGACGACTCCCAGCCCCTCCGTCTCAGGAATGCCGCAGATGATATTCATATTCTGGATTGCCTGGCCGGACGCTCCCTTCACCAGGTTGTCGATCACCGAGACGGCGACGACCCGCCGGCCGCCGGCCTCGACTTCGACGGCTATGTCGCAGAAGTTGCTTCCGCGGACACCGGCAAGCGAGGGGGGCTGGAGACGGATGAAGTGTTCCCCGGCATAGAACTCCCTATAGAGCGCTTCCGCCTCTTCATGGGTAATCGGGTCGTCAAGTAATATATGTGCCGTAGTAAGTATGCCCCGGTTCACCGGCAGGAGATGGGGGGTAAAATGCACGGATGCGGCAGACCCGAGCCGCGATGCCTCCATCTTCATCTCCGCAAGGTGCCGGTGGGAGGTCCATTTGTACGCAGTGAAGTTGTCATGCGCATTGCAGAAATGGTTCACTGCCGATGGGTTCACCCCCGCACCCGAGACGCCGGTCTTTGCGTCGTAGATGATGGTCGTTGCACGCGGCGCAAGCGGTGCCGCCGCAAGCGTCGCCCCGGTCGGAAAACAGCCGGGGTTTGAGACGAACTCTGCCCCTATGATCTCCTCGCGGTGCAGCTCGGGCAGGCCGTACGGGGCCTCGAAGTAATCGGTATGGGCGACCCCGTACACGCTCTCGAAGACGTCCTTCGGGAGCCGGTAATCGGCCGAGAGGTCGACTACCTTTATTCCCCGTTCCAGAAGCCCGCCCGCATACTGCATCGCCGCGGTGTGCGGCACCGCCAGAAACGCAACGTCCGCCTCGATCTCCCCGACATCCGGGTTCGTGTACCGGAGATCGGTGAAGCCCCGAAGATGGGGGTGGGTGACGGCAACTTCGGTCCCTTCCAGTTTTCGCGAGGTCGCACAGGTTACCTCCGCAGATGAATGGCCGGCGCAGAGACGAATGAGTTCCCCACCGGTAAAACCCGATGCGCCGATGATTGCAATCTCCATGATCAAAGGTATGTTTAAAACGAGTTAATCCTTCCCTGCGCCCACCTGCATGAGCCTCTCCGCGAGCGCCGCTATCCTCGCGTTGTTCTCGAGATTATTGAGGAGGGCAGGCGGGAAGGCCCCCGTCCCCCAGCGTGCCCCAAGCCAGGCGCCGCAGAGAAAGGCGATGGTGTCACTGTTGCCGCCGATGGATGCCGCAACGGGAAGAAGGGCATCGGACTTCCCGAACCGGGAGATCAAATAGAGCGCCATCGGCAGCGTCTGGTACACGGAGATGTCGTTTCCTATGACCGGAAGAACCGCATCGAGGGAGAAGCCCTCACGCGAGAGGTCCCACGCGGTGGCGATGCGGGAGGAGAGAAGCGGGTCCATCGACCGGGCACAGAGCTCAGCCACATGCACCGGGTCCGGTTCATCTGCAAGGGTCGCCCGAAGAAGCATCGCAAACGAGATGGTCGCCGCCTGCGCTGCGATGTGGGAATGGGTGACCGCACAGGCGGCGGTGAGATCCCGGTACAGGGTGTCTGGCTCTGCGATGGCGAGGGCAAAGGGCACAGCAAGCGGCATGCACCCGGCACCTGGCGACTCCACCCCTGTTCTTCCGGGACCGTCAGCCACCAACCTCCAGGAGGCGGTCAGGACGGGGCCGTCGGGGAACCGGAGCCCCTCACCGTCCACGAGATCTCTGATCCCCCTGAGATAGCGTTCGGGGGTGAAGACCCCTCCGGCAAGGAGCTCTCCGGCAAGGAGCATCAGCTGGGTATCGTCCGTGTAGCTGCTAGGGGCGAGCCCGGCATTCGGGTGGCGCCGGTGGGCGGCCCGGTACTCCGCCGCCGCCCGGTCAGGACGGGGAGGCATGGTCTCTCCCGGCATCCCGAGGGCGTCCCCCACGGCGGCACCCAGCATACACCCCCGATACCGGGATATCATGAAAAGGTATCCCGCCGCCCGGCTGATAAACCTATCCTCCTCCGCATCTGCCGTGCAGGCCGTGGAGGTTGAGGACGACGAGCTTCTCCTCGGTCATCTCCCTGACTGCATACCGGGGCCCTTCCCGCCCCAGACCCGAGAGGCGCGTGCCCCCGTACGGCATTGCATCCGTCCTAAAGGTCGGGATGTCGCCAACCATCAGGCCGCCGACAGGGAGACGGCGGACCGCCTCCATGATACGTGCCATATCATTCGTGAAGATCCCTGCCTGCAGGCCGTACGGGGTGTCCGCCGCAATCGCAAGGGCATCCCCCCACGTCTCGTAGGGGATGAGGGCCACCGCCGGGGCAAAGAGCTCGGTGGCGCAGGCCGGGGCATCCCCATGCACCATCCCGAGCACGGTGGGGGCAACCATCCGCCCGTCCCGGGTGCCCCCGCAGCAGAGGTCGGCACCGCCCGCCACGGTGTCCATGATCTTCTTCACCGCCGTTTCCGCGGCCCCTTCCGATATGAGCGGCCCGATATCGGTCGCGGGGTCCGCCGGATCACCGGTGACGAACGCCTTTACCCGCCGGGTGACCATATCGCAGAGGTGATCATAGACCGGGCGGTGGACCAGAACGCGCTGGGTGGAGATACAGACCTGCCCGCTGTTGGAAAAACCGCCCTGGACGATGCGCTCGGCGGCATACTCCAGCGGGGCGTCGCTGTGGACGATGACGGCGGCATTGCCCCCCAGCTCAAGGGAGACGTGCCGTGCTGCGGTGGAGGACTTCAGGTGCCACCCCACCTGCGGGCTGCCGGTAAATGAGAGAACCGCAATACGGGGATCGGCCGCCATCCACTCTGCATCAACGGCGGTGCAGGGAAGAATCGAGATGGCCGCCGGGGGGATCCCTGCACCGAGGGCCATCTCCCCCAGAAGCAGGGTCGCAACCGGTGTTGCAGAGGACGGTTTCAGGATGATCGGGCAGCCGGCGGCGATGGCAGGGCCCAGCTTGTGGCAGGCGAGGTTGAGAGGGAAGTTGAAGGGAGTGATCCCCAGTACCACCCCCGCGGGCACCCTCGTCAGAAAGCCGACCCTCCCGTCCCCCGCCATATCGCGGTCGAGGGGGAGTATCTCTCCTTCGAGACGGGTCGCCTCCTCTGCAGAAACGGTGATCGTCGCTGCCGCACGCATGACCTCTGATTCGGCGTATTTCAGCGGTTTTCCCGCCTCTCCCACAAGTATGCGGGCAAGTTCTTCACGCCGGGCATGGATGGCATCCGCCAGGCGGGAGAGTATCTCCGCACGCCGGTAGGCGGGAAGGTCAGCCATCTCCCCGCAGGCACCGGCAGCACGGGTGATGGCCTCTCCACATTCCCGGCGGCCCGGACGGCAGACGGTGGCGACCACGGACCCGTCGTACGGACGGTGCACCTCATAGGTATCATCACATGCCTCCCGGACACCACCCGAGAGACAAGGTATCGGCTTTTGCATGCATCAGCAGTGTTTCTCACAGGTCAAAAAACAATCGCTCTGTCCTGATTAAGGGGATTAATTTACCCACATAGGATAAAATGATATTATAATATGCCCAATAGTACTCCATATGTTCTCCCACCGGGTCTTTACCACTGATTTCAGGACCGCACTCGAAGAGGAACTCGAACGCAAGGATATGAGCATCAAGGAGCTTGCCGAACGGGCAGGCATCCCGGCGGCAACCCTTTACAAGATCACTTCCGGGGAGCGCGACCCCCGGTTTTCGACCGTAAAGGCGATCGCCGATGCCCTCGACCCGCGTGAGCGGGACTTTGTCGCGGTCATCGGCGTTAAGTTTCTCCTTGACGAGCTCCAAGGGACGAGCGAGACCGCGGGCGGCAAAACCTACCGTATCCGCGGCTATACGGCCAATACGATGGAAGAATGCATCATAGCCGCCGTCCGGGCAGAGAAGGACGGTGCGGCGGGGATCATCTGCGCCCCCATCCTTTCCACCCTCGTAGAGCGAATCGTGGACATACCGGTGACGATCATCAAGCCGAATCCGGAGTCGTACGTGGGCGCTTTCGAGTCGATCGTCCGGATGATCGAATAGGCCGTACCCGAGAAAAGAACATTCGGGAAAAATGGAGGGCCCTTTCACATTTTTCTGCCGGGACCGGCAAGGCCGATCAGCGCCATTACTGCCACGAGAGCCGCCGGCGCCGCCCGGGTCGGTGCCGGCTCTGCCGGGCTGTCCGGGGTTGCTGCGAAGAGGCCATCCGGTGATGGGGATGCAGAGGGCATCTCTCCTGCACCGTCGCCGGCGATCGTTGCTGTTGGGGCTCCCTCACCGGTACCTCCCGCCCCCCCCTCATTATCGAGGGAGTAGAGCGAGACATCGCGGATGCTCGCAACGGCGGCAAGCGTGGCATCGGCATTCAGTGCAATCCCCCTGCACCTGTCTGCTGTGGAGACGGATGTCAGTTTCGTTCCCGAACGGTCATAGAAGGCAAAGCCCTCTGATCCGCAGACGGCGATGGATTCGCCGTCACGGCTCACCGCGACCCCTGTGGGGCGGTCAAAGGGAAGGGACCAGAGGAGCAGGCCCGTGCGGGAGAGCGCGTAGACCATACCGTCACCGGTGCACGCCGCGATCGTCCGGGCACCGTCCGATGCGGCGATGTCGTTCACCGGTTTGGGGGATGCCCGGTACTCCCAGTAGACCGTGCCCGTGCCGGGGGAGGAGAGGAGCACCGACCCGCTCTCCGTGCCCGCTGCAAGATAGTCGGTGCCGGGGACGAGTGCCACGGCGAAGTAATCCTCTCCCGTATCCGTTTCTGCCGCCGTATCCCTCTGGATCGTTCCTTCAAGGATGGTCGACCCGTCGGTCGATGCGATATATGCCGTACCGTCGGGCAGCACGTCAACACTTCGGATTACATTGAAAACCTTTCCTCCCCCGACCGTCCTGCCGTCTGCACCGAAGATATGCAGGTCAAATCCCCCGGCGACGACAACGCCCCCGTCGTCCGAAAGGGCCACGTCAAACATACGCAGCGGAGAGCTCCACTGTACCGTTCCCTCGTCAGAGAGGCAGATAAGCCCGTCCTCTCCTGCCGCACATACAGTAGTGCCGTCGCCGGAGATGGCCACCGCACTGACCCCCTTTCCTCCGATCACGTGGGTCCAGAGTGGGGCTGCCTCTGCGACTGCCGTTGCGGGCAGACAGAGGAGAAGAAGGAGAACGAGGGGTATTGCATACGGTGCCTTCATGCCCGGCCTCTCCCCCGGAGACCAACGAACAGGCCGGCCGCACATCCGGCAAGGGCACCGGCATACGGCATCGGGCTCTGCGTCTCAGCAGGAACGGGGGTCCCTGCGTCACCGAAGATGTCCGGGTGGATGTCTGCCGCGACCACTTCGAGCGCATCGACGATCCGTGGGCCGCCCCGGTCAATCATATCCGATTCAACGATGTACACCCGTCCTTCACGGACGGCGGTGACCCCCTGGAGGCGTGGTTCTTCCATCATATAGGTGTAGATGAGGTCATAGCTGGCCTCCCCCATGCCACTGCCGGAGTTGACGAGGATGATGTCCGGGTTGGTGGTGATGAAATCCTCAAGGCCAACGATCTGCCATCCTTCGACACCCGGAAAGGCGTTCTTCGCATGGGCAATCTCGAACATCTCGTCCTGGAAGGTATCCCTCCCGCTCACCCAGATCGGGTCGTACCAGACGATGTGGGCAACGGTGGGCCATTCGGTCGCGGCCGATGCCTTCGAGCGGACCGCCGCAATCCTCTGCTCCATGGAAGAAGCAATGGCCTTTGCCTCCTGTGCATTGCCGGTCGCCGTCCCGACGATCCGGACGTCCTCGACGACTCCCTGGATGGAGGCAGGGTTCAGGGAGACGACGGCAAGGCCGAGCCCCTGCATGTAGGTGACCACTTCCTCGGTATTCCCAAGCGCCGCAAGGACCAGATCGGGCTTTGCGGCAACCACCTTCTCGATGTTTACCGTGCTGTACCCGCCGACCTTCTCCACATCCGCGGTCGCGGCCGGGTAGTCGCAGTAGTCGGTCACGCCGACGACCCGGTCACCGGCGCCGACGGCATACACAATCTCGGTATTCGATGGGGCAAGCGAGACGATCCGCTGCGGAACGTTCGGAAGGGTGAGAGTCACACCAAAGTCATCCGTCACGGTGATGGGGCCGCCGGTCGCAGCCTTGGGTGGTGGAGCCGCCGATGCAGAAGCAGTCACTGCCGGTGATTCGATGGGGGCCGGGGATGCTGTGGGCCCGGCGGCAACCGGGGAGCCGACGTCATCCGGCAGGACGGGGTAGGGCCGACCAAGGAGTGCCGGAACGGCCGACGCCGTCATCCGGCAGGGATTGTCCGTGAGGATCGGGGTCCACTTGAAGTACCCCTCTGCGGCCTGGGCAGAAAGGAGGTGGTCCACGGGACTTTTTCCCTCCTTTGTCCATCTGGCGGGGTTCTCGCCGGCCTCAACGAGCGCCTGGATGACCCAGGCGTCCGATGCAGTGTTTGCCGCACTCGAGCCGCCGTAGTTGAACCCGCCGTTCTCGCACTGTACCGTGCGGAAAAAGGCCGTTGCCTTTGTAATGGCCGGGGAGGAGCGGGGAGTCCCTGCCGCTATAAGGGCCTCGACAGCAGAGGCGGTGTCGTCGCAGTCACTCTCGGCCCCCGGTGTCCACCCGAACCCGCCGTCCGCGTTCTGCTGGGCGCTGAGCCATTGTACGGCCTTGGAGGTGTCCTCGCCGGCGGCCGCGAGCGCCATCAACGCCCAGTTCGTCGTATAGATATGATCGCCAAATGAGCCCGACGATTCCTGCTTCGCCTTCAGGAGGGCGACGAAGTCCGTTCCCTCGAAATCATACGGATCTTCACCTACCGCAAGGATGGTGAGAATCATCTTCGCGGTCTCGGCCGTACCGTCGATGGCGACGGTCTCCGCGGCTATCGAATGCAGGTAATCGACAGCTGAGACGCCGCCTTTTGTCCATGTAGACGGGTCCTCGCCTGCGCCGACGATGGCCATAATCACCCACGTCGAGGTTGCGGCACTCGTCTCCCGGCCCTCCTCGCCGAATCCGCCGTCCTCGCGCTGGCAGGACTGCATATACGCAAGGGCTGATTCAATCTGCGGTGCGTCCGCCGGGAGTGGGTACGCGACGGTTCCCGGCACACATGCGATGCTGCAGAGCAGCACTATCAAAAAAAAGATTGTTCTAGTTCTGTTTCCTGTCATATCCTGTACTCCGCCATGCTATAGCCAGTCCTGCACCGGCAAGGCCGGCAAGTGCCGGGAACGGGGTCTGTGTCGGTTCCGTCTCCCCACCTGCGGCGTCCGCTTCAGGTGTCTCCTCTCCCTCCGATGTGATATCCGCTACCGGAGGCTCCCCTGCTGCAATAAGTACAAAGGACGAGAGGCCTGCTGGCGATTCGGCTTCTATGCAGACAGTGCTGCCTTCGAATCTGACCGTGGGGACGATTATCTCGACATTCCCATCGTTTCCGATATGTAGGATGTACAGGCTCTTAGCTCCTCCGTGGGCACGCACCCACGATTCGTCCATCCCGATGGTAACGATTGCCGCTCCGATATCCTCGCCGTTGACGAGATGTATCTCACTCACATCGACCGCACAGGCGACAGCCGCCGGATAGGGCGCATCGGAAAGAGATGCAAGCAAGTCCTGTAGTTCCTCCGGTGATGGCCCGGTGCCGAGCGAGGTGATTATCTGTGCCCCGAAGGGCATGGAATAGAGCACCGCGCCTACCGTGACGGTCACATGGCCCGCATCAGGCAGATCGGTTCCCACCGGCAGTGTCACTACCCTGATGGACTCCACCTGCCCACTGATGATCCCGCCGACCACTTTGTAGTCTACAAACCGGATGAAGAGTGTGGCGCCGCCTCTCGTAACGATGAAGGTATTCTGTTCCATTGCGACATTCTCGCCTGCCGCGGCGGCCGCCGCCATATCTATGCTGAGCACCATCCTGTTATGGTCGATCGTCAGCGACGCCCCGGCGGGAAGGCCGATGGTGCTGAGGCGACCGACCGTCGATGAGCCGGTCGCAGCCGTATCGCCGGTTCCGCCACCTGTTCCGCCGTCGCCGCTGCTGCCGCCCGTCGTGGCGGCGATGGTCACCTTATACCCGTAGACGTGGTCCGACGCTGCAGGTGTGCTGGACATCGACTCGCTCCAGTACCAGACCACCTCATCGCCGGTTGTAAGGGTGTAGGTGTTTGCACCGCTGCCCGGGCTTGCGCCGTTGACCATGTACATCCAGCCCGAGGACCCGCTGTTGGCAAGCCCGCCGATCTCATCGACGAAGAGCGAGCCGTATTCATTGTAGAAGCCGTCATCCACCCCGAACGAGAGCCCGGCAGCGTTGAGGACACCGAGGGCGGTGGTGGTGCTCACGTTGTAGGTCTTCCCGCTCTCGCCCGTAGTGGTGAAGGTGCCAGGGGTGAGGGTGAGGGAGGTGAGGGGTACGGATGGTGGGGAGGGGGAAACGGGATCAGGGCCGTCTCCGCCACCGCCCGGCGTTACACCAGGGATGGCGGGGCCGAAGCAGTAGACGTTGTTGTAATACTCGCCGCCGATATAGAGGCGGCCGTCGGCAGTTGCCGGGGAGGAGGAGTAGAACGACGCCCAGTTCCCATCGGAGGGTGCCGTCTGGGTGTAGTGCCATACCTCGCCGCCCGAGACCGCATCAAGGGCATAGACCGTTCCCGCTGCGTTGCTCGTTGCAAAGTAGACGTTTGCAGCGTCTGTTGCCGGGGAAACGCTCACTTTCGCTGAGCTAAAGTGCCACTCCTCTGCACCGGTTGCGGCGTTGTAGCAGTGGAGACCGTCCGTCTCCCCGACGTAGAGGAAGCCGTCCTTCAGGGCGGGAGTGCCGGTAGTCCCGTTGATTGGAACCGCCCATCCAGGAGATCCATCTATCGCATTGACCGCAAAGAGCGAATCATAGGTGGAGAAGTAGACGTTCCCGCCACCGCAGACGGGTGAAGACCTGATAAGCTCTTGGGTGGTGACGTTCCAGCGCTCCTGGTAGGTGAGATCATCGATGGCATAGAGCGTGTGCGTCCCGTTTCCGGCAAAATAGACGGTATCCCCGTACCCAACGGGGGTGGTGAAGTACTCGATGGTGCCGCCCGTCTCTTTTTGGTACATCAGGGCTCCGTCGAGAGTGAAGACGTTCATCGTCCCGTTCAGGGCCGAGAGGACGAAGAGACGATTGTTCCAGACACAGGGACCGGAGTTCACCTGTGACCAGGGGATGACCACGGCGGGGTCATCGAGCGGGGTGCTCCATACCGTCGCACCGGATACGGCGTTCACGGCATAAAGGACGCCGTTGGTACCCCGTGCAAAGATTTTATCCGCGCCGACAGCAAGGGGTGCGACGGAACCATACCCGTCTGCAAGGGTGTTCTTCCACCCAAGTGCCCCGGTGCTGGCATCAAAGCTGTAGAGGTACATCTCCTCATCCGTCTCGCCAAAGAACATGTCCGGCCAGGTTGCAATGTAGACCTTCCCGTCATAGAGCAGGGGTGATCCGTCCGGGGCCTCTTCCACTTGTGTCTGCCAGCGGATGGTGGCGGTGTTCGGGCCGGTGCCGTGCGCCGGTCCGGTTGTATCTGCCGTTCCTGACACATTGCCCACTGTAATATTTACATGGGTCAGTTCAGCGCCGGTCGCATATTCTGTATAGGTAAAGCGTACGACATCCCCGGTCTCGACCCTGTTGCCGCCAAGGCCTGTCGGGGCGTAGTCGTCATTGATGTAGACCGCCCAGTAATATGACCAGGTAGGGGTCTGGTTGGTATGCGCAATGCCTTCGAGGGAGAATGTCCCATAGGTGGCATAATACATGTCACTGGTATAGAGATCAAAGAACCCGGCCCCGGAGGCCTGGACCAAGGCGCCGAGATCGGTGTCGTTGTTGACGAGGTACTCCGCCCCCGGGTTTTCGGAGGGGGAGAAGAGGAAGGTCGAATTGTCCAGTGCGACCGTCCCTTCCCATCCGGGGAAGGCGAGCATGTCATCGATGGTGATGGAGACAGCGTATTCCGCGTCCCCGTACGCCATCCCGTCCGGACCATAGAGAAGTTCCACCACATCGCCAGCCTTCACCTGTACCCCGGACATACCGGTCATCGATGGGGCGCCATTATACCAGAACTGCCAGTATTTCTGAGGAGGCCCCGGTGTGTAGTCGACACCGCCGACAGGCCCTACAAAGAATCCCCATTCGTCATAATACGTATAATCGTAAGAGAAGTTCCCCACCTGCGACGCCTCATGGAATGCGGCAAAGGCCGTTGTGTTCGATTCTCGGTGACCGTCAACGTCAAGCGCCGTTCCGTTTACCATCATCACGCCGTCCGTCCAGCCGGGGAAGGGGTGAATTGCTTCGACCGTGATGTTCACCACATCGGAGGCGGTCGTCTCATTGGCTCCCCACGGCCCGTACGCAAAGACGAGGACGTCACCTGCTGTGCATTCATACGAGGACGCGCCGACATCGCTTGCATTGCCGTTTACGTAGAAATTCCAGTATTCCGACCAATCAGAAGCGCTTGAAACCCCATTAATGGCATCGAGGAACGCCCCCCAGCTATAATATGTCACCTCATAGCCAAACCCCGTTCCATTATCATAGGTATGCGAAAAGTTCTCAAGGGCACCGAGCCCCGAGGTAGTCGATTCCACATGCGTGCCATCGAGGGAGAAGGTCATCCCCTGCGTCAGGGTGACATTTCCCGTATAACTGAACGCCGATGCCGGCACCATGAGCAGGGCCACGGCAAAGACGAAGGAAGCATATAAATAAATATTCTTTTTCACTAACCAAACCCCACTTGTTTTTAATATGGATATCTGGTTAACTCCAGATAATTTAAATTATATCATTTTTTTCTGATAAGCAACGGATGCAAAAATAATGACGGTCCGGAAATGGTATCATCCCCCATTTCTTCTTCTATTTCAACGAAGAGAGAAGATCCTCTACCCGGCTGATACGCCCCGCCCCCTTCTCCTCAATGCATTTAAGAACAGCATCGAGTTTTCCACCGGTATAATCGGTGAACTGTCCTCCCTCGGGCATATAGATGATCACGGGCGTCGTCTCCTGGTCGCAGAGGACCTCGAGATTGGCGAGATTGCCGGGACCGATTGGCATTGCCGTGAGAATCGCAACATCGGCAGCAGCGACCATCTCCTTAAGCGCCGCCGTCTCTTCCGGCCCGATCGGCGAGAAGGGAGGGATGCAGAGGAACTCAATGCCGAGCGCTGCGGCCGTGCAGGTGTCAGAATCGCCGTCACAGAGGATGCCGGCCGTCACCTCACACCCGGCGGCGGTGAGGCGGTACATGAGCCCCGACCCCGACCCGCCGCCGCACACGAGATGGACCCGTGTCGATGGTGCCGGTGGGGATCCTGTGGAAGAGGAGGAGCGGTGTGCCGTCCCCTCAAGCGGGAGGACGATCGGGCGCCCGGTCACCGGGTGGGTCTGGATAAGCGCGTCGATGCCGTAATGCTCCCGGAGGTTCTCACGGGTGAGCACCTCTTCGGGAGTGCCCATCGCCCGGACCTCGCCGCCCGCCATGAGAAGGATCCGGTCGCAGTAGGCGGAGGCGAGGTTCAGGTCATGGAAGACCCCGATCTTCGTCACCCCGGACCCCAGCCCGCGGATGATCGAGAGGATCTCCACCTGGTGATTGATGTCAAGGTGTGCCGTCGCCTCGTCGAGGAGGAGAAAGCGGGGCTGCTGGGCAAGTGTCCGGGCAATGATCACCCGCTGGCGTTCGCCGCCGGATATCTCAGTTACCGGACGGGCGGCCAGGTGGCCGATGCCGGTGACCGCCATCGCCTCCTCCACCACCCGGTAGTCCTCCGGACTCTCACGGGTGAACCTCGTGTGGTGGGGGAACCTGCCCATCATCACGATGTCCCCCACCGTGTAGGAGAACCCCACCGATGTCTCCTGCGGGACGACCCCGAGTGTCCGGGCAAGCTCCTTTGGGTCGTAGTCATCCAAAAGGCGTCCCTCAATGGTGACCGCACCCTTCCTTGTGGCAAGCACACGGCTCATCGCCTTGATGAGCGTCGTCTTTCCCGAGCCGTTCGGCCCGATGATCCCGATGAACTCCCCCTCGGCGGCATCGAGGCAGATGCCGCGGATGATGTCCTCTGTGCCGTATCCTGCCGAGAGGTGGTCGGTACGCATCATGCCCTCGACCTCCTGCGCAGGAGGAAGACGAAGAAGGGGGCGCCCACAAACGCCGTGATGACGCCGACCGGCATGTCCCCCAGAAACGTCCGGGTGACGGTGTCGGCCCAGAGAAGGAAGATACCTCCTGCGACCATGGCGGCAGGGAAGAGCATCCGATGATCCGGCCCGACGACGAGGCGCATCACGTGCGGGGTAATCAGCCCGATGAACCCGATGGAGCCTGCAATAGCGACGGCAATACCGGTAATAAATGACGAGACGAAGAGGAGGATGCGCTTGAAGGTCTCCACGTTCACCCCGAGATGCACGGCGTCTTCTTCACCGAGGGAGAGGATATTGAGGTCTTTTGCATAGACGATGAGGATGACGCACCCCGCAATTATCAGGATGGACAGGGCGACGTCGTCCCACCCGACGGTCCAGAACCCGCCCATCATCCAGTAGATTATCTGGTGCAGGCTCTTTCCGGCCGAGTACATCAGAAACGAGAGGATGGAGGAGAAGAACATGGAGAGCGCAACACCCGTAAGGAGGAGCGTCTCCACCGGCGCCCGGCCGTTTCTCGTGGCAAGGGCATAGACGAGAAAAGTCGCCCCCGCCGCCCCCACAAAGGCAAAAACAGGGAGAAACATCCCGCCAAGAAAGACAATCGCAACTGCTGCCCCCATGGCGGCTCCTGAGGAGGTGCCGATGATATAGGGGTCGGCCATGGAATTCCTGAAGAGGCCCTGCATCGCCGTCCCCGCCGCTGCAAGCCCTGCTCCGACAAGGAGCGCTGCAAGGACGCGGGGCATACGGACCGAGTAGACGATCAGGTATGCTGTCTCATCCGGGAAGAAGGGGGCCACATCCTCCCCGGAAAGAAAGGCCGCAAGGGCACCGAACAGATCCGAAGGAACGAATGAGGAGATCGGGACCGTCGACGGGCCGATGCTGAGCGAAAGAACAAGAGACAGAAGCATTGCACCGACGAGAACCAGCGCGACCGCCCCGTTTCTCCTCTTCGCTCCGGTAAGCATGCAGTACAGTTTCGGGCAAGAAATAAAATAGGTTTGTTTTAAAAAAAGCTGAGTGGCATATCCTGCGCCGTTCAGCACCTGCAGAACCGATCCCGTATCCCGAGAGCCGAGAGCGGGATATTCGGGACATCCGCATTGCCCGGAGCGATCACCGCATGAATAAACCTCGGCCCCTTCTCCCCGGACATATACGCCTCGACCAGTTCCTCCGGCGTCTGCACCTTTGCGGTGCTCACGAACCCCGCGCCACGGGCAATCAGTTCGAGGTCCGCCCCGGCCCATGCGTGGGTCATCTGGCTGCCCGTCGACCCGAAGGCGCCGTTGTCAAGGGCGATGATGGTCAGGTTTGGCGGAGCTTCCGAGGCGATGACGGGCAAAATCGCCGTCCCCAGGAGGCTGCCATCCCCGTCGAAGACCACCACATCGCGTTCCTGCCCGAGGGCACAGCCGAACCCGATGGGGGTCGCCTGAGTGTAACTGCCGAGCATATAGAAGTTCTCCGGCCGGTCCCTGATTGCATAGAGTTCCTTTGAGGGAACGCCGAGGTTTGCCACGGCGAGGGCATCCCCGAGATGGGGGGCGACGGCGGCGATCGCATCGTAGCGCCGCATCACCGGCGGATGAATGGTCCGGTGCAGGTCACATACAACCTCGCGCTCCCGCAGGGGAAACGGCGCCGGAACCACTGCATCGCAGTGCTCCCCCTCCCAGACGGCGGGGGAGATGAGCGCCACATGCGGGCGTCTCTCTTCGTAGGCGTCGGCAACCACCTCACCCGCAAGGGCGAGATCGTTTGGCGTGTGAATCTCGGTGCACGCGATGCCCGCCGCCGCGAGAATGCCGGGAAGACGGCTGTTGAACGGCACCTGCGCCTCGATCCGCTCCCGGTAAACACCGCGCCAGGACGCGAGCACCGGGAGGGGGAGGCGGTAGAGGGAGGGAAGGGTGAGGATGGCGTTGAGCATGTTCCCCAGGCCGGACGACTGGATATGCATCACCGGCCGCCTGCCGGCAAGGGCAAGGCCGGCGCAGAGCCCCACCCCGTCCTCCTCCCGCAGGAGGGAGATCTCTCGAAAATGCCGCGGGAGAAGGGTGCAGAGATCCTTCGTCCTGTCACACGGGAGGGTCGCCATCACCTCTGCCCCGGCCTCCCGTACCACCTGAATCAGTTCTTCTTCATGCATAATCCTTCATCCACCCCGCCAAAAGTCGCTCCACCTCCGCCGTCCCGGCACCGGCGGGCACCGTGCAGGCCGGCCGGACCCGGTGAAGGGTGAAGTCCTTCTTGACCCGTTCATACCCTCCCCCGGTAATGTTGAGGAGCACCGTATCGTTCTTCCCGATCGTTCCGTTTTCGGCACTGCGCAGCAGCGATGCGGTCGCAACCGCCGCCGCGGGGTCGAGGTCGCATCCCTCCAACTCGGCAAAGAGGCGGCCTGCCGCGTGCGCCTCGGCGTTGCTGACCGGGTCCATCATTCCGTTGGTCGCCAGAAGGGCATCCCTGAGGCCGCCGGGAAGATCGTAGGGGGGGTGACGGTTCGTAAGCACGTCGGCCCAGACGTCTGCGATACGCGACGTTGCATCCACGAAATCCCCTGGAAGCAGAGTGCGTCTCCCGTCCTGCCACGCATCCACCATCGGGGTGAAGGGGAGGTTCTGGGAGAGGAGGAGCCGCGGCAGCGCCGCTCCCCAGCGGCCGTCCCTTCGGAGCCGCTCGGCCATCTCCCAGGCAGCGATGCCGCCGGTGCCGCTGCCTACCGCCTGCACATACCAGTCGGGCAGCCGCCCGCAGGTCAGCGTCCCGTCGAGCATGACGGTTCCCATCCCGTCGCGCCGGGCGGGGTTCTTTGCGCCTCCCTCCGGAACGAGGCCGGGCAGGGAGCAGAGTGCGTCCCCGACAGTGATGGCATCGGTATAGTCCCCCTCCACCGCGACAAGGAAGACCTGCTTTGCCGGGCGTGTCGTCCATATCCGGTCGATCCCGCGGACCGGGACGGCGAGGACGAGGGGATAGCCGCACTGGGCGGAGACCTCGGCAAAGGCCCGGCCGGTGTTTCCCGCTGATGAGACCTGCATGATGCCTTTTCCCTTCTCCTGGAGGCGCAGCATCGTCGGCCATGCCTCGAGCTCCTTGAATGAGCAGGTCCTCATCAGCGCTCCCTTCTCCGGCCAGTACCCGTTAAAGCAGATCCAGAGATTGGCCAGACCTGCCTCGCGTGCCAGCTCTGTTGAACAGTAGGTGACGGGGCCCGCCTGGGTGGGAAGCGTCCCTTCCACCGGCAGCCAGTCCGCATAGCAAAATATCCCGGGAAATGGGTGCGGGGTGATACGGCGGGCAGCATACTCAGCCCGGATGAGACCGGGACATCCCGCCGGGCAGGAGTTCGTATAATGGTCCGGGACCTCCATCCCGCAGGACGGGCAGCGGAGGCGGTACTTTTTATTCACCACCGGAACACCCCCGAGAGGATCTCCTGTTTCAGGTAGTCGCAGATCCGTTCCGCACGGTTCCGGTCGGACTGGCGAAGCGCAACCGGGACGCGGGCACCCTCCACGGGAACCGTTCCCATCTCCATCATATAGACCCCGTTCGGGCAGGCCCCGACACAGGTCCCGCAGGCAACGCACCGGGCGTGCATGATGCCCCCACCCATCATGATCGCCCTGGTCGGGCATGCCTCGGCGGCGGTGCAGGTCCCGCAGAAGAGGCAATACTCCGGGTGGACGGTCACCATGGTTTCGGTCCCCTGCCAGATATCGGCGTACGTCGTCTCGGCAAGTGTCGTCCGTGTTTCGATATCATTGACAGGGAGGGAGCAGCCCTCGTCGAATACCGAGAGGCGGGCGATATCCGCCTCACTGAGCACCGGCAGGGGGACAGCGACCGAGGTGAGGCATTCGGGGCCTCCTGAGGTGACAAATCCGCCCATGAACTCGCTGACCATCCCGGAAAGATCGGCGAATGCTGCGATATTCGGCTTTTCCGGGGTCGAACGGGTCCCCTCTCCCATCACATACCCTGCCGACCCGTTGAGCATCAGGGGATATCCCGGCGTGATATGGGTGAGATAGGGGTCATTTGCGAGCGGGTTTATTTCCCCGCAGCCGGAGACCGTCACCTGCGAGGCATTCCCCGGCAGAGGTGTCACGGAAAAGATCGTATCAACGGGACCCGCTGCCCGGTTGACAAATGCCGCATAGTTTTTGAATGCACTGCGGGTGGTGATCACCCGGGCAAAGGGGATCTCGTCGAGATGGGTGGTATGCTCATAGGTCTTCCCGCCTGACTCGACGATGACCTCCACCTCCTTTCCGTCGGCGAGGTCGCGGAGGAGGTGGCCGCCGCCATACCGGGGCGAGGCCTTCGCAGTCCCGTAGACCATCAGGTCGACGAGGCCGAGGCGCTCGTTGGGGCAGGGGCCCGGGTAGCAGGGCACCCCCTCCATGGTGACGGCATCCGCCCGCTCGAAGATGCCCGGTCTTGTCACCGGCACGCACATCACCGCCGCCGTCCCCGACATGACCCCGAAGGTCCCGCAGGTGACGATATCCACCTCATCCACCCCCGGAACCTCCCCCTCACGGACGCGGGTCTTGAATTCCATCGCGGTCCAGACCTCGGCCTCACCCCATGCGAGGCGGTCCTGTATCTCTTCCCGGGTTTTCATATCCTGATATCCTCCACTCTAATATGTATATCCGCTCCCTTCCTGAGCACCATGTTCACGACCCCCGTATGCCCGAGGTACATCATGCAAAACCCGGGCAAAAACCGCATTCGTCTGCCGAACTGAGGTTCCCGGCGGACAGGTCGTGCATATCCCTCAAATCCGGTGATATGGTAGGCCTCGATAGCAAAGACCTCACGGCCGCGGGAGAAGCGGGGGCCGACGACGTGCGTGGTTAAAAGACCGGTTACCTCTGAAGCCTCCAGCACCAGAAGGACGTGCTGGACCGGGCAGCCGGCGCCCATCGGCCGCCCGGTCACGATCGCTCCGGGAGTGATCCCCCACTTCTCGACGATATCCGGACGGAAGGGAAGGACGATCTTCCGTGCTGACGGTTCTCCGGGAAGCGGTTCCAGGATGAAATCGAAGGCCCTGCCCACAGAATCCGTCGTGCCGTAGAACGCCTCGTGTAGCAGATCACCGGTACCAAAGGCTCCTTCATTCGGCCCTCCTTGTTGAGATTCCGGCCCAAAGGGACAGTCTTTGACCTCTTTTCTTCCCTCTGACAGCAGGCGGAGAAACGCCGCACACGAGGGTGCGCCGCAGGCACCGCAGTTCTTTCCCGGCGGCTGCCAGTCTGCTGTCATGACTAGTCGCCCCGGTACAGGTAATCGGCACCGTCCAGTGTCCGCACGACGCCAAAATGGTTCTGCCACCCAATCTCCTTCTTGCCGATGCAGATGGTGCAGACGCCGAGCGGCGGTTCCCCTCTCAGATGTATTGTGCCGGCATCGGTGATTGCGGGGAATTGTTCCACTTCTCTAAGGAGATAGCGCATCCCTGTCCCCTGGACCGCATTGGTCTCAATAAGCTCAAGCGACGGATTCACTTCCCGGACATGCTCCGAAAATACCTCCTTTTCCGCCTGCGAGACCAGATCGGTCCGTGTTATCACCGCAATATCGGCAAGGGCAACCATCGACCCCATCTTCAGAGGGGTGTGTATGCCGGAGGTCGCGGAGAGGACGACGAGACCCAGTGCCTGGGTGGTATACGGGGCACAGCGGAGGCAGAGTCCCGCGCTCTCGACGATAAGAAGGTCCGCTCCCTCATTTTTTGCCCAGGAAAGGGCGTCGGCGAGCACCATCACCCCGGCATGGTCAGGACAGAGATCTCCGGAATAGACCACCTTTGCCGGAATACCGAACTCCTGTACCAGTTCCTCAACCTCAAAGGCCCGGGTGACATCGATCTTCAGGTACGCTGTCGCCATTCCGGGAATGCCACGGATAATCTGCCGGATCACCGCTGTCTTCCCGGAGGATGGCGGACCAGCAACGATTACCAGTTTCATGCGACACCGGTGATCAGGTCGCCCTCGCGTATTCGTTCCCGCATCCGGCTCAGCAGAACGTTCATCTCCTTTGCACTGCGAAGGGCGGCCACTTCAGAACCGTTAGGCTCCAGAACCTTTGCAACACCGCCGTTCTTCATCACAATGCGACGATCGGACATCAGCGCGACGAGGGGATCGTGCGTAACAAAGATCAACGCCTTGTGATGCAAACGAAGCACATCGATGACCCGGTCCTTGAATATGCCTGCATTTTCGACCTCATCGAGGAGAATGAGAGGAGCACAGGAGACCATGATGGCATCGGCGACCATGAGAGAACGGGTCTGCCCGCCGGAGAGGGCGGTCATCCGTGCCTCTTCGGTGATCTTCTCCCCGGTGAATTCGTTTGCAAGGGCGATCGTCTCCCCGATAATCCCCTGTTTTTCGATCTTGCGTGAACGGACATGCATTGCCAGGAAGTCCCGAACCGTAAGATCGGTCAGACACCGGGTATTCTGCGTAATGAGGGCTACCGGTTTTTGGGCGGGGTCCCTCACAAATGCCTCATCGGGCAGCCTGCCATCGACGAGAATGGTCCGGCCGGTGGCCGTGTCCCCCCTGGCAAATACCTCGATATCCGAGATAAAGGCGCTCTTTCCGGAGCCGGTCGGCCCCACGATGGATATCGTATCCCCTGGTCCGATATCGATGCGATCGAACGGTTCATGCTCACCGGTCCGCGTTCTGCCGGGAAGAATGGAAATGGTATGTCCGGTGCTACAGTGCATCCCAGAGTGGTTGGACGGGGCAGGCATTAGAATTTTCTACAATTGATCCATAATATATTCCTTATAGTATCAAATAATTATATTTATTAGCCTTATCGTAAAAAATCCTTGCTATTACACCTCCTAATCGGCCCATCCAGACATGGAAGAACGAGGGGGAAAAGAGAGGGAATATGTTCAGTCTTCTTCGGTATCTTCCTGACGCCTGCGTGCCTGACAGGGCTCGGCAAGAACCGCAATGACTGAAATGACAACAGCAATCCCGAAGGCCATCGTCAGTTCCATCGTCGCGGGGATGGTGACGGCAAGGCCGCTGACGCTGATGGTGCCGACCGCCTCACCGATGACAATGGGGAGGCTCATTACAATCCCCGCCTTTCCAAGAGAATAGTCCATAGCAAGGCTGGTAATGACGAGCGAGAGTACGAAGAAGATGATGAGATAGAGGGGCTTTCGCGCCGACCACCGGACCAGCCAGTCGGAGAGGGTGCGGTACCGGGGGTTCGCCCTCAGGATGGACCCGGCCACCAGAAGGGCCGCGAAGTAGAGGATGAGGACCATAAAGGCAAGGCTGAGCACACTCAGGACCGGTGATGCGATCGGGGTTCCGTACTGCGAGGTTGCAACCGTAAATGGCGAGAGGTCAAGCACAAATGCGGTTATGCCGAACCTGACCTGCCACCAGGCGCCCATGAAGGGAAGGGCGAAGATCAACATCCCCCCGACAAGACCCGGGATATTGATATCGCGCAGATTCCATTCTCCGTCCTGGTGGGTCATAGGGCAGACTCCCTGACGGCAACCGTCTCAATGTCCACCTCGATGCCGCCCACCGCATAGATGACCGTTACGGGAACGGAGACCTGACCGGTATAGACGGAGAGGCTGTCCGCTTCTCCCGGCGGCCCTTCAAAATGAAGGTTTGCAGCTCCTCCTGCCGGAATAGTGACCGGGCCCGATAGTATGAGGTCTTTCCCGCCGCCGGTATCCACCGGACGGGCTGTTGCGGCAACGATCGTCACTGGCATATCCAGGGAGTTCATGCATGATGCAGTCATAACCACCTTTCCGGCGTCATCCACCGTCATCTCATGCAGCACCAGTGCACCGGAAGGACCGGTAAGATCGCTGGTGACGAACACCACCCCCGAGGCCGGATCATCACCTGAGAGGAGCGGATCCCCCCCGGTGTACCAGAGCCATGCGCCCCAGATCAGGCATATGCCAAGGACGATGAACGGGATATATGAAAGAATGGTCTTCAACCCAGCTTCATCCATGAAAAGTAGTGGAGGGGGGAGGCTAATAAACATGTGCTTGGAAGGTTTCAGGTTTTCAACGGGATACGCTGTGCCATCGCGTATCCGGTGATGACCGCAATAGACGTCCCGAACGCCGCATTGAGGCAATCATCCCCCGTATCGATGTACAGGGACGACGTACGGGAGAGCTTTGCAGGCGTTGCGATGACAATGAGGTTCTCCGGACCCGCACGCCGGAGCACTGCAGGGGAGAACTGCTGGTTGCCCCGCCCGAGGACGAACCCCTGGGCACCGATGGGGGAGACGATGATCTTTGCCGCCGGATGGCGTTCCAGAAGGGCGCAAATCCCATCCTCGTTCAGGTCCTGTCCCACCACCCTGCCGTCACATACCGCATCCACCCCGAGGAGCGTGCCTTCAAGGCCAAGGAGGGCGGTGACTGCCGCGGTCGTCGACCCGGCACCGAGGAGGTACAGGGTCCCGGGTCGCATGATATCCACGATGAAGCGGGCAATCTCCTCCTGCGTCCGACCCTCTGAAGAGCCGTCCGAAGCCCACTTGGAGGCCTGGCGCAGGCCGGGAAGGGCGGGTGTTGCGGCGATGCCGTAGACGGTCGTCGAAAGAGCGTTGTGACGGTAGGCCTCCTCATCGACATCAAGAACTTCGGCATCAATGCAGGAGGCCTCCCCGAGGCGGCGAATGATCTCTGCGGCGGCTGCAGGTGTGGTCGCAAAGACTCCGGAGTACATCTTCACCCCCGCCGGAATCCCGAGGAGGGGAAGATCATGGTCACAGACGGAGAATACATCGCGGGCGGTCCCGTCACCACCGCAGAAGAGAAGAAGACGGGCTCCCGCTGCACGACACGCCTCACAGGCGGCGATGGTATCGGCACGGGTGGTCGTCGCCGCCGCAGGCCGGTAGACGGTTTCGCAGTCATAGCCGCAGGAGCGGAGGATGTCCCCGCCCATCACCCCTGCGGCTGTCAGGAAGGTATGAAGTGTGGGGCCCAGGGCAGTGCAGAATGCCTTGGCCTTTGCAGGGGCGACGGGCCGCGCCCCAAGGGCCATGGCCCGGGCATGCTGTCCGTCGGTCCCCTTGAGGCCGACGGCGCCGCCCATCCCTGCCACGGGATTTATCAGAAACCCGATCTTCATCGTCTCCTCAGACCCTGGGGAGGTCTTTGAGCGACGCTGCAATAAGCTCTGCGGGGTACTCATAGTCAGGGAGCGCACCGCTGAAGTAGGCCTCGTACGAGTTCAGGTCAAAGTGCCCGTGGCCCGAGCAGTTGAAGACGATCGTCTTCTCCTCACCGGTCCGTGTGCACTCATCCGCACACTCGATGACCGCCTTGACGGCGTGTGCCGCTTCGGGGGCGACGATGATCCCTTCGGTCCGGGCGAACCGGACGGCCGCCTCGAAGACCTCGTTCTGGTGGTACGCCCGCGAGCCGATGATCCCTTCCTGGTGCAGAAGTGAGACGAGCGGGGCCATCCCGTGGTACCGGAGGCCGCCCGCATGAATGGAGGGCGGGATGAACCCGTGACCGAGGGTGAACATCTTCATGATGGGCGTGTAGCCTGCGACATCGCCATAGTCATAGGCATAGAGCCCCTTTGTCAGCGTCGGGCATGCGGTGGGTTCGGTTGCAATGATCTCGAGGTCCGGGCGCCTGCCATCGAGCTTCTCCCTGACAAACGGGAAGGCAAGGCCGGCGAAATTCGAACCGCCGCCGGCGCAGCCGATGATGATGTCGGCCTCCGCCTCGTCCATTGCCAGCTGCTCCTTTGCCTCAAGCCCGATGACGGACTGGTGGAGGCAGACATGGTTCAGAACAGACCCGAGGGAATAATTGGTGGTGGATTTGGAAGCGGCGTCCTCAACCGCTTCTGATATTGCAATCCCGAGGGAACCCGAGGTCTCCGGGTCTCGTTCGAGGATGGCCCGGCCGGCATTGGTCAATGGTGAGGGGGAGGCGATGCACTCGGCGCCCCAGCACTGCATCATCATCTTGCGGAACGGTTTCTGGTCGTATGAGCCCCGGACCATATAGACAGTGCATTCCATGCCGAAGAGCTGGGTCGCAAAGGCAAGCGCAGAACCCCACTGCCCGGCACCGGTCTCGGTTGCGATACGCTCGATGCCGTCCTTCATATTATAGTAGGCCTGGGCGACCGCAGTGTTCGGTTTGTGGGAACCGGGCGGCGAGACGCCTTCGTACTTGTAGTAGATCTTCGCCGGTGTCCCGAGGGCCGCCTCGAGGCGGTGCGCCCGGTACAGCGGGGAAGGTCTCCACAGGGTCAGGATGTCCCGTACCTCGTCGGGGATGGTGATGTAGCGATCGGTGGAGACCTCCTGTCTGATCAGTTCCTTTGCAAAGATCGGAGCGAGGTCCTCCGGCCCGATCGGCTGACCGGTCTGCGGGTTGTATGCGGGGTCCAGCGGCCTTGGAAGGTCTGCCTGGATATTATACCACTTCCGCGGCAGATCATTCTCATCGAGGAGGATCTTCGTTCTCATATCACATATGTAGAATGACGAACATATTTATACATTGCTGCACAGGCATATTTCCGGTTGGCTCCCACTCGTCAGAAATTGCAATAGAGCCCTGTGACATGGCCGGAGCTCTCCGGTTTCAACATAGGATGCCGTTGGGGGGAAACGGCATCCCCAATCTGCAAGAATTGGTACCATTCTGGGGGGAAGTGTCCCGACCAGAATTAAGTAAAGTTACACTCTCATTATATAAAACCTTTGTATTCGATGACATTCCAAGGGAACATTTTTTGTGCTCTTTAGGAGACCAGATTCGAATAGACGCATAAAACCGCCTCTTCGGAGAGTGGTTGCCGTCATGACATGATACAGGATGCAGAAGGAAGAACCATGGATTTTGCACTCCCTGATGGCAACATGCATCGGATATTGAGGGATAACCGGAGAGAGCCATCACTCAAAAAAGAGAGGGAGAGATGAGGCAATACGAATATCCCGTAGTACTTTCTCGTGGTGCGGCACTCCTGGCATGTACATAATATTTAACTATATGTGCGCAGACGCCGTTAGAAACGATTATTCGTGGCATGGTGTTGCGTGCCGTGCCGCAGGGATTCAACAGCTTCTCCTGGCCGCGCCGCATCCGGAGCAGGTGTACCATGCATGCCCGCTTTTTTGGGGCTGTCATCGCCGTCATCGGCGCTCCCGTCCTCCCATGACATCCTCACAACGACGGTGCAGGCGAGAAATGTGCCTGAAGAACAAGACCTGAATATAATTTTCGTTTTTACTTCCTTTTCCGCTTTCACCCAGATATTTCCATTTCATGGAATTATTCATCCATTATCACCTTGAGAAGGAAAATCGAAACGTAAATCATTGAGAAGAAAAAATGCTCTGATAGGAAGGCGCCTTCATCGACCGGAGGTGCCGCCCTGCATATATGACATCCCACCCACCGACGCGGAGCCCGGGCATATCCATCGAGACGATGATGATGGCGGCGATCATCATCGCCTTTGTCGTATTGATATCCATAGCCTGCGGTACAGCCTATATCGATGCACACCGGCAGCTGAAAAGCGAATTCATCGAAGATCTGGAACAGACCGAATCGGCACTGGAGAGTTCGCTGACCCTGGTGGGACGGGGGCTTGCCATCTTCGATTCGTTCTATGATGTGCAGATGTATGAGATCCTCGCGAAATTCAGCGACCTCTACGAGGAGGGGGGCGCAGACCCGGCAACAGTGGACATACGGGACATACGGGACCGTCTGGACTCTGCTATCGACGGGGACCTCAGCCTCTACATCATCTCAGCCGATCATGTGATCATCGCCTCGACAGAACCCGCTGAACTGGGATTCGATTTCTCCGGCTATCCGGGGTTTTCCCGGCGGCTTGACCTTATCCGGCAATCAGGGGCATTTGCTGCAGATGCCTGGATTCCAGGCATCGTAAACCCGGAGCTGCGCCGAAAATTTGCCTATCTCCCGAGTTCTGACGGCCGGAATATCCTTGAAGCAGGCATCTCCAATGACGTCTTCTTCGAGCCACGGATGGAGTATTTCTCCTATACCGATGCCGCCGCCATCATCCGGGACAGCAACGCAGACGTTGAAAGCATAACCATCTTTGACATCACCGGCGATGCCATCGGGATGAACACCAGCAAAACCGAGGCATGGGCGACCGGACTGGGGTATGACGATCTCTCCGTTATACTGGAAGAGGTGGAGACCACCTTTGAAGACCGGAAGACCCGTGAAATTCCCCTCCCCGAAAGAGAGCTTCTGCTTCGGTTCATCTTTATTGAAAACGACAGTGATGCCGTGTCATCCGATGAACTTGCCCTCGTGGCGGTCGTCGCCTATTCGGTGAAGAAGTACCATGCCGCCGGGACCGCCCTCCTGCTGCGATACGGACTGCTCACCGCCCTCTCCCTCCTCTTCGCTGGCATCGTTGCCTACTTTATCTCACGAAGGGTGGCACGCCCGGTCCGCATGATCGCCGAGGACGTGGACGCCATCGCACAGGGGGACCTCGACCACGAAATCCGCCAGACCGAGGGGCGCGAACTCGAACGTCTGGAGACCTCCATCCGTGCCATGGCCACCCGGCTCAAGGAGGATATCCGCCAGATCCAGGATACCTCCGACGCGCTGGATATCGAACTTGGGGAACGGAGACGGATTGAAGCGGCCCTCCTCGAGGCAAATGCACGCATCAGCCTCCTCGGGAGCCTGACCCGTCACGATATCATCAACCAGCTTGCAATCGTCCAGATGTATGTGGAACTGATCCGTGACGAGATCGCAGGCGACGAGAAGGCCGGCGCCCTTCTCGCACCTTCACTCTCCCGTATGGAGGATGCACTCACCAAGATCGAGCGCCAGCTGCACTTCTCGGCTGACTACCATAAGATGGGCCAGAAGGAGCCCTTCTGGCAGAATGTGGCTGATACGGCCACAAAGGCGGTGGTGTCGCTCATGAACAGTGACGTCACCTTTGATATCAGGGGAGGTAATTTCGAGATTCTCGCCGACCCGATGCTCGAGCAGGCCTTCTACAACCTCTTTGAAAATTCGCTGCGCCACGGGGAACGGGTCTCCCGCATCGGGGTCAGTGCCGTCCCGTTGGCCGACGGTGCCCTCAAGATATGTATCCAGGACGACGGAAAGGGAATTGCGACAGATCAGAAGACGCGGATCTTTGAAAACGGCATCGGCGAGAACACGGGGTTCGGTCTCTTCCTGGTCCGCGAGGTCCTCTTAATCACCGGTATTTCGATCACGGAGACCGGGACGCCGGATGAGGGCGCACGGTTCGAACTGCTTGTCTCCCCGGGAGGCTGGCGCCAGGACGTTGCTGCCTGAACGCCGGAAATCCATCTTTTTATCCCCGAAACAGCAGGGTTCTTTGTTTGTCCGGATGCCATGCCCACCTAAGGGGGTGCTCTTTATCGTTGTGGGATACATAGAGACGGGCAATGGCATCCGGGGACGAGATACCATCGAAGGAGGAGGGCCGGCTGCTGCATAAAGACGTGGCGGGCGACCTGCAGGTGATAGCAAGCCTGATAGACATGAGAATGACGGTGCTTGAAGAGGAGGAAAGCCTTCAGGTGCTGCGGGAAGTCCGGAGCCTGATACAGAGTATGGCTCTTGCACATGGGACAATCTATGAGGGCGGCAGCGGCGGCAGGATCAGTGCCCGCCGCCTGATGGAGAAACTCATGAAGTCAACCCGCCTTACCCACTGTACGCGGACATGGATCGAGACCGTGGTTGACGCCGGGACGGTGCAGCTTCCCGCCGGCGTGGCTGTTCCCCTTGCACTTGCCGTGAGCGAATGTATCCGCGAATCCGTCGTCTGCTCCCTCAAAGGGATGACGGAGGGGAGAATCATCGTCACCGTACGCGAGGACGACACCGGGTTTACGATAACGGTCGCCGACAGCGGGAGGTCAGGGTATGATATGGTCATGGATGACGACGAGGCGGCTCTCGGGATGATGGTCGCCGACCATATTGTCCACTACCGGCTGAAAGGGATACTCGAACGAGACGCGGGCGACGGTGCGAGCCGGGTGATCCGGTTCCCAAAGCGCGCTCCCGCGAGGTGAGACTTGTTTTGGTATGCCCCTATACAAAAACCCTGCGGGGCACTGCAGATCCACCTGCCGGATTGATGGGGGAGCAGGTCGAATATTTTTTAGTTTTTCATGCAATTCCCACACATCAGTGATCGGGCGACGGCCACCCTCTATATGCTCACCGGAGCGCTGCTCTTCGGAGCGGCTGCTCCGTTTGCAAAGCTGCTGGGAACAGCGATTGCCCCGGTGACGCTCTCGGCGTTCGTCTACCTCGGGTCGGGCATCGTGCTCTCCGGCTACTATGCCTTCGCACGCCGTTTCGGCCGGCGCGACCAGCATCAGGCGCCGTTCGAACGCTCCGACATTCCATATGTCACCGGGTCAATCCTGACAGGGGCGGTGATCGCAACCATCGTGCTCATGGTCTCCCTCCAGCACACCCCGGCAACGACCGCCTCGCTTCTGCTGGGCTTTGAGGCGGTCGCAACGACCCTGATAGCCGCCGGGCTCTTTCATGAGGCCGTCGGCCGGCGGGTCTGGGTGGCTCTCACCCTCATCACCGGCGCCTGCGTACTCCTTGCCTACGAGCCGGAGGGGGCATTCGGGATCTCTCTGGGCGCCCTCGGGGTGATCGCCGCCACCTTCTGCTGGGGGCTTGATACAAACCTTTCGCGCCATTTCTCGGGAAAGGACCCGGTCCGCTATGTATCAATAAAGGGCCTTTCAGGGGGAATGATCATGCTCGTCCTCGCTGTCCTCCTCGGCCAGCCGATGCCCCCCACCGCGGGCCTTGCGCTTGCCGCGATGGGGGTCGGCCTGATGGGGTTCGGCGGTCTTATGACGATCTGCTTTTTAGTGGCGCTTCGGTCCCTCGGGGCATCACGGTCGGCGGCCTTCTTCTCGATGAACCCCTTCTTCGGCGTCTTCGTCGCCTTCATCATCTTTCAGGAGATGCCGGGCCCGCTCTTCTATGCGGCGTTTGCCGTGATGGTCCTTGGCGCCGGCCTTCTTATTACCGAGACCCATTCCCACCAGCACCGGCATGAACGGCTGGTGCACGACCACCGCCACCGCCATGACGATCCCCATCACACCACGGAGGCGGGGCACGTTCACGGCCCGGAGATCCCGCCCCTCGGCAAGGGAGGCTACCACGCCCACCGGCATATTCACAATGAAATGGCCCACGAACACTCCCATGTACCTGACCTGCATCACCGGCATGGGCATGGGAAAAAAGTTGAGAAGTGATTTATGGACGTATTTCATCGCTGAGGCAAGCCTCAATTGAAATAAAATTATTGAAAAATAAAAACAAAACTTACCTCCTCCTCTTCTTGCACCCCTTCATATACCGCCCGGAAATATCATAGAGGACCTCCGCCGACCCGCCGGTAAGGTCCACCACCGCATCGATCGACCGCATGTCTGGCCGCGGTTCGCCGTCGGGGAGATGTGAGACGATAAGCGAGAAGAGCCGGTTCCTGTCGACCGTCGCATCCGGGAGCTGACCGGCCGCAGCATGCATGGCGGTCACCAGGCTGTAGTGATTCATCCCCAGGAGGGAGAAGAGGCGGCAGATCGATGGTGTGGGAAGGGCGTCCACCCCGTCGGGCCCCGCCCGCCGGGCGAGGCGGGAGATGGCGGTCCCAAGGCCGTCGCAGTCCCGCTGGGGGAGCTGGTCGACGACGACGTCGGTGACGGAATCGACCGGGTGCGCCCCGGTCCTGTCCCGGAGAATCACCACACCGTCAGCAGAGAGATCAGGTTTTCTCCTGAAGGTGAGACGGACGAGACGGCACCCGGGCCAGGTGACGCCGTACCCGCAAAAGCCCGCACGCCCCCGTGCAACGGGGAGGGGATCGGCGGTGAGTGCCGCATGCGTATCGGGAACGGTCATGGTACAATGGAGAGGGGCTGCTCGACAATGAAGATTGCGGGTTAGAAAGGGAACCAGGCATGATACTTCAGGGTTGGGGATCGCACCGGAGAGATCCTGTCCCAACCCCTCATTCCAGGAATGGGAAGACCCGAATCAATATGGGCAGGGTCGGCGCATACTTCCCTGTGAACCTCTCCGACCGCACCCTCGCAGCAATAGCCGGCACAAGGGCGGCCCGCGATGCCCTCCTCTCCCCGCGTGCCTGCCGGGACAAAGATGCGCTGCATCGCTACAGCACCAGACCCGAGGACCCGGCGATACGGCCGCCGTTCTTCCGTGATGCCGACCGGATCATTCATTCCCGGGCGTTTTCGCGGTACATCGATAAGACACAGGTCTTCTACCTGCTCGAGAACGAACATATCACGCACCGCGTCATCCATGTCCAGCTGGCATCCAAGATTGCCCGGACGATAGGGCGGGCGCTGGGGCTCAACGAGGACCTCATCGAGGCCGCCGCCCTCGGGCATGACATCGGGCACACCCCCTTCGGCCACCTCGGCGAGAGCTACCTCTCCACCCTCTGCGAGGAGCATGGCATTGGCGGGTTCTCCCACAATGTCCAGAGCGTCCGGTTCCTCGAGGACATCGAGCACTGCGATCTCACCCTCCAGGTCCTCGACGCCATCCTCTGCCATGACGGTGAACGCCATGTCTCCGCGATAGTCCCGGACGGCTGCCGCACATGGGACGGGTTTGAAGAAAAGAAGGCCATTGCCGCTGCCGGCGGTGTACCCATACCCGCGACCGCAGAGGGCTGTGTCGTCCGGTTCGCCGACACCATCGCCTACCTGGGCAGGGACCTCCAGGATGCGGTCGAGGTCCAACTGATTCCAAAGGATTTGCCGGAGTTTCCGAAGGAGTGCCGCAAGGTCTTCCCGTTTCAGGGAGTGGGGGAGATCAACGGCGCGATCATCGACACGTTTGCCCGCGATATGATCGGCTTCTCGGCAGAGAACGATGCCATCGGCTTCTCCCCCGAGGTGGCCGCATGCCTCGGTGCGTTCAGGGATTACAACTATACCCATATCTACGAGAACAGGGATCTCCACACGGAGGATCACAAGATCGAGCGGATGTTTGGGCTCCTCTTCACCGCCTTCCTCTCTGATCTCGAGGAGGAGCGGACGGACTCGCTCATCTACAAGGACTTCCTTCAGGCGGACTGGGTGGCAAAGGAGTATCTCCGGTCCGCCTCGAACGGTGAGCTTGTACGCGATTACATCGCCGGGATGACGGACAAGTACTTCCTTACCCTCGCCCACTCCGCCCTCATGCCGCAGCAGCGGTTCAGGACCTTTTAGCCGCCCCGGAAGCAAGGTCTGAGTGCAGGGCAGCCCGGTAGCCGCAAGGGGGAATCGCCATCAACCGGGAAGGGGCCGGTATGTCCACGGGTTCTTCGCCCCGAATCGGTGCACACGGCACAACAGGGGCCGGGGAGAACACAATACCAGGAGGGAGAAAAGGGCGACCCGGCCACACCATCACTCCATCGACCAGCCAGAAAAACGCACGCCTGCATAGGACACATATTCGGTTGCTGCAAAAAAGAGAAACAAAGAGGGATGAAGGGTCCTTATTCCCCGAAGATTATTTTTCGAGCTTCTTCAAGGGTATTTTTCAGCTCAACTTCCCGAATGGGCTTGACGATATACCCGGCCGGGTTGAGGTCGAGCGCCCGTGAGCGCATCTTCAGGTCGGAGTATGCGGTGATGAAGATTACGGGAAGGGCAAACTGCTCTTTGAGCATACGAGCGGTATCGATGCCGTCTATGTCACCCCGCAGGCGGATATCCATCAGTGCAATATCCGGTTTTGTATCGGCAGCAAGGGTGATCGCCTCCTTTGCGTTGTCCGCCACTCCCGTGACCTCATAGCCGAGCCTGCGGACCCGGTGTTCGATATCCATGCCGATGATCGCGTCATCCTCCACGATCATTACTTTCATTTTTTCCCTCATTTCGCGTCTCCTACCTTATTCTATATTGATTGACGGCCTTAGGGGCGCTCGGTGAACTGGATCATATAGCTCGTGCCGTTGTTCACGGAGATCTCCATCGTTCCGTGAAGCTGGCGGTCCACCAGGGTGGAGACCAGCATCAGCCCGATGCCACGCGCTTCGCCGCTGCGGTACTCCTTCGGCATGCCGACCCCGTTATCCTTGACCGAGATTACCACCCTGCCGCCGTCGTCCTTGACAATGGTGATCGCAACATGGCCCTTCCATCCTTCAGGGAAGGCATGCTTGATGGTATTGGTGACGAGTTCCGAGAGAATGAGGCCGAACGAGACCGCCGTATCGAGACCGATCAACACGCCCGGTGCATTGACCGAGAAGGTTATGTTGTCACCCACCCGGAAGGTCACGAAGAGCGAGGTCACGAGTTCGTTCACATAGTCCTCCACGTTCACATGCATGTGATCCGGTGATTCATGCAGGTTGTCATGAACAAGGGCAAGTGCCTCGATACGGGACTGCGCCTGCTGGACGATCCGCTGCGCCGCAGGATCCTTCACCTCGGAGGTCTGGAGGTTTATCAGGGATGATATCACCTGAAGGTTGTTTCTGATGCGCTGGTGAATTTCAGTGAGGAGCTCTTCCTTTTCCGCAAGGGCAAACTTCAGCTCCTCTTCGGTGCGTTTCAGATCGGTAATATTTTCAAGGATCACCGTTGCTCCCGGCTGTCCGTCGTCGAAGACGGTCGGGAGCAGCTTGATCAAAAAGTAAAACGCTTCCCCGTCCGACTCCCACCACAGCTCGCGCGAGAGATCCTGTCCCCGCAACACCTCCTCGAAGATATGGACGTCAATTGCGTCGGTAAGGACCGGCAGGTCGCGGTCCAGGACCGAGATGCCGATCAGCTCATCCCTCGAGATGCCCGAGAACTCCACATAGTTGTCATTCGTCTGGACGATGCGAAGCATCGAGTCCATGACGATGATACAGTCGGAGGAGAAGTCAAGCATCGCGGATATTGGCACCCGCTGCGAGAGGAAGTAGACCTTCGCCACCCCGACCGAACGCATGTCCACATGCCCCGATACAAGCAGCATATTCAGGTATTTCGAGACCGAATTCCGGTTCATATTGAGCATGCGGGAGATATCGGTGATGGAGAGGCCACGCGGCTCATTCTTCAAGAGCTCCTTCACCCTGGCGAGCTCCCGCTTGCTCTCATCAATTTCCAGAGACACTCTGCTGTACGCTCCTGTCAGAGGAGTATAGACAGTCTTGCTATATAACAATTCGTCTAATTGATATGCAATAGTGAAATTGTATTGCACACGGTATTCGTTGCAAAACCATATGCAAAAGGCAATTTCCGTAATATTATCGGAATATTTTCGCTTTTTCCCTCCTGTGAGGTGTTGTTTTTATTATTGAAAAGCCAATCATGTTATATGCAGGATAAGAAGGAGTATACGGGCGGACCCTCCAATTCCCGCCGTAAAACCTTTGATATCTGGTTTGCTCTCATTATCCTTTTCAGCGTAATTTCGATAGCCATCATCTATTTTGGCATCTCCATCGGGACGACGAATCTCACCTCCTACCTCTTTTTGATTCCCATCATCTTCGTCGCGAACCGTTACCCCGAACGGGGCATCGCATTCTCCTTCATCGTCGGACTCCTTCTCGTCGCCATCTACTATCCGCTTGTCCCCACCCTCGAGGATGCCTACCTGATATTCGTCAACTCCGTCGTTCTCGTCGGCACCGGCACCGTCACCAGCCTCCTCTCGCGAGAGCTCTCCAAGGAGAAGGGGCGATATGAATCGATATTTTCCACTTCACAGGCCGGGATTTTACTCGTTGATAAAAAAACCCTGGAGATAAAGGAGGTTAACGACAGGTTTGCCAGAATGGTATCCTTCTCCCCAAAAGGACTCGAAGGCCATTCCCTTGGCCTGATATGGGAGGATTTCACCGAAATGGAACGGTTTTTCTCGGTCATTGCGGATATTCAGGCTGCCTCTGATGTCGAGACCCAGTTCAAGACCCGCAACGGGAAAACGAGGGACTTTCTTATCTCCGTGGGTGTGGGCTATGGGTCCACCTTCGTGCTTACCGCAACGGACATCACGGACAGAAAAATTGCGGAAAAAGAACGCGAACAGGAACGTATCCGGGCGCAGACCTATCTCAATACCGCCGGGGTGATGCTCTTTGTCGTCCGCTCCGATCACCTGATAGGCCTCGTCAATAACAAATGCGCAGAAGTTCTCGGGTTCAGGGAGGCGGAACTCCTTGGCCGGAACTGGTTCGAAAACTTTGTCCCCCGTGAGTACCGTGACATGCAGCGCCGCAGGTTCAACGCGATCATCTCCGGGAGTTCAACCATCGGCGACGAATTCGAGCACCCTGTGATGACCCCGAAGGGGGAGCGTATCATTGCCGGGCATTTTACCCCCCTTCGTGAAGGCAGCGGGCTTATCGCTTCCGTCCTCTTCTCGGCGGAAGACGTGACCGAGGCGAGACAGATGCAGCATGAACTCATCATCTCTGAGGAGAACTACCGGACCCTCTTTGAGGCGGGCAGTGCCGCAACAGCGATCCTGGAACACGACGGGACCCTCTCTCTTGTCAACTCCCGCTTCGAGCGGATGACCGGGTATTCCAAGTACGAGGTCGAAGGGCGGATGCGATGGAATGACTTCCTGTACCGGGAGGGCGAAATGCAGGATGGTATGGTACCCTTCGGCGGCGAACCCCTCGGCGCCGGTGCCCCGATCGAGTACGAGATGCGTATCAAAAACCGGAAGGGAGAACCCCGGGACATTTTGGTGACGACCTCTCCCATTCCCCAGACCTCCCGGTATGTCACCTCCATCCTTGATATCACCCGCAGAAAGCAAAGCGAGGACGAACTCCGGGCCTCGCTCAAGGAGAAGGAGGTGCTCCTCAAAGAGGTCCACCACCGGGTGAAGAACAACATGCAGGTCATCTCCTCGCTCGTCTCCCTCCAGTCGGACAAGATCGCGGACAAGGACATGCTCGAACGTCTCCGGGAGACGGAGAACCGCGTCAAATCGATGGCACTCGTCCATGAGTCGCTCTACCAGTCGGAGAACCTCGCGGAGATTGACCCCGCCAAGTACCTGAAGATCCTCGCCGAGGAGGTCATCTCCTCGTATGCCCTCGAGACCGAGGTTGAACTGGAGTTCGATATCGACGTTGACCTTCTGGATATCGACACCGCCCTTCCCTGTGGGCTCATCATCAACGAACTGGTATCCAATTCCCTTAAACACGGGTTCAAGGGCAGGAAACACGGCGTCATCTCCATCGCCATGCACGAGATTGGCAGCGAGTACCTCCTGACCGTCAAAGACGACGGGGTGGGCCTTCCCCCCGATTTCGATGTTACTGCCCTTGATTCGCTCGGTATCCGGCTCATCAATGTCCTGACCCGGCAGATGCGTGGCACCATCACCATCGAGACCGGGGGGCCGGGGGGCTCATTTACCTTCCACATCCCTGCCCAGAAAAAGTGAAAATCACTGGGGTCTGCAATTCTCCCCGTAAGACCGCAAAAAGTCTGTGGTCTGCAATTCTACGAAAAAAAAAGACGGGTGCATCTCTCCCGTCATCAACGTATCTGGAAGTTACGCTTCAATGAGATTTCTCAGGAACCGGATATGCAGGCGCAGGTCGCCACCAAGCTCGGGGTGAAAGGAGAGCGCCATGTGCTTACCCTGAACGGCCCCGACCACGTGGTCTGCCCGGCAGATGACCGTCGCCGCGGGGCCGACGGATTCCACCACCGGCGCCCGGATGAAATATCCGGGGAAGGGTTCACGGTCACCTTCGAGGACGATGGGCATCTCGCAGGAGTCACGCTGCCGTCCGAAGGCGTTGCGGGCGACGGTGATGTCCATGAGGCCCAGCGGTTCAACCCGTGAGTCGTCCACCTCCGATGCAACGAGGACCATGCCGGCACAGGTCGCAAAGATACCCCCGTGGAAGGATTTGAGGGGCTCCCGCATCCGGTTCTTGGATATCAGGCGGCTGATGGTCGTTGACTCCCCGCCGGGAATCGCGATCGCGTCGCATCGCGGGATATCCTCTGCGTTGCGCAGGGGAATGACCTCCCCCTTGAGGGAGAGGGCATCAAGCGCCCTCTCGAAAGCCCGGATGTGTTCACTCACGTTGCCCTGGAGTGCCAGGACGCCGATCCTAATTCCCACGGAACCGGAGCACCTCATGCTCGGGGAGGGTGTGAATATCGAGCCCGGGCATCGCCTCGCCGAGTCCCTTTGAGATCTCCGCGAGAACGGACGCATCATCGAAGTGGTTGACGGCCTCGACAATAGCAACCGCCATGCGCCTGGGATCCTCGGATTTGAAGATACCGGAACCGACGAAGACGCCGTCGCACCCGAGCTGCATCATCAGTGCAGCATCGCAGGGGGTGGCAATACCCCCTGCGGAGAAGTTGACCACCGGAAGACGGCCGAGGTCACGGCACTCGGCAAGTATTTCGAACGGTGCCTCAAGAACACGGGCACGGGCGGTGAGTTCCATGTCATCCATGCCCTGGAGCTCGTGGATGCCCGAGGTGATCGCCCGCATGTGGCGGACTGCCTCGACGACGTTGCCGGTGCCGGCCTCGCCTTTCGTCCTGATCATCGCCGCGCCCTCATTGATACGGCGGCATGCCTCGCCGAGGTTGCGTGCACCGCAGACGAAGGGGACGGTAAACGCCTTTTTATTGATATGGTATTCTTCGTCTGCCGGAGTGAGCACCTCCGATTCGTCGATCATGTCGACGCCGAGCGACTCCAGAACCTGCGCCTCGACAAAGTGGCCGATGCGGACTTTGCCCATGACCGGAATGGAGACCGCATCGATGATCCCGGCGACCTTTGACGGGTCGGCCATCCGGGCGACACCGCCCGCTTTCCTGATATCTGAGGGCACCCGTTCCAGTGCCATGACCGCGACAGCGCCCGCCTCCTCGGCGATGACGGCCTGTTCGGCGTCCACGACATCCATGATGACGCCGCCCTTCTGCATCGAGGCAAAACCTCTCTTGATAAGTTCGGTCCCGAACCTGAGCTCTTCCAGTTTCATTGCGACTATGCGTTGTCCATGATAGCTTATAAAGAAGAGGGAACCATCATCCCGGGCGGACCGTCAGGGAAGGAGGGGTACCAACTCCCCGGCAATAAGGGCACTACCCATGATGAGAATGGTGCAGATCACCGCCCCGATCAGCGTTGCCCCGCGGAGCGTCCGGACGATCTCCTCTCCCGCCTCCGCGAGGGGGCGGTCTGCATCGCCGATGGCATAGACCCCCTTCTTCTCAAGACACACACCTACACCACCGGCGATGAGCGACATCGTTACGCCGCCGTTGAACCCGGGCCGCTTCTTCCGGTCGCGGCGGAAGATGCGCAGCGCCGCCCCCGCCCGGCCCTGACCGGCGAACCATACCAGCAGGCAGAGCCCGGCAAACCGTGCCGGAAGAAAGGAGAGGACATCATCGGCTCTGGCGGCGAACCATCCCAGCCGGGCACGCTCGTCCCGGTACCCGAGCATCGCATCCATCGTGTTGACGGCCCGGTAACAGGCCGCCCCGCCGAGCCCGAAGACGGTGAAGAAGAGAACCGGGGCGATGATCGAGTCGGTGAGGTTCTCGGTCATTGACTCATACGCCGCCGAGAGCACTTCTTCGCCAGTTAGGGTGGCGGTCTCGCGGGATACCAGCATTCCTACCTCTTCCCTGCCGCCCCCGGCGGCAAGCGCCTCTTCGACTGCCGTGACATGTTCCTCAAGACAGCGCCACGCAAGGCAGAGTTTCAGGGCAAACGGGCCTGCGATGATGAAAAAGACCACCGGAGCATATGTCTGGAAGAACCAGAATGGAAACGTGAACAGAACGGCGGTGAACCCGCCCATTACCGCCCCTGCCGCCCGCTGGACGGCAGGCGGCCAGACGGCGGGACGGCCCCACCAGCCGATCCAGCGCCCGAGCCATGCGACGGGATGCCACCGGTTCGGTGGGTCGGAGAAGAGACGATCGACCCCAAGCGCCAGCCAGAGGACTAGCGCCTGGACGACCATGCAGCGGTGACCCCGAGGATCATGAGGACATAGGCGACGTAGTTGTAGATGGCCGTTTCGGTGGAGAGCCAGAGAGCATACAAAAAGAGCGAAAGGGCCATTGTCAGCACCAGGGGGAGAAGCTGCATCACCGGCACCGTGCGGTCACGATCGGGCCGGTCAAGGTCAGGAAGGTCGGGAGATGCCGAAAACTCCTCCGGTGCGGAGGGACGGATCACATCGATGGTGCAGTCCTCCGCATGCATGCCGTAGCCGACGATCACCTGGATAACGAAGGAGCCCTCAGGAGCGAATTCCTTGATTGGGATCTTGATCTTCTGGAAATCCGGCACATAGATATTTGCATGGAAAAAGTCCGTGTAGTTGTTCCCGTTGAGGGCACGAAGGGTGAGATGCGTGGGGGCCCCGTGGTTGATGAACTTGATATACAGATTCTCACCCGCAGCGACACGGGTAATTTTCGGAACTTCAACAGAGTTTATGTGGCGGTTGTTCAGGTGTATTGTACACGGTTCTCCCATTCTCATCTCCTCCTCATTTATCTTCACTACACGCCGCGCCCGGCGGGATCATTTCGGGAATACCTTCCCGCACGGGGTAATCGACCCTGCAGGCAGTGCAGGTTAGTGTCCCCCCGACGATATCCTCCTCGCCGTCTTCGAGCACTGTCGTTTCGGTCACCGAAAGGGTGAGCCTGCCATGACAGACCGGACAGCAGAGGATCTTTATCGTCGATATCCGCATCGTCTTACCTCAGGTCGATGATCTGCGACATCTCGGGCCCGGTGGAGATTAGTTTGATCGGGACCCCTATATCTTCCTCTGCCTTGCGGAGGAACTCCTTTGCCTTCTCTGTGAGCTGATCGTACCCGGTTGCCCCGAAGCACGCCTCGTCGACGTTGTCGATACCGGTGATCGCTGCGATGGTGCACCCGTTGATCATCGCAGAATAGCGCGCCATCTCGCCATCCCAGCAGCCAATCCGGCGTTCACGGTGTGTGACGGTTCCAAACTCCTCGATGCCAAGGGCGTGCGACTCCTCCCTGGACATCTCGGTCCCGAAGGGACCCTCCCCGACCCGGGTCGGGTATGCCTTGAAGACCACGATCACATCATCGATGCGGGTGGGCCCGACGCCGTTGTCGGCGGCGATCTGTGATGCCGAGGTATCCTTGGAAGTGACGAAGGGGTAGGTACCGAAGTACAGCGAAATCCCAAAGCCCTGTGTTCCTTCCAGGATCACATTCTCCCCGCGGTCGAGTGCCTGGTTTATCTCGAGCGGAACATCGATGGTATACGGTGCAAGGTAGGAATTGTCCTTTGCCTGCTGTGCGATCCGCTGCACCCGGTCGACATTCGCAGGTCCGCACCCGGTCCCGGTGGTCCCTATCTTCTTGGAGAGATAGGCGTCCGCCTTGTCCAGTTCGATATGTTTGGGCTCGATTACCGAGCAGCGCTTGTCAACGAAGATACGACCCTCTACGCCGACATATTCGATCTCCTGCTTCAGCACGTCAGGGTTGACCAGGACCCCGGTGCCGATAAAAAGGCGTGCACCCGGGTAGACAAACCCGGAGGGGATCATCCTGACGCCGTATTCCTTCTCCCCGACCTGAACGGTGTGGCCGGCATTTGGTCCGACACCCCCGCGTGATATTATTGTGGGCTTATCTTTATGGGCAACATGGGCGACGATCTTGCCCTTTCCCTCATCCCCAAAAAATCCACCGACTATGATAGTGCAGCTCATTCTTCAATCATTTAGAGATAGGAAAAGGGGGATGATAAATCTTACAATGTGATATGCCACGGGAGAGAACTACCGTCTCTGCGCCGGATCTCCAGTGGAAATAAAGGGGTCAGAGCAAACCGGAAGTGTTTATTTTAATCGATCATGGACAACTGGGGAGGATGGTTAACTCACCTGTTCCCGAGTGGATTTTCCGACATGATCCATTCATACGAAATAGGACAATTCGTAACACCATCGGGAAAACCGGGCGCACCTGTCCGCACAGACTTTCCTTTGAAAAATGGAAATCTCCAGTGGAAATAAAGGGGTTTGCGGGCGATGAACGTATATTCTGACAGTACTTTGTACACCAATTCCCCAATGCCAGGGGGCGGCCGCCGGCCGGCCACCGCCTGACCATTCCGGGCCCCTTCTCCCTATCCTCCTCCATGGACACAGGTTCATCAGGCTTAACCATTTTCTCCGGAACCCGTTGTTTTATGAGAACGGGTCCACGCGGAGGCGCGAATGCGGGAGGTCCTTTCCGCCCCTCGCCTGCATCCACCGACGGAAAACCATAGCAGCGTGGGGCGCTCTGGCACTCTTCCCCCCCTCCACCGTTCTCTTTTTCTCTGTTTGGTCATTTCGTCAGAAGAAAATGGAGAAGAAGGAGAAGAAGAGGGAGATGCAAAAGGAGAAGGACAGCACAAAGGGGAGAGGGGGAATGAACACCACCAATACCGCTTAATCTGTCGGGGCTGAATAGAGCGCGGGTGTTGGCGATTTAATCAGGATTAAGAATGGGAACAAAAAAAGTGAGACGGGACCACTGCATCTAGAGGCTCTCCAGGAATTCGCCGATCCGCTCTACGGCGGTCCTGAGGTCATCGCGGGACACCGCATAGGCACATCGGAGGTGTCCTTCACCCGCCGGGCCGAAAACGCTGCCGGGCACCACCGCGACGTGCTGTTCAGTGACCAGCCGCTCGGCAAACTCGACATCAGAGATGCCGGTTTCCTGTATGGACGGAAAAGCATAGAATGCCCCTTTGGGCATGTGGCAGGGGAGGCCGATGCGGTTTAAGCCCCTGACGAACATGTTGCGGCGCATCTGGTACTCGGTCACCATCTCCTCACGGGCGATGTCCCCCCCCCGCAGTGCCCCGATGGCGGCATACTGTGACATCGTGGGAGCGGAGAGCATGACGTACTGGTGTATTTTGAGGGCGGCATCGCAAAGTTCCTGAGGTGCGCAGATATAGGCGATGCGCCATCCGGTCATTGCGTAGGCCTTGGAAAATCCGTTGATGAGGATGGTTCGCTCCCGAAGAGCGGGGACTGATGCGGCCGACGCCATATCGCCGTCATAGGTGAGCTCCGTGTATATTTCATCCGATATGACCACCAGGTCATGGTCGACGACGATATCGGCAATCGCGCGGTAGTCATCGCGGGACATCACGCCGCCGGTTGGGTTGTTCGGGAAGTTGATCAATAGCGCCTTCGATTTTGGGGTAATCCGTTCCATCAGGGTCTCGGGCGTCATCCTGAATTCATCCTCCGCCCGGCAGGGAACCCAGACCGGGGTTCCGCCGGCGAGCGTTACACCCGGCCCGTAGCTGACATAACTCGGGTCGCCGATGAGGATCTCGTCGCCGGGATCGGTCACGGCCCGTATGGCGACATCGAGCGCTTCGGAAGCGCCTGTCGTCACCATCATCTCGGTGGCGGGGTTATAGGTCACATC
>DSBQ01000051.1 GCA_011045995.1 Methanoculleus sp. | reverse complement strand
TTTCCCCTCAGGTTTCCCCTCAGGTTTCCCCTCAGGTTTTCCCTCAGGTTTTCCCTCAGGTTTTCCCTCAGGTTTTCCCTCAGGTTTTCCCTCAGGTTTTCCCTCAGGTTTTCCCTCAGGTTTCTCTTTCGGTTTGACCGGAGGGGCAGGTCGGTCGTCAGGACGTCCCACCGCAAAGAGATGCTTTACCATATCCTCTTTGATGCCGGTCTCATCCTTTCGCCAGGGGTATACCCCTTCAGGGAAGTCAGCCGGAAGGAAAAGGCCCCGTGGGTCAGGGATATCGACAACGGTAATCCCGAGCATCTCCTGTTTCTCCCGTTCGGTGTAGACCGCACCGGGTATCAGGCCGGAGATGGTCGGAACGGTCAGGTCATCCTTCGGAAGGGCAACGATGATGGTGATGCACACTTCTTTTCTTCCGATACCGAAGAAAACCGACAGGTGGTACAGGAGTTCCACCGTCTCACCGCAGTCGACACCAGATACTACGGAAAGGTGAGGATAATCAACCGCGATGATCGCCGAGAGAACGCGGATGAGATCACTGCGATCCACCCGCATCCACAGATATTCTTCAGGCGTTTTATCGCAGCCTTCGCCCCACACTGCAATCCGCGTCTCAAGGAGCGCATCACCGCAGGATGCCTGCAGCGCTGCCTCGATATCTGCTGCACTCATCCCTTTTCGCGTCATTTCCGCCCCTCCGCCTCGAGGCGTTCGAGTTTTGCAACTCCCTTCACCATCCCATCGATGATTGCTTCCGGTCGCGGGGCACACCCCGGCACATAGATGTCCACGGGAATGATCTCCCCTACCGGCCCATCGAGGTTGTAGGAATCAAAAAAGACCCCTCCCGACTGACCGCATGTTCCTACACAGATGACGACCCTGGGGCCCGGCATCTGATCATATACCCTTTGCAGGCGGCCGGCCATATCATGCACCACCGGTCCGGTGACGAGGAGGACATCTGCGTGCCGGGGTGAGCCGACCAGTTTGATGCCAAAGCGTTCGGGGTCATACCGCGGGGTGAGGGTGCACATGATCTCTATATCGCAGCCATTGCAGGAGCCCGAATTGAAATGAAACACCCACAATGAACGGTTGAATGATGTTGACAATCTCATTTACAGCACCCCCGCCATAATGATGGCAAGTGCCAGAACCCCGATATACCAGAGGACGTAGTCGGTAAGAATACCTGTGTGGAGGGGGACGGCCCGCCCATAATATCGCTTCATCGCATCCGTAAATCCCCAGTAAAGATTCGATGCCGCCACATGCGTCTCCTCGGGATAGGGGATGTCATTGCCCGAAAGATAGGGCTTGCCCGCCTCTGTACCCGGTGGCTGGACCGATTCGCCACGGGAACGGATCAGCCATGCGATCACCAGGGCGACCATCATGGTCACAATCCAGATGACCGGATTCCACGCACCAAATCCCGTATCAAGCGTTGCAATAAGGGCCATGTCAGAGCCCCCCCATGACCGAGGCGATATAACTCCCCTGGTTTACCAGCGCACCTGCCGCCGGACGTATCATGAGATCAACGAACTGCTGGGGGAAAATGCCCATCAGCACGGTTAAGAGGGCAAGGATGCCCATTGCAGCGAGCATGGGCACAGGCACTTCATTTACCCCGGCATACTCTCCCCGCTTCGGGCCCATGAATATTGCATGGAACACCTTCACAAACGATGCCAGGGTCAGGATCGAAACCACCATGGCAATAATCGCGAGGAGCGGGTTGAAGGCGAAGACCGATTCATAGATCATCAGCTTTGAAGAAAACCCGTTAAACGGCGGTATGCCGGCAATCGCAAGCGCCCCAATGATAAAAAAGAGCATCGTCAACTTCATCGAATGACCCAGACCGCCGAGTTTGTTGAGGTTGTGTGTGCCGGCACGGAAGAAGATTGCCCCTGCCGTCAGGAACAGAAGTCCTTTGTACATCGCATTGTTGACGAGGTGGAAGAGGCCTCCCTCCATTGCGGTAAGACCAAAGGACTCCATCATCGCCGGATCCCCGAGGACGGCAAGGCCGACCCCGACACCCAGGAGCATGTATCCGGTCTGTGATATTGAATGATAGGCCATCAGGCGTTTCACATTCTCCTGCAGTATGGCCATCGAGACACCGACAAGCATCGAAAGTACGCCGAGGATGATGATGAACCATCCGACGGTTACGTAGTTCAGCCTGAGCCCATAGAGCGTGAATGCAATCCTGAATACCCCATACAGGCTGGCCTGACTTGACACTACAAGAAATGCGGTGATCGCCGACGGCGCCATTGAGTAGGTGTCCGGCATCCAGAAATGCATCGGCACCGCTCCCGCCTTCATCGCAAGACCCGTCAGAAACAGGGCCAGCGCCACTTTATCGAGGAACCCGAACTGCATCCGTTCTGCAATGACGGCAATATTCAGGGAATCATACTGTCCGTAGAGGAGCGCCACGGCATAGAGGAAAATCAGTCCGGCAAGGCTGGAAAGAAAGGCATATTTCAGGCCCGCCTCTACTGCCACCCCTTTGTCGATGCGGTAGGCGACCAGAGCAGCCCCTGCGAGCGAGCTGATCTCCAGGAATACGAAAAAGTTGAAGAGATCCCCGGTGCAGACCATGCCGAGAATTCCCACGAGCAGAAGGAGCAGAAGGGAAAAATACCCGTCCCTGCCCGATTTCATCTTCCCGGACGGCAAGGAGTATATTCCGGCGACCAATCCCACAACGGAGGCCATAAGGGCCATGAATGCACTCATCGCATCCACATTGAAGATGATGCGCACGGGAATACCTCCTGAATCCGAAACGAGAGCGACAGCTGGATCGACTGCCCCGAAGGTATAGATGACCGGCCCTGTCGTATAGACCTCGGCTGCAAGCAGAGCAGAAGTCGCAAAGGTCAGGGCTGTGATGAGGAGAATCCACAGGTTGCGCGGGGTCTTCCCCATTTTTCCCAGAAGAGGGGTTGCAAATGCCCCGAGCATCGGGATTGCAATCAGCAGTGCGGGTGCGTTTATGCTCCAGAATTCCCCAATCATCCCTTCAGCCTCCGCATATCACGCACATCTGCAGAGCCATATTTCCGGAAGATGATGAGAATAAAGGAAAGCAAAAGTGCCGTCGTTGCGATGCCTATTACGATATTCGTGAGTGCCATCGCCTGCGCGGTCGGCATAACCATCTCGGTCGAGGGGGCATTGGTAAATATGGGTGCAGCGCCCCCTTCGCGGTAACCGGTCGCAACCAGCATGAGATTTACTCCTGCTTCCACCACGGCGAGCCCCATCACCATTTTAATAAGGTTATGCTGGGTGACGATCGTCACAATCCCGATGATGATCAGAATCCCGGCGGTAATAAAGGGGAGGTTTGCGAACATCAGGCATCCCTCCTTACAGCAAAAAGCATCGTAAGAATGATCACGCTCATGGCCCCGAGCACGTCCAGGCCGACCGCGATATTCAGGATTGGGATCACCCCGCCGGTGTTCAGATCCCCCGGATTGATACCATACGAAACAGGTGTTCCGAAGAGACCGCCGGCACCTAGGAGCCAGTTTCCGAAGAATGCCAGCCCGGCGACGAGCGCGATGAGCGCAGTCAGGATAAAGAGCATAAGACCAAGCGTTTCGGTATTTTTCAAGAATTCAAGGGATATGCGCTCCCAGATGATCTCATAGGAGTAAGCAACCATCAGGAGTACGAAGGCTGTCGCGATGACCGCCCCACCCTGGAACCCTCCACCGGGTGTCAGGTGGCCGTGAAGGACAATATAAAACCCGAACACCAGAAGAAACGGCATAAGAATTCCCGCACCGGTGCGAACCAGGCTACTCATATTCATATTCTTCATCCTCCATTGCAAGAGTGCGAAGCACGAGCCCGATGCCAAGCACCGCGGTAAAGAGTACGGTCGCTTCACCGAGCGTATCAAATCCACGGTAGTCAAAGACGACCGCTGTAACAATGTTGTTCGCGCCGGTCTCCTCCTGACCGTGTGCGATCATATAGTCATCCATATCGCGGTAGGCAGGGGCGCCGAATTCCAGGCCTGCAGCGCAGAGAAGAAGGCTTGCTGCGAAAACCGCAACAAAAATCCAGGTCAATACCTTTTTCATTCGCCATCCGCCTCCGTTACTTTCTGGGTCGCACGAATAGCGATGATGAAGACCGCCGTCGTAAGCCCAGCACCGATGGATGCTTCTGCGATGGCAACATCGGGCGCCTGAAGGAACAAAACCTCCATGGAGAGAAGGAAACTGAAGACGCCAAATGATATGGCCGCTGAAAGCAGATCCCTGAAATACCATACCAAACCCGCGGAGAGAATGAGCCCGGAAAGTGTCAGTACCTGAATTACCATTCCGATCATTTCTGTTCCACCTCCGGGAGACGGTCGACGACACCTTCCGGTTTGATTCCCGCCCGGTATGCCGCCCGTGAGATGGCATGAGCCCCAAGCGCGTTGGTAAATGCAAGGGCAATCATCGCCATAAGCGTATGGAGGCCCAACACGAGATACCGGGTCCCTCCGTCTGTCAGGTACTCTGAGAGCACATACGCAATAACTCCCAGGCAGATACAAATTGACCCGAATGTGCCGAGTTTCGTTTCCGCATGCAGCCGGGTATAGACATCAGGGAACCGCAGGATTCCCACAGCACCCAGAGTGCAGGCCACAAGTCCGATGGTTAAGAAGATCAGAATAAGAATTCCTGTATCCATCAGATCTCCCTCCCGACAACCTTTGCCAGGTAGAGTGTCCCGACAAAGGAAAGAAGGGCATAGACGATGGCAACATCCACAAGCACCGTCTCATGGTAGGCTACCCCCAGGATGAGGATTGCACAAACGGTAAAGGTGTTGATGGCATCAAGCGCGACCACCCTGTCCGGGACCGTGGGCCCCCATAATAGCCGGAACATCACCACGAGAATAAGGGTAAGCAGCACCACAAGGGCAGGCAGCCAGGGATCGATCATTCTGCAATCCTCCAAATCCATGCGGGTAGATTGAAGAATGCGAAGATATCAGATGTATCACACATCTCCTTTGATACTGCTTTTTCATCGACATTGAGCATGTGCACATAGAACACACCAGTAGCATCATCCACCTCGACGGTGAGTGTTCCCGGCGTCAGTGTAATCGAGGTTGCCAGAAGAAGTTTCCCCAGATCGGTATTAATTCCGGGGTTGAATTTTACAATCCCTGGTCTGATGTTGCCCGTGATAACACTGATTGAAACATAGACATTTGCCCTGATAATCTCCACAAATAGCGGTCCGGCCGAATATATCGCAAGAAGAAGCCACCTGAACGGATGTGCCATCCTCATGTTCCCGCTGCTGCAGAACCAGGACGCCGACAGCCCGCCGACAACCAGACCGATAACAAGACCGGCGACGATCTCCGCCCATGACCAGAAGAGGACATGCCCTGACCCCGCTGTCAGCAGAAGATATACCAGAAAAGCAAGCAGTGCCGTTGCAGCGACGGATTTCATGCATCACCTCCACAGTGCCTGACAGGTGCTCCGGATTTATCCACCACGACGAATCAACCTCCAACGGGATAGTATTGACCGAACCCATATTAATGACACCCGGGGAGAAATGGCAACGGTGCTGATTATTGAATGCCAGCAAGTTACGAATGAACCACTTGAAAAAAATGAGGGCACCTGCGCGGTGCAGCAACCCTCCACTATTTATTACGTCCGGTTCAACGTCTGAAGAAGTATGCGCCTCCAATATCTGGGTAAAAATCACCTCCACTGGTGTGATCACTGCCATGTACCTGTCCTGGGGAAAAAATGTGCCTGCAAAGCCTCCGCACGGGAAGTGTCCATTACTCCCCCCGGCGATGCACGACCTGCATTTCCCTCCGACATCGATCACATCAACAGCATCTATTGCGACTATTTCGGGGCACCCCTGATTCCCGAAGGCCATCTGGCAATCCTGAACAAAGTCCCCGATAAAGACAGGATGGAAGAGATTGTCATGGGCGGTGTCGTGGTAGGTGCAATACGCTATCTCCCGGATAAAAAGAGATGGGAGCCTCTTCCCCGGCCATCCGCCGCCCTCTACATGAACCCCACGAAAAAATACGTGGTGGTGGACAGCGGAGCAATTCCTTCTATCCGGGAAAAATCGGCCAGTGTTCTTGCACCCGGCCTTGTTGAGATCGAGGATTCAGTACAGGAAGGAGATGAGGTATTCATCGTCGACAGGGACAAAAACTGCATTGCGGTGGGAAGAGCAAAGACAGACGCCCGGAGCGCACGGACGATGAACCGGGGCGCGATCGTCAGGACCCGCAAGGTAAAGGATGCCCCATGCATCCCCGGCCCAGCCACATGGGACGATGCCGTTCGTGCAAATGAGATCATCCTTTCGCGTGTCGAAGAGGAAGCGGTTGCATTTATCCGCAATCTGATGGAGGAACATCCCCTCCCGGCAAATATTTCCTATTCAGGGGGGAAAGACAGCCTGGCCACCCTGCTGGTGACCCTCCGTGCAGCGGGTCCCCTCCCGCTCCTCTTTGCAGATACCGGCCTTGAATTTGAAGAGACCTATGCCAATGTGATTGATGTGGCACATCATTACGGACTGGAGGTACTCCGCACCGATACTGCAAAGGAGTTCTGGAAGACCATGGAACGCGAAGGCCCTCCTGCGGTGGACGCACGGTGGTGCTGCAAGGTCTGTAAACTTCTCCCGATCAAGCAGCTGATCGAAACTGAATGGGGGGAATGCCTCTCATTCATCGGCCAGAGAAAATATGAGTCATTCAAACGCATGAAGAGCCCCCGTGTCTGGAGAAACGGGTATGTACAGTGCCAGCTGTCCGCCGCACCGATACAGCACTGGACAGCACTCCACGTCTGGCTCTATATCTTCAGGGAACAGGCACCGTTCAATGTCCTCTACGCCAGGCGTATCGATCGGATCGGGTGCTTCATGTGTCCGTCGAGTGACTGGGCCACCTTTGAATACATCATGGAGGAATATCCCGGGCTCTGGCAGACCTGGGGCGATGCGCTGAATGAATACAAAGAAAAACATGGGCTTCCAGATATCTGGATAGAACAGGCACTATGGAGAAAACGGGGAGACAAGGAGGAGGATGACGCGGGTAGCTATTCTTGATTACGGGCTGGGCAATCTTCGCAGTGTCATGCGCGGACTGGAACATGCCGGCGCAACGACAAAGATCACCAAGGATATCGATGAGATGATGGAGGCCGACGGGGTGGTACTCCCCGGGGTCGGCGCTTTTTCCGAAGGGATGGAAAAGCTCGGTGAGCTCAAAAGCGCCCTCTGCACGTATGTACAGGAACGCCCGGTCCTCGGCATCTGCCTGGGAATGCAGATGCTTCTCGAGACCAGCAGCGAATTTGGGAACCATAAGGGGCTGGGACTGGTCCCGGGCTCGGTTCAGGAATTTTCCCGGACCACCGGCATGAAAGTCCCGCATATGGGCTGGAATACCATTCACATAGAGCAGGATTCTCCCCTCTTTGAAGGGGTTCCCCAGGAGAGCTATGTCTACTTTGTCCATTCCTTTTATGCGGACACGGCCCCGGAGCACACTCTGACCTCTACTGAGTACATCTGCACGTTTGCTTCGTCGATTGTGCGCGGCAATGCCTACGGCGTGCAGTTTCACCCGGAAAAAAGCGGGGATACAGGACTCAGGATCCTGCATAATTTCATCCGGATGCTCTGAGGCGGGTCTTCCATGGAAGAGAGGAATCCTTCCTCCGAATCATTTTCCAGATTTTTTATAAAGAACCCCGTTACCACTTTTTCTATTGAAGCGATGGCCGCACATACCGAAAGATCGGATTCGAAAAAATTGGGTGATTAATGATGTTTTGCCCGGATGGTCATCAGTACTTCATAGAGGAGCATGGTAAGAATGGCGACAAATCCTCCAAGGAAAAAGGCCATTGCCGCAAAATTCATGGCATCCGAGAGGCTCTGTGCTCCGGCATCATTTCGTTCCCCGGTACCTGCTGCCTTTGCCGCTCCTTGTGCTCCATCCTCTCCGCTGAAATCCATCACTGCTACCGTATCCTCCGTCACGGCAGGGGCCGGAGAACGCAGCATCGGCTCCTGGGCTGCCTGCAGATCACCGAGACCCATGCCGGAGAAGAGCGGTCCGATACCGGCAATTATCAGCGATGCAACCACGATGAGGGCAAAGAGTGACGCATATTTCATCAGAAGTGATTTTACATCCGCCCTGCCGGGTGAGACGATCACCACCTGGTCACGAACACCATAGACTTTGACAACCCTCCCTTTTTCACTGTACCTGGTCCGGACAATATCGACCATTCCCGCATCGAGAAGATTCTCTACATTGTATTTGACCGTGGTTATCGGCTGGCCGAGTGACTCGGAGAGCTCGGTAAGGGTTTTTTCCCCTTCACCCAGAAGATGAAGAATATCCGAGGATGAGGCATTGGAGAGAGCCTTGCCAATCTTTTTCGCCCGGTCGTCTCCGGGTTCAAGTACCAATACCTCTTCGCCGGTCATGTCAGGTGCTCAGTGATTAGTTCCTTTCCTCGTGCCAGAGCATCATCAAGAGACTCACGTGATACTCCGCTTCCCTGTGCGAGGGCGGGCTTTCCACCGCCCTTTCCGCCAAGAAGCGCACACACTTCCCGTACCAGGACCGAGGCATTGACCGCTTCTGTCCCGGATGCGGCGACGACATGGACACGGTCCGTTCCGCCGGCAATAAGGGCCACGCCGCCATCGTTTGCAATACCGGTCGCAATCGTGACCAGCTCTTTCGGCGAGGCATCAAGAATGTGCACGGTGACGGCAACGCCGCCGATCTCCTCGGAGATAATCATCTTCGTCTCAAGATCAGCAATTTTTTTCCGGAGCCGCTCGATTTCCTTTCTCTGGTCCTTCCATTCATTGAAGAACCGCTCGACGGATGCGGGCAGATTCTCCCTTTGCACGGAGAGAATGCCTGAAGATCCATCGACCAGCCTCTCCATCATCTGGTTGTATGAAACGGCGGCCATTCCGGCGGCAAATTCCAGACGTTCGATGCCGTCCTGGACATGATCCACGCCTATGATGCGGATGGAGCCGATCTGACCGGTGGAAGGGCAATGGGTACCTGCACAGGCCTGGACATCTCCGCTTACCTGGACGACACGTATCCGGGAACCGGGAGGCACACCGCCCTGGTAGAGGTCGAACCCATACTTCTGCTCTGCTTCGGTGCGGTCTTCCCACCCGACATGAACAGGCAGATCTGCAAGCACCATGCGATTTGCCGCATTTTCAATTTCCTTGAGTTCCCGGGGAGTGATATGTTTATAGTGCCGGATGTCAATGCGGGAGGACGCCTCGCCTTTCTGCGCTCCGGACTGGTGGATATGGGCACCAAGGACAACACGAGCCGCATGCAGGAGGACGTGGGTCGCCGTATGATGACGCATCAGGTTCTTCCTGCGTTCTTCATTGATGACCCCTTTTACCAGATCACCACGTTTCAGAACCTCCCCACTCACCCGGTGGACAATAACATCACCGAGTTTGAGGACATGCTCAACATGGGTTATCCCTTCTTCACTCACGATCCTGCCGATATCCGAAGGCTGGCCCCCCCCCTCGGGATAAAAGAGCGTCCGGTCAAGAATAAGATATTCATCGAACTGATCGAGAACGATAGCGTCAAAGTCCGTTGAATCGGGCAGATCGTAATAGAGCCTGGTAATGGGGGCCATACCCTCAATCCGGGCACGGATACCTGCAAGTTCGTCCTTCTCGCCCGTCTCGCCCTTCTCGCCATCGGACTCCGAGTGAACGTCGGCTATCAGGGAATAGAAATTATCAGGCAGATCGACGGTGGCGCCATCCTCTGCTGCCGCATCCCGTACCATTTCGGGGGGGATGCCGTGTGAGTCATAGAGCGTAATGAGTTCCTTCAACGGAACAGGCTCACCGCGGCTCTTGTATTCACGGGCAAGTTTCTGGACAATCCGCCTGCCGCGAAGCATCGTCTGCTCATACTTGACCACCTCGTTCTCGATGATTTCCCGGACAATAGGGGTGGCCTGGTTAAAGGAGGCAGTACCGATAGTCTCCATCTGCATCAGGATCAGATCTGCAAGAGATTCTTCTATCTCAAGTTCATTCATCATCCTTAACGTACGCCTCAGCACCAGACGCGCAAGATACCCTTCCTGTGCATTGGAGGGAACGATGCAGTCCCCGAGCATATAAGCAAGGCAGCGGGTGTGATCGGCAATGGCATAAACCCGCTCAATCGGCGCAATCATATCCTGGAGTTTCCTGAAGGGCACCCCAATGCTTTCAGCAACCTTCCGGCGCATCTCAAAGAGATTCGAGCCGGTGATATCCATGAGACCCGCGTACTTGGCATTCATGCCAAGGATCCGGGTGCATTCCTTCTCATCAAGGAGATACTCCAAACGGGCAGACGACATCAGTCTGCTTACCATCTCCGGGAAGACAGCATCATATATTGTCGGGGAACCCTGGGATGCCCATATAAACCGCTCCAGCCCATACCCGGTGTCGACGATCCGCATGTCCATCGGATAATAAGGAACACCATCAAGGTCAACCGGCACTCTTCCGTTTGCCTTCTTGGTCATGCTCATGAAGACGAGTGTTGCAACTTCAAGACCACCGATCATCACCTCAACACTCGGCCCGGCATTTCCGCCACCGATCCATGGGTGTTCCTTGTAGGTGACGGCGTTGAGATCGGCACCGATGGAACTGAGGAACTGATCACAGAGTGCCACAGTCTGGTCCTTCCAGTAGATCTCTTCACGGGGAGAATTGAACGCGTGGTGGGCCATCATCTCGAAGGTCGTCAGATGACGCCCGGACCTCCCCACAGAGTCAAGATCGTTGAGGCGGATGCAGGGCTGGGAGATAGTCAGGGGATTTGCCGGTGGGGGAACCTCACCACTTGTGACGAATGGCTGAAAATCTGCAATGGACGCGATGGTCAGATAGATATCGTCCCGCCACCTGGCAGCTACCGGATATCTTTCGAGGCGAGTGTGATTATGCTGCTCGAAAAAACTCAGGTAGGCTTCCCGCATCTCATCGATGGAATGGGGATTAAAAACCGGATTGCCTATGAAACTGTACGGTTCGCAGGGTGCGTCACCGCACAACTCACGGTCGGGATCACGCGTCCAGAAGGCAGAACCGCATGATTTGCATACCTTTCGCGTAAGTCCGTTATTGATAAAATAATCAAGAGTATACTCATCGTCGAGCATGGAAAATCACGTTGACCTAATCTATTACTATTCTAACTCTGTGCTCATATAGTGTTTGCTTCAGGCGGTTTTGCCATTTTTTCCTGATACCATTCATCCCTTGGTATCCACAATCCCGAGCTGCGGGCATACCTGACCGCAAGGATGTGCCAGCATTCGCTGCCGCGAAACAGGAAGTCACTGCATGTACAGAAATCATCTTCCACCACATATGTCCCGGTCACACCATGAACAACATAAAAATCGAGGTACCTTTCAACTTTCCCGTCATGGCACGCCCGCATCGCCTTCTCCCCCCTCTCCCCGTAGGTCCGGACCATGAATTCTTCTGAATACGCACCCTGTTCTGACACCCATTGGTTCCGGCCCCCTGCACCCGGACGCTTTCGCTCACCTGACAACGACTCCCCCCGGGGCATCCTCAATATACGTCCAGCCCATTCGTTCGGAAAGGGCCTTCATACCCGGAGATTCAAGGGCGTAATGGGTTGATTCTATGAGTGGGAGGGGAGATTCCCGGAGAACCGAATGCTTCAGTTCAGATGACAGGAAGGCATCCGCTCCGAGACTGGCCGCTTCGCCGATGAGATCGATGTCAAAGCCGGAACCTCCAACAACCCCGATTCTTGGATTTTCCGGCACTTCACCATACACACGCAGACCGCCCCCAAGAACACCGGCCATCGCTTCTGTATTCATGCAGGTGGTTCCCACAATCCCCAGACTCATTTCCGCACGGCCGTCAAGGCGCAGAAGATCAGCGAGGGCATCATTGATACCGCCGGGGGCCCGGTCGAAATTGGTGTGCATCACATAGATATTCAGTTCATGCGAAAGGGCATACCGGAGAAGATCCGCGTACCTTCCGGTGACCCGGGTAAACGGATGCCAAAGCGGAGTATGGTGCACGACAAGGAGATGTGCCCCGCAGCAAACGGCTTCCTGCATAACGCGAAGCGTTGCATCCAGGGCACATGCGACGGCATCAATGATTTCCTTGCCTTCCACGACCAGACCTATTCTTCCTTCATCGAATTCTTCTGCGAGGGCGGGAGGGGCAATTTCCTCGAGCAATCCAATCGCACCGGTCAGCTCCATACCACAGAGATAGACGGCGAAGGGAAAAAAACTCTCGATACCAAGGGTCAGACGATCATATCACACAGCTCATGCCAGAGAGATGCGCTCACTTCGGCCGGGGTAATCTTCCAGGAAATGTAAATTACTGATAGTAATATCCAATATAGTTAAATATGCAGAATCCCAACAAAACATATGGAAAAATCCCTGGACTTGATCAATACCCGCATCCGTGAGGGAAATGCACGGGTGGTTACGGCAGACCGGGTGCCCGGTATCGTTGAGGAGCTTGGAATAAAAGGGGCCCTTGAGGAAGTCGACGTTGTAACGACAGGGACGTTCGGCGCGATGTGTTCTTCCGGGGCCTTCATGAATTTTGGCCATTCGGACCCCCCTATCAGGATGGAACGGGTCTGGATAAACGATGTCGAGGCATATGCCGGGATTGCGGCGGTCGACGCCTACATCGGGGCGACCCAGAAGTCGGAGACCCAGGGAATAAAATATGGCGGAGCCCACGTCCTGGAGGACCTCGTATCCGGCAATTCCGTCCATCTGCGAGCCCAGTCGCGGGGAACAGACTGCTATCCGCGAAAGACCATTGAAATCGACCTCCTCGCTGAAGACCTGAACCAGGCCGTGATGGTCAACCCACGAAATGCCTACCAACGATATATGGCCGCCATCAATACGACCGAACGGCCTCTTTATACCTATATGGGGACACTTCTTCCCAACAGTGGGAATGTCAGTTATTCCGGGGCAGGGATGCTCTCCCCTATCCCCAATGACCCGGAATTTCGGACCATCGGGAGCGGGGTTCCTATCTTTCTCTGCGGCGCCGAAGGCATGATCATCGGCGAGGGAACGCAGGCGTCCCCGGGAAATGGTTTCGGCACCCTGATGACCACCGGAAACCTCAAGGACATGTCAAAGGATTTTCTGAGAGCGGCGACCTTTACCGGATACGGGTCTACCCTCTATGTCGGACTCGGCGTCCCTATCCCGGTCATTGATGAAGATATTCTCCGCAGGACAGCCATCAGGGATGAAGACATCATGACCGGGATTGCCGATTATGGGGTGCAGGGGCGTGACCGTCCGGTGATCCGTGAGGTTAGTTATGCCGAACTCAAGAGCGGCATGATAGATATCGGGGGAGAGGAGGTGAAAACATCCTCTCTTTCATCCTACAGGAAGGCAAAGGAGGTTGCCTGCGAACTCAAGTCACGCATCGAAAATGGCCGGATGGAACTATCGCTTCCGACCCGGCGTATTAATCCCGCCGTTATTGCCCGCCCGATGAGAGATACCGTGCACACCCCACGGGTCCGTGAAATCATGAACACAAAGGTCGTCACCATCTACGAAGACGAAGAGATCAGTACGGCAGCCAAACGGCTTCTGCGGGGCGAGACCAACCACCTGCCGGTTCTTAACAGGGAGGGGAAACTGGTTGGTATTGTGACGACCTTTGATGTCTCAAAAGCGGTTGCAACCACGGATAAAGCAAAGATTGTCCTCGATATCATGACAAAGAAGGTGGTAACCACCTCCCCCGGCGAAGCAGTGGATATCGCGGCACGCAAACTCGAAAAGCACAATATCAGTGCCCTGCCGGTGATTGACTCCCAAGGCACGCTGGCGGGGATGCTCTCCGCAATAGATCTGGGGAAACTGTTTGAAAAGAGGTGGAAGGCATGAAACTGCATGTCACATTCTCACGCAAAGGGGTCAAACAGCCCATCATCGCCCATACGATCCTGAAGACAGGGGTCCTGATCAACGTCGAACGGGCATATATCGAATCGATGGAGGGCGAGGTTCTCATCGAGGTCCCGGATAAGGACGCGGCACTGGTCTCTGCTACTATGCAGGAGGCAGGGGCACGGGTAAAGGTCATGGAAGATTCCGTTATCCGCGACGAGTCTGAATGTGTCGACTGCGGCGCATGCATCAGCGTCTGCCCCCAGGATGTGCTCTCGTTCGACGATAACTGGAGACTGGTCATCGACGGAGAAAAATGCATTCTCTGCGGGAAATGCGTCATCGCCTGTCCACATAACGCGCTCTCCCTCCTCCAATGATTCGCGAGCATTTCCAGTACCGGACAACGATTACCACCATTCTTGCAGAACGGCAGGAATATATCGAAGCAGCAAAGGATGCGATGATCTCGGCACGCACAGAAATTGAAGCGATCATCGCAACCGATCCCTTCTTTGCAGTGACCTATGAACCCTACCCTGCACCTGCCGGTTCATTGGTCGCCGGGCGGATGGCAGATGCGGCGAAGAGCGCAGGGGTCGGCCCGATGGCCGCGGTTGCAGGAACCATTGCCTGGGCGGGGGTCGAAGCAATGGAGGAAGCAGGCGCAGAGTTCGGGATTGTCGATAACGGAGGGGATATCGCAGTCGTTGCCGACAGACCGGTGAGAATCGGGCTGTATGCCGGAACATCGCCCCTTTCAGGAAAACTTGCATTCCTGCTTCCCCCGCAGGAAGAGATCCTTGGTATCTGTACGTCATCTGCGACTGTCGGACCCTCAGTTTCCTTTGGAACTGCGGATGCGGTCACGGTCTTTTCACGCAATGTATCCCTTGCGGATGCGTGGGCAACCGCACTATGCAATATCGCAGGCACCGGAGACACCAATATCTTCTCCCGCCTCAACCCGGACGAAGTCCAGGGAGTTTTCATCGTCCACGGGGAGGAGATCCACCGCTGGGGTGACCTCCCGGAGATTGCTGCAGCAAACGTGGATCTCTCTCTCATCACGGCAGGGCATTAAGGGGAGTTGTCACGCCTGCTCATCGGCCCACTGCACCGCTTCACGATAGGCACGGGGGCCGGCAAACCTCTGCAGAATTTCTTCACCATCGGTGACCAGCATCTCCGGCACATCATCCTGAGCAATGAAGATGAGCTCCAGAAGATCACGCTCCTCTGCAAGGACTCCCTTTCGGACCGCACTTGCGGGAAGAAGGCTGAGCCGTTCATCGAGGAGAATATCCGGCTCTTCCCGGAAAAAGTAGTAAAATACCTGATAGGCGTTCAAAAAATCCGAGAATATCAATTCTTCCCGGACCTCCGGGTCGAGTTCGTCCAGAATATCTGCAAGGGCGGGCAGTTCATCATCTGCAATCTCGAGTATCTTGTCGGCAAGCTGTGCCAGCTCATAGTAATCCATCATATGAGGCACTCCTCCTGATGCATTGATGTGTCAGGGCGCGTCACTCCTTTTGTGTTGGTACGGGCAGGTAAAAAACTATATCCTGCTTTCAGCGCAAATTCATGAGCGTGCGAGAAGAGGAAACAGACTGGACACTGTACCATATCATTCAGGCGGCCCCGGGGATAACGACCGAGCAGCTGGTCAGCGTTTCGGGAATGCCGGATGAGACTGTTGCGGCCTCATTGGAACGAATGGAAAAGAGCCACCTCCTTCGAAGGACCCCGGAGGGCGTGCGACTGCTTTCGCTTCAGGAAATGTTGTTCTCATGCAAAATAGCCCATACGATGAAAAATTCTCCTTTTGTAATGGAAAACGGTGTAATAAAAGTCAAACATCACGGGGATGAATCGGATGCCTGAAGAGGTCGCAGTACTCCGTTTGGGTCACCGGCCCGAGCGCGACCAGAGAGTTACCACCCATGTAGGCCTCACTGCACGGGCCCTGGGATGCAAAGGGATGTTTCTTGCGGCCGATGATCTGGGAGTGAAAACATCCATCGAAGATGTGGCAGAACGGTGGGGCGGGGACTTCTTTGTTGAGAATAATGTCTCATGGCGCAAATGCATCCACGAATGGAAAGAAGCTGGCGGCATTGTTGTCCACCTGACCATGTATGGCCTGCGCATGACGGATGTGGAAGCTGAGATAAAAGCCGCCGGCAGGGTTCTCATCGTTGTCGGTGCTGAAAAAGTTCCTTCGGACATTTATGCGCTCTCGGACTACAACATATCGGTCACCACACAGCCCCACTCGGAGATCTCAAGCCTCGCCCTGATTCTTGACCACATCTTCGAAGGCGCAGAACTCAATCGGGAATATCCGGATGCGCAGATGAAGATCATACCCACCGCATGCGGGAAGAGGTTCGAGGATTGAAAGGAAGCGTCCTTATCGCCGGATTTGCGACCCGCCATATTGTCCAGTCCGCATGGAAGGCAGGGTATGAGGTCTATGCCATCGACCATTTCTGCGATCAGGACCTGACATGGTATGCAAAAAAATGGTCCCTCTTTGAAGAGCTCGATGAGATCCCCATTCTCATTGAGGATTACTGTAAAAAATTCACCATCGATCTCATCATCGCCGCATCGGGAGCGGAAACCATTACGGAAGATCCCAGGTTCTGCGGGACTCCCTCCTCCATCGCTGCACAGTTTCTCGATAAATCAAGGATACAGGATTTTTTCCATGAAACGGGCATCCCGGCCCCAAAAATTCTGGAGGCCGGGACATATCCTGCATTCATAAAACCTCTGAGCGGTGCAGGGGGATGGAGAAACGCCCTGGTGCGAAATGATGCAGAAGAACAGGCCTGGCATGACCTCTGGCCGGATGAACCCTCAATCAGGCAGACGCCGATAGAGGGGACGCCATGCAGTGTTTCCTGTATATCCAATGGCATAACTGCACGCGCTGTTTCGGTAAACGAACAGTTCATGCGCGGAGGGACAGGGGATCGCGCCTTTGGATTTGCAGGTGCCCTTACCCCGTATGAAACGGAAAAGCAGAGCCAGCTCGCAGACCTTGCAGAACAGGTGGTAACAGCCAGCGGATGCATCGGCTCCGTCGGAGTGGATTTCATCGCATCTGATGAGATCTATGCCATCGAGATTAACCCGAGATTCCAGGCGACACTCGACATCGTCGAGGAGTCTCTCGACAGAAGCATGTTTGAGCTGCACCTCGGGGCATGCAGGGGACATGTGCCTCCGGTGCGTCCTTCGCCGGTTCGCTGCGTTGCCCGGAAAATTCTCTTTGCCGACCGCGACCTGACCGCAAAGGATGATCTAAAATGGCTGGCACCGGCGGTCGCCGACATTCCCTGGAAGGGAACGGAGATCGAAGAAGGAGGGGCGGTGATCAGCATCTATGGGAGAGGGTCTTCACGGGACGAGGCTCTCGGCCTCTTGGATAAGACTATTACAGAAGTACGTGAATATATGAGCAGATGGTAACGGCGGAAGAGGCAATACAAAACGAGGCTGTTCGTGCATATCTCATGCGCATGATAGGAGAAGCAGGCCTTCAACTGGTAGAGGACTTCGGATTCGACGTCGAAAAGACGGATGAAGAACTTGCCGCGGAGACAGGAATCAACCTCAACACGGTGCGTAATACCCTCTATACCCTGTATGGTAAACGCCTCGCTGAATACCGGAGGGAGAAAAACCAGGAGACCGGCTGGCTCACCTACAAGTGGAAACTCAGGATGGATCGCATTGATGATGCAATCACCGAAGATATGGAAGAGGTGCTGGAAAAACTGCAGGCCCGCGAGCGGTATGAAGATGAGAACGACTTTTATATCTGCAAGAACTGCGGGATTGTCTACACCTTTGATGAAGCAATCACGCGGGAGTTTACCTGTTCCTGCGAAACCCCCATGGACCACTTCGACAACGAACTTATACTGCTGGCACTGAAACGGCGTGTTGAACATATGAAGGCCTCATTGGGAAAGGCGTGAATCTACCGAAATCCCCGGCCCCTCCCGTTTTTTTTCTCCGCATCGCCGGATGCAGCGATGATGTCATCGCTCACTGCATGGCCGTATGTCGTCTTGCACAGCAGTTTTGCGAGAACTCAGGTGCAGACAGAGAACTGGTTGAATGGGGTGCAATGCTGCACGATATCGGGCGCGCGCGCACCCATGGCCTTGAGCATGGGCAAATTGGTGCAAAAATGTGCAGGGAGATGGGCATCCCCGAGGATATCGCACGTATCGTCGAATGTCATATCGGAGCCGGACTGACGGCGGAAGAATGCCTCGGAGAAGGACTCAGGGAAATCAATTGTGTCCCTTCAACCCTGGAAGAAAAGATTGTTGCGCATGCCGACAATCTCATTCGTGGAACGGACGAGATCTCCCTGGAAGAACGGCTCCGGTACTCCAACGGTCTTCCCGATACCATCAAAAAAAGAATGGTTGCCCTCGCAGAGGAAATCGAACCCTATAGGACGCGGTAATCAAAGTATGAGTTTTCGGACCTGATCGAGATCACGGAGCTCCTTATAGACGGAAGACGGCATCTGGTCTTCGACAATGATTACAAGTTTCGGGTCCTCAGAGAGATGGGGGTCGGTCACAAATATCTGCCGTATAGAGATATCATGACTGGTCAGCACCGCCACTGCGGCACCGACAATGCCTTTCTGTCCGGCATCTTTCGGCAGGATCGTGATGACCGCAAGGCCCAGGGACTCCGCTACTTTTGACAGGTCCGGTGTTGCCCGCATATTCAGGAATATATCCCTGAATCCTAGCATGGAAAGGATACGTTTGACCGTTGCGTCAACAACCCTCCGGTCGGTACCGATCGCCTTGGACAGATGGGTTGCGGGAACCTCAATGCCGTTCACCGTGACCCTTCCCCGTTCATTGATGCCCAATCCGTTTTCAAGGAGAAACCTGACTACCTGCGACTGGGAAGGCGAATCACTGAACTGCTCGAGAATTGTTGCCCACATCGAAGAAACATATACGCTCGAGACCATAAAAATACATCAGATACCTTCGCTGCTGCCGGCAGAAGGCATGGCACAACGGGGTTTTTTAAATGAGGGCGCAGCAAAATGAAAACATATTTCTCTGGCAAGCACATTGTATATAGGGTAACAGGACAACGCAGACGGGTTGACCGGATGCCTGTTCACCTACGCAGAAATCTTGCATTTTGTGTGCGGGGGTTGCCGAGCCAGGTCAAAGGCGCTAGGTTGAGGGCCTAGTCTCGTAGGAGTCCGAGCGTTCGAATCGCTCCTCCCGCATTTTTCATTATTTTTAGCGATACCTAAAGGTCTTTCGTGGTGCATCCGTCGCTCCGAAGGTGAGGGCCGCGGATGATCGTTTGCCGTAGATACCGACGTTTTCACCATATCCCGATGTCGCATCAGGACAGCGAGGAATCGTTGGGTCCCACCGCTTCAGCCTCCTCATAGGTCTGAAGGGTAAATCGAATCGCAAGGCCTTCATCCGGCTTTCCGTAGATACGATCATCGGGGCGGATTTTTCCCCCATATCGGCGGACAAGGAGGCGGGTAATATGCAGGCCCAGGCCGCGTCCCCCGGATTCATTCATGTTTTCCTGGAAATACGAAAATATCCGCGACTTTTTTTCATCGGGAATTCCCGGCCCGTTATCCTCGACGGTGAGGGTTATTTCATGATCCGACTCCTCCCCGTAGATCCAGATACTCACACCCGGCCCTCCGTATTTAATGCTGTTTCTGATGAGGTTTGCAAATACATCGGAGAGGAGGCCATCTGCCCAGACATAGCACCCGGTCTTCCTGAAACTGATGCTTGCATCAGGATACTGCGATATTTCCGCCCCGATAAGCGCATCAAGATGCATGGGAGTCATCTCCCCCGGCACTTCCGTTATCCGGCGTATGGTGGTCACGTTATTGAGGATGTCGGTGATGTGGTGGGTGTGCCAGAGGACTTTGTCGGCATACTGCACCCCCTCGGGGTGATAGATCTCCCGGAGATGACGGGAATATCCCAGAATCGCTGCATTGGCATTTTTGATGTCATGCAGCATGATGTCAAGATAGAGACTGGCATCATTGTACGCATCCTCAAGCCGTTCCTGGAGCATTGCCCTGAGAACAGAACCGCCGATTTCCCGTCCGAGAAGCTCAAGCGTCTCTTTTTCGTAGGTGGCAAACGACCACCTGTCCCTCCGGCCGATAAAGAGGCCGCCGACAACCACCGAGTCGGCAATAAGCGGGATCCCGGCATAACAGAGAGCATCGAGATCTTCCAGAATTTTGGTATCAATCGGGCCGGGGGAACGGCCGCGGAGGTTCTCCACATAATGCGGTTGCGTCGCAAAAAATACGAGATTATAGGGAAAATCGCGAGTGTTCTGCCGCCCATGCCGTTCGATGAAGGGCTGAGGCACTCCCAGGGGGGCTATGAGACGGGCATATTTTGCCTCGGGGTTGCGAAGATAGACCCATCCGAGATCAAATTGCATACTGGTGGCCACCCGCTCAATCATCTCCTCGAGCATCCCTTCAAGGGTATCCACTGAATTGGCTGCCCTGATCAGTTCGTTAATGGTCTGAAGCTGCTTATTCCGGGCATGGATATCTTCCTGGGCCCGCTTCTGCCGGCTGATATCACGAATAATCAGTTCTGTGCACTGTTTCCCTCCGAATGAGACCGGCACCGACAGGATCTCCACATTCTTTTCTTTTCCCTCGGAGGTAATGAGAACGTCCTCAAAGCTGCTAACCGATGCCGAATGTCTGGAGCCTGGTTTTTTATGATCGGAGATGAGAGAAAGAAACTCATGATCCTTCAAATCAAGAATTCGTGAGAGGCCCGCCTCCTGTTCGGGGTCTGACCTCATCATCAGACCTGCTGCAGCATTCATATAGGATATCTGATCGTCACGGATGACGATGACGCCATCGGGAAGGCTTTCGAGATAGCGTTTGTATTCTTCATCCCCACTCGCGGGGGGAAGGATATTCGCCGCCTCAATGCCCGCCACCTTCATCGCAGATATGAGTGTCTGTCCGCGCTCGGGCATGTAGGTAACCTGCAGGAGATATTCGGGATACCTGCCATCAGCATCAAGCATCCTTGCTACATACCGGTCAGGCACGACCGAATGCATATCCCTGCGCAGGGTATGATAGCGGAGCACCCTGAGCAGGTCATCCTCATGCAGGATATCGGAGATGTGGGTGCACGAATCCAACGAGTGGGATTTCAGCCCGAAGGAATCCATACATGCCTGGTTGGCATACTGGATTACGCCTTCGTGGTCTATGACAAACATAGGTGTCCCTGTTAAGGAAGCTATGGCATCCGGTACTGTGCCTCCGGCAGGAAGAGGGTAGAACGTGCGGCGACTCTCTCCCCTTTTTTCCTTTTCTCCAGCCATTTAAGATTCAGCGCCTGCTATGGACTCCGGGAAGGTCCCTAGTGAAGAATGGTGAACGGAAGCATTTGAAGCTATCCTTTCATGAATATCTTCCTGCTTCCCTTGAGGTATCTAATTGATGTACAGCACTGTTGCGTTGATAAGAGCGGCAAATGAGACCCATGCAATATAGGGGACCAGGAGGTAGGCGGCGGCCTTGTCGATGCGATAAAAATACCATATCGAGGCAGCTATTGCGCACCACAAGGCGAGGATCACCAAGAATCCGGCGAACGGGCTCTGCAGACCGAAAAATGCAAACGACCAGGCAATATTCAGGATCAGCTGCACACCGAAGACGCCTGCAGCCATTGAGACACCTGGTTCATCAAGCCCTTTCCTGAGAACCAGGAACAGGGCGACTCCCATCAGAACATACAGGATGGTCCAGACGATGGGAAAGGCGATGCCCGGAGGTACAAACCATGGCTTTATGAGTTCGTCTGCATACCAGGATCCCGGACCCGTCTGAGTAACCAGGGACCCCAGTATTCCTGCAGCGTTCGTACAGAGGACGCATCCTGCAAGGAGAAGCAAAGAACGGGGCGAATGAACAATCGATCCCATAAACCGACAGATGCTCCGAAGAACGATAATCTTTCCTCTCTTGTCTTCAGGCATGCCATTAAGCGTTACTACATTCAACAGGTATGCAAAAGAGGGCCTTATATATGGAGAGCAGAGAAGAAACTCCGCAACCACTCCCGCCATGCATGCTTTTTGACATGGATAATACGCTCTACGACTTTTTCCATGCCAAAAATGCGGCATGCGCGAAGGTTACCGAACTGGCAGGGGTCGGAGACGGAGCAGATCTGTTCAGATATTTCCTGAACGGTACCCATGGGTTTGAGCATCACTACAACATCCGTGATTATCTGCTGGACCAGGGTGCCTTTACAGAGAGCCTCTACCATGAGGCATGCACCGCCTACGACGAGGAGAAGGTCGCGTCCCTGCGGCTCTACCCGGGGGTGGAAGAGACGATCAGGGCACTCCATTCAAAGGGAGTGAAGCTGGCCATCGTAACCGATGCGGAGAGTATGCAGGCTGAGATGCGGATGCAGGCAATTGGCCTCCGGCAGTACTTCGATACGGTGGTCACTCCGGACATATCGGGAAAGAGAAAGCCGAATCCTGAAACATTTCTCACTGCACTCGACCATCTCGGTGAGACACCGGAGGTCAGCTGGGTCATCGGCGACAGCCCGAAAAGGGAGATCGAACCCGGAAACGCCCTTGGTATGAAAACCATCTATGCGAAGTACGGGGACTGGATAGGGATCCCCTATCCCCAGATCGTCGCGCATTATACCATCAGCTCATTCGACGAAATCAGGGCGATCTTCGGTCTGGATTGATCAGACAAGGGGAGACGGCCCATTCCCCCCTTCAAAAGGGAGGGGGGCGCCTTTTATCACTACCTGCTGTCCGGATTGCCGTATTTTTTCAAGGATGACCGCTTTTCCCTGTGATGTCATTGCATAGACGGGGACTGAGGTCCCCCCCTGTGCCAGTGCGCGTGGTCCGGCGATCCTTCTGAGGCCCGATGATGCACAGGGAAAGATCAGGTCGCAATTATCGGCCAGCAGCTTCGCATCAACGTCGGTCACCCCGGTGGTGTGAACCGCCGTTATCAGGACACCGGGGAAGGCATCCCGCAGACATTTTGCTTCCTGTGCGCTGGCGGTCGTCACCGCAACATGGCGATATCCCCTCGCATACGCCTGCCTGACCCCCGCATGCATGTCAATCGCTCCGTTCTCCGGGGTGACGGCATAGCCCCCGTGTGCTTCGATTCGTTCGATGACCTCCTCGAGAGGGGTCGTTGCCACCAGGCCGGACATCTTCCCGCCAATGCCCTGGATCATCCGGGAAACGGGCGTAATCACCGTTCCTGCCCCATCACAGGCAAGTACGGCACAGTCCAGTATCCCCCCTCTCACTGCGGCACTGAGAAGTTCAGACGCACCAAAAAGTACAAAATCATCGTCGGACAGCACCTCGCGCTTTCGCGTGCACATCCCGAACGAACTGATGCGCCCTTCAATGTTCGCACGTATTTCATCCTCGGAAAAGGACGTCACCGGTGTTGCAAAGCGTGCCGCCAGAGGGCATGCGCAAAGAACACCCCGCTCAACCGATACGACGTTCCCTTCACGGATGACGACCCGTGCCTTCCCTGCCGCTTCAATAATATGCTCACCATCGGATGCCATCGTTATATTCAATATCGTCATTTCCCATAATAATAAACAACAATCGGGCACTTTTCCCCGGGGATGACAGATGAGGTATTTTTTTCATAGCCCACAGGGCAGGTATCCTGAGATTGATATTGCCCGGGGCATCGCCATCCTGATGATGGTCACCTTCCACGGGATCTATGATCTCAACTACCTCGGGGTCATGGATATTGAAGTCTCAAAGGGATTCTGGCGCATATTTGCCATCTCCTGCGCATCACTCTTCGTCTTTCTGGTGGGCCTTTCACTATCAATATCAAAGGACCGGGCGATGGCGCACGGGATCACCGGACGGGATCTGTGGAGAAAATACCTGATGAGGGGAGGATTTCTCCTTCTCATCGGGGCGGGCATTACCATCGCCACCTACCTCATCATCGGTGACGGTTTCATCATCTTCGGCATTCTCCATCTTATCGGGACATCGATAATTCTCGCCCCCCTCTTTTTCCGGTTTGGGAAGGCCAATATCTGCATTGGATACTCGATATTTTTACTGGCTCTTCTGCTTGCGGGAATCAGGCTTATGGGAATCAGCGGACCGATATGGCTTGCGTGGCTCGGTCTTCACCCGGCTTCGTTTTATTCCATCGACTATGAGCCCCTTATTCCCTGGTTCGGCCTGGTACTCGTCGGACTTGGCGCAGGCGCGATACTCTATCCGGGGGGAAAGCCTCTCCTCCCCCTGGAAATCCACCCCGGCCCCCTCACCGGCCTTCTCTCATTTGCCGGGAGATATTCCCTGCTGATCTATCTGGTGCATCAGCCGGTGATCGTAGGCCTTCTCATGGCAACCGGCCTGATAGACCCCTCCGCAATATTCTAGGAATCGCGTGGCCTTTTCCCATCCGGTGTCATGAACAGGGGAACATCACAGAAAGCGCCCCCGTCAAAAAGGCCCCGGTTTGTTATCCTCAGTTCGGGAATTACCGTAAGAGACAAAAAGGAGAGGTACATGAACGGGTGTTCGATGGCTCCCAGGGAACGGGCCCGGCCCTCAAGCGCAGACACCCTTGATGCCACCTCTTCATAGGGAAGGACGGACATCAGCCCGCCGCATTCCAAAGGCAGCATTGCCACCTCGTCCGCCTCTGCCACTGCCATTCCCCCACTTTTCTCCGCCACCGCATGAATTGCTGTCAGCAGTGACCGATCGTCGGCGCCCGCAGCTACGATGTTGTGGGAATCATGAGAGACACTCGAGGCAATCGCCCCTTTTTTCAGGCCCAGTCCACGGACAATGCCGACGCCGCAGCCCGCCCCGCGATAGCGGTCGCAGACGACGACTTTCAGGAGATCTTTGGAACGGTGGGGAATGCGGCTTCCCTGCACATCCTCAACTCCAGCACGGGTGAGAATCTGCCCCTTGACGATTTCGATGATTCGTGCAGGACCCGAACCGGGAATGGTAATATCCGTGCTGCCCGGCAGGGAACACCGGAACGGTCTTTCAAGGGGGGGGCGCCGGCAATATCCCGGGTCACTCCAGCGCACCCCGCGCTTGTAGGTGGCAGTGACCCTGAACCCGTCGATATCATCGATGATGCAGAAATCCGCAAGCCTTCCGGGAGCGAGAGCACCCCGGTCGTCAAGCCGGAACCGTTCTGCAGCGGAGAGGGTGGCCATCCGGTAGACCAGGTCGGGTTCGGCCCCCCCTTCAATTGCCTTTCGAATGCAGTCATCGATATGACCCTCAGAAACGAGCATATCCGCATGCCGGTCATCCGTTGCAAACATCACCCTGGAGATGCGGCAGGCGGAAAGAAGAGGGAGCAGGGAGATGAGGTTTCGCTCGGTTGAGCCTTCGCGAATCATCACATACATCCCGCGCCGGAGCTTTTCAAGGGCCTCTTCATGCCCGGTGCACTCGTGATCACTCTGGATACCGGAGAGAATATAGGCACAGAGGGAAGGGCCGCTCTGCTGCGGGCAATGCCCGTCGACCAGCGGACACAGCCCAATTTTCTTCCAGACCTCATCATCGCCGGAGAGGACACCGGGCACATCCATCATCTCCGCGAGGCCGATAATTCCCTCTTTGCCTACAAATGGAGCAAGCTCCGCGGCACCCAGTTCTGCTCCCGCAGTCTCCAGAGGGGTCGCGGGAACGCAGGACGGAAGCATATACAAAATATCCAGAGGCGTGTGGAGGCGTTCACCCAGCATGTACCTGATGCCGTCCGTACCCGCAACATTGGCAATCTCGTGCGGGTCGGCGATAACGGTCGTCGTGCCCCGCGGGAGGACCGCTCTCCCATATTCAACCGGAGTAAGGAGGGAACTTTCGATGTGAACATGCCCGTCAATGAGACCAGGAATAATTTTCTTTGCGTGCAGACTGACCGTCGAGCCCGCGGAGTAATCCCCGAATCCGGCAATATATCCGTCCTTTACTACAAAGGAGACATTCTCCTCCCACTCACAGGAGAAGGGATTGAACAGAGTCGCATTGGTAAAAAAGATGTCGCCCGCCTCTTGTCCGAGAGCGGTGTTGATGAGAGATCGCATTCTCAGACCTCGATATCCCTGATGACACTTGAAATTCGTTCACCATCTTTTGTAATATAGATATGCAGACGATAGTTCCCGGGTTCGAGCTCTACGGGGAAGGTGACGGTATTTTCACCCGGCTCAAGCGTTACCGGCTGGATGATTTTATCCATCCTCACCTGCCGGAATCCGGAGAGATTATAGATGGTAACCTGCATCGCCTTATCCGTCGTCTCCCCGTTGTATCTCACCTGAACCGATATTCCATCCCCGTCATAGGTCGCATCATGAATCGAATATGTCAGGCACCCCGCGCAGAGAGCGATGGCGAGAATTGCAATGAAGATTCCATATACCGCGAAAGTACGGGACATGAAAAGTATGTAAACCGAGGATAATGTTATAGTATTTGTTTTGCATCAGCAAGAGATCGTGGTAAAGTATTCCTCGACAAATCCCCGCAGTGATTCCAGGGAGTTTTCACCGGTCATGGCCGACATCCTTGAAGAATACGTTACGGAGGAAATCTCCATGAAATTGTCGGGGGATGCATGTGCCTGATCACATTTGTTCAGAAACACCGCATAGGGAAGATTCCTGCTGGCGAGCGCTTCACAGAGTGAACGGGTCATATCGTCCAGTTCGCGGGTTACATCCACAATAACGATTGCTCCGTGCATCCCCCGGGAAAGAATCTGCCGGACAAATTCAAACCGCTCCTGCCCGGGGGTGCCGAAGAGATATACTTTTTTCTCCCCGATGCGTACCCTCCCAAAGTCAAGAGCCACCGTGGTGGAATCATCAGACGTCCGTGTTTCGACACTGCGTGCCTGGGGATCAATCGAGCGGATGAACGAGGATTTTCCCGCGTTATACGCGCCGAATATGACGATTTTAATTTTGTCGGACCCCATCTGTACGATGATTTGTCAGATGAAGAGATAAAATTTCCAATATTTTTCCATACAATCCGGCAATCCAGCTCAATCCAAAGGATTTTAGTTCAGAGGAATGCTTAAAATTTATATAAGCAACTCAGGAGACACAGGGTCGATCATGCCGGTCATCACATTCGCGCATCACAAGGGGGGGACAGGGAAAACAACCGCCTGTCTGAATATTGCCGGATTTCTCAATAAAACCGGCAAAAAAGTGTTAATTATCGACTGTGACCCGCAGGCGAATGCAACATCGGGACTTGGAGTCAAACCCGGAACCGCCGGTTGTGATATCTATGATGTATTCATGTCGGGGACAGAAGGGTTCAAACAAATTTCCCTGAGCAGTGCAGTTCTTACAACGGATACCGGGCCGGATCTCTGTCCCGCATCCCTTGACCTCGCAGGAGCAGAACCGTACCTCTATGGACGTGAGGATCACGTATCACTCCTGAAAACTGCAATAAAAACAGTAGCCAAAAAATATGATGCAGTTCTCGTTGATACCCCGCCGAGTATGGGCCAGTTTCTCATTAACGGCCTTGTTGCCGCAGACCATACGGTTGTCACCATGGATACGGGGCCCTTTGCGCTCCAGGGCATTGAAAGTCTGAGAACCATTTTTTCAGATATCGGTGAATACACCGGCAAAACGGTTGTTCCCGGCATGGCAATTGTAACCAGAGGCAAAATAGTGCACGAGGAGATGTCGCCTGCACGAGAGGTGGTGGACGGCCTGAAACGACTGCTGGGCATACCGGGAACGGCAGACCTCGAGAGAACACGGTTTGAGGAGATCATGGCCGCAATGCAGCAGGAATTCCCCCTGGCATATGCGATACCCTATGACCCGATGGTCCCTGAAGCACAGAAGAGAGGCATACCAATTTCAGAATGCGCAGAAGACAGCCCCGCTGCAAAAGAATACGCAGAGATAACCAACGTGATCGGAGGATGGAGATGACGGCAGCCACAGTGAATTCACCGGAGGATACATGACGGACATTACGGTGCGGCCAGGAAGAAGAGCACTTTTCACCGGGGTCGAAACGCAGAAACCGACGGGTGAGGTCGCCGCTGACGATGACAGGGACGGCGACGTTGACCTGTTGATAAGGGCCCTTGGCAGCGAAGATGCAGGCATGAGTGAGCAGGAAATTTCGACAGGAATCCGGGACGAAAAACTCCGCGAACTCGAGGAGGCCATGAACCAGGCCATTGCCCGGCTTATTTCCCGATATACATCGGAATATTCCTCCACGCTCCGGCGAACCGAGGATCAGGATAAAAAAATCAGGGCATTGGAACACGAAATCGATCGCCTGAGTGCTGCGCTAAACGCGGAAAACATCCGCAGGGAGGATGCACCGTCCTGCAATGACGTGCATCTGCGGGGCACGCCTGCCGGGACGCCCGATGCCGAAGTAATGGAATCGCTCGATGCTGCCGTTCAGGTGTTAGAGATGGAGCTTGCACGCTCCGAGGCGCACAACCGGGAATTGGAGAAAAGAGCGCTTACTACGCTTGAAGACCTGAATGCAGAGATCCGGAACCTTCAGACCGATAATCATCACCTTCGTTCAGAGCTGGAGGCGGAAAAACACCGGCCTGAAGAATCCCGGACTCCCCGGGAGAAGGTGACCGGATTTTCGCACTCTGACGAGAGCGACGACGAGGTGATGGAAGCGCTTGAGGCAGCCGTTTATTTGCTGCGCACCGAGCTTGCGCGCTCCGAAGAACGGACCCGCGAGCTGCAATCGGCTGCGGCACAGGCAGAGGCGAAATTCAGGTCGAACATCGCAGAAACCCGCCGGAAGCATGCATCGGAAATTGAGCTGCTTACTGCCCGTGCAACCCACGCTGAAGAAGAGGATGCCCCGTTAAAGACCAGGATCAACGATCTTTGCCATGACCTGAATCGCATCAATGCCCTTATGAAGGAGCACCCTGTTCCGATGGTCATTGTCGATCGTATGTTTCACATTCGGGATGCAAATTCTGCATACACCAGACTCTGCGGCATACCCAGGGAGCAGCTCCTTCATAAGAACCTGAGGGACTTTCGGGTGATCGCCCGTACCGGTCAGGAGCTCTCCTCCGTTCTCAACGACAGAAAAATGTGTCGTGGAGAGATCACCGTCAGATTCCCGTCCGGAACCCGTATCCTTGAACAGTACGCCATTCCCCTGATGGACGGCAGGGGTCAGATTGACCGGATTGCCATTGTGTTCAATGATAACACCAGGATGAGAAACGAGGCAGCGGAAATGGCCGGCAAAGCACGTGAGAACGAAATCCTCCGATTCCGTGCAGAGGCGATGGTGCGGGAACATCCCATTCCCATCCTGTGTACCGACAAGAATTTACGAATTACCTTCAGCAATCCCGCATACTGTGCGATGAGCGGATATAGCGAACAAAAGCTTCTGAAAATGAATATCCGAGACTTCAAAGTCCTCTCCAAAAACGGCGAGGACCTGTCAGAGGTCATCCGCCGTACGACACGTGCATTCGGCGAAATAACCGTCAGGCTTCCGGGGGGAGTGTTCACCCTTGAACAATATGCCATACCGATCACCGACAGCACCGGGAAGCTGGAAAACATCCTGATCGTCTACAACGACATCACGGATATCCGCAAAAAAGAAGCGGATACCGACCAGCAGGTCCTCCGTGTGCGCGAGGAGGCAGAAAACCTTCGAAAGAGTGCAGCAGAACTTTCCGACGGGCTCAGAGAACTTGCCTCGGGCAACCTCACCATTCATGTGCCGGTTGGAAAGGATGATCCTCTCAATGAACTGAAGGAGCATTTCAACACCTCGGTCCATAAGATGGCAGACGTTGTGCGCCAGGTGGGGGAGAGCGTTCATCGGGTTGAGGCGACATCGGAGAGGCTTGCCGGAAGCGCAACCGGGATAAGGAGTACCATGACAAAAATCGCCGGAGGAGCACAGGATTCCGGCAAAATTACCATGCAGCTCGAAAGGGAGATTGAGGCTGTCAGCAATGAAATATCAGATCTTTCAGCATCCATCGAGGAGATAGCAAGCACTTCTCAGGAAGTGATGGTCCAGTCTGAACACACCGCCGAAGAAGGAAGAACAGGTGCAGGGGTTGGTGGCGATGCCTCGGCAAGGATGGAAAACGTCGGCGCAATCTCAAAGAAGAGTGTTCAGGAGATCACTCATCTCAATGAGCAGATGCGCCAGATCGACCGCATCATAAGAATCATCACCGGGATTGCGGACCAGACAAATCTGCTTGCAATCAATGCAGCAATCGAAGCCGCACGTGCAGGGGAACACGGAAGGGGATTTGCGGTTGTCGCAGGAGAAATCAGGGACCTGGCCGCTGAATCGAAAGAGGCGGCGGCGACCATCGGTGACCTGCTCGGAAGCATTAGAAAAGGGAGTGATGATACCGCTCACTCAATGGAGGAGGCGGACAATGAAATCAGCGATGGTATAGCAAAAGTGCATGAAGTGATTTTTGCAATGAACAGGATTGTCGGTTCGGTCGAAACTGCTGCACATGGCATTACTGAAATTACTCATGCAACGGAGGACCAGGCGACGGCGACAACCCGGCTCATGGAAAACATTGAGCGCTTTGCACGTCTGGCAACGAATAATATGGAGGGTAACCAGGAGATGGTGACGCTTTCCGGAGAAGTCGTTGCCGCAATTGAAGAAATCGGCCGGGTTGCAGATGACCTTGAGGGAATGTCACAGGAACTCAGCAGCCGGATTCGTACATTCAGGCTCCATGAGAACGGTGATTCATATGGAACCTGAAGATGATTTCAGGCCGGTCCTCAGGATGATTGAATCGGACATCGGCATTCAGTCTTCAAATTACAAGGAGGACTACCTGAAGAGGAGGGTTCAGTCACGAATGCGGATGAACGAGGTCCATACCTACCGGGACTATCTGTTGCTGCTCAGGGGCAACCCTCCGGAGCAGGAGGCACTAAAAAATGGATTAACCATCAATGTGACAAAATTCTGGCGTGACCCCCCCGTTTTTGATGCCATCCGGCGTGATATCATCCCCGAACTGCGCAGGCGAAAAAAAGCGATCCGGATCTGGAGCGCAGGCTGTGCCACCGGCGAAGAGCCCTATACCGTTGCAATCATTGCCCATGAGACCTCCATCATGAATAAAGACCTCAAATTTACGATATTTGCTTCAGATATCGACGAGGAAGCCCTCATGAAGGCAAAAGAGGGCGTCTATCACAAAAAGGCACTGGAAAACCTGAGTAACGCCCAGGTCAGGAGGCATTTTACCGAAAGAACGGACGGTAAATTCGAGGTGAAACCCCACCTGAGAGGGTATGTCCGCTTCTCACGCCACGACCTCATGAGCGGCATCCCGGTAACATCGCACCTCGATATGGTCCTGTGCAGAAATGTGACCATTTATTTCACCGAACACCAGAAGGATGAACTGGCACGAATGGTTGCACCCGCCCTGACAGCAGGCGGCCATTATGTAATTGGCAAGACCGAATATCTCAGCAGGGATTTCGAGCGCCTCTATGAACCGGTCAATCAGATGCAGAAAATTTACCGGAAAAGGGCCTGATTGCGCATATCAGAATGGGCGATTACTTCTCTCAGTCCCCCACATCGGGGGATTCCGGATCGATTTTTGAAATTCTGTCCATGACCACCTTTTTTTTGGCGGCCTGCTTCATCTCATGGGTGACAATCGCCAGATTTACTCCGACGACCACAATCACCATCATAAACCCGAAGCCCAGGAGGACACCTTCAGATGTCAGAAAGAGAGCGAACAGAAGGAGTACGAAGGATATCAGATAAAAAATAATCCATGTCCGCGACTGGTGAACATCCATGTATTGATTCAACGTTGTGGTTCATTGCCATTAATCATTCCTTCTCGCAATTTACCTCCATCGGGTCAGATTTCTGGAGAAAGCATAAATTTTCCCCGAAGAAAGGTACCAATGTGAAATGGGCGGACATCCTTACTCTTCTGGCGGCAGCGGTAATTCTTCTATTCATTGCCTCTGCAGCACCGGAAATCAGGACATCTCTTCAATGTATCGACAACCAGGAATCCCCTGCCTTCAGACCTCCGATAATCACGATGGCAGCAGAAAACACCCCGAAACCTTTCTCCATCTGGCAGATTCATATGAATGACGACCTCGCCTCAATATACGCCGGCGGAACAGAAGGCTACCCCGTCCTCGACTTCCCCCGGGACATGAATAGTTTCGGCGCATCTGATGCGCAAAGTCCAATCATATGGAAAAATGGTGAAGAACGACAATTTGCAGAATTTTCCGGTACGAGAAGCGGATTTTCAGAGATTGTGCATATTCCCTACTCCGTATGGAGGGTCCATGCAGAGATTGAAGCCCGAAACCAGCCACAAAGCACACGATTGGACTGGATAATCGTCGATGCCGAATCGGGAGAGATTATTACCGGCAATGCCATCTCCCACGGGGGAGGCGTGACAAAAAACCTCCAAGGGTCAGGGAGCGTTTATTTTCTGGTCAGCAATCAGCATGCTGAATCCTACCAATTCTCCCTCGAAACCACACGGAGCGGGTTCGGCGACGCCCTTATCGAACCGGACATCAGGCATATCAGGGAGTTCATGAACGCCCTGTGAGGTGGAGGCCGGTTATGCCAGCGACGTGTCAATTGCCGCTTCAAGCCTGCCGGCACGGCCATCAAGATTGGCGCAGGTGATCTTTGCCGCTGCGATATCGCCCTGCATCGCGACCGGGACGCGTGCCATGGTGATGTCATTCAGGGAGGAGACAGCCCCATCCAGGTACCCGTGGGCGGACCTGAGATCCTCTCGTGCACAGGCCATATCCCGGTACCAGAGATCGTACTGGTACAACCGGGCATTATCCTGTGCATCCATGATATGCCCGAGCGCGGACTGAATTTCAAGGGCTGCGGAGACCAGAATGATGCGGCTTTGTATCAGTTCCCGCAGCGCATATGCTTCATCCGGTTCGTCCTCCTTTCCAGGCGAAATACCGGCTACAGATGCATAGGCATTCTCAAAGTCGATATGTGCCGCAACCAGTTTTGCCTCGATGATACCCGGCGGGTCCGTGTTCCAGTCCACCGAAGCAAGGCGTACGTCCCCTTTTGCCATAAGCGAACGAGCCTCGTCAACCTCCTCTTCCGTTGAGATGCAACCGGCCGTCATCACGCCGAGGAGGACCATGCCTGCCACTATAAAGGTGCATAGAAGCCGGCATTTCGCATAGAAACGGGGATTTTTCATTATTCCTGCATACTCCATGAGACCCGAATGGCCAACGTTCCTCGCACTGTTTTCCGGCAGGTAAGAACCGGATTACTCGGCTTTTTCAACAATGATACGGATAAGGTCGCCGCTCTTCAGGCCGTGGCCTTTGGGGATGTCAATATTAAACCAGAGGCCATAAGGATTGTTACTGGTAACCGCCGCAGCATCAGAATTTGTACCCTGGTTCATCAGGCAGTCCTTCTTCTGATCGATATTTGCCACGAATTCAATTTCAGAGATGAACTCCAAAACCTTTTCACTCATATGAAAACGTAAAACCTTTCATGCATTAATGCTTTTGGAATCAAAGACAGAATGAAAGGAATACGTAAAAGGGGCACTAATCACAGACAAATAAGAGATCAGTTCAAAGATGCGGTTACACACCTCTTGGAAGCACTCTCCAGGTTGTACTGTTTGAATAACTCCACCTGCTGATATCGAGTTCTTCGCAGATCTCGGAGAGGATTGCCAGATTCGTACCGACTTCTTTCGGTGATAATCCAAGATCCTTTGCTATGTACTTGGATTTGAAATAATGCTTACCCATTTGGATACCCTGTTTCAGGTAATAGAGTATTTTACCCTGAGTGGGGGAGTATTCTTTGTTAAACGAGGGCGAATGACTCATTTCTTACACTCCGGAACTAATTCCCATTTAGAGATTACTATAATATAAATGTTTCCCAATAATCCGGCTTTTTTTCAGGAAAAGGGGCACAAATGCGGGGTAATTTGACATCCAACTGTTATTACCCCCCTGTACTCCGTACTGAATGGGTATATTGATGCTATCACAAAACGAAAAGAAATTTAAAAAAATCGTTGAAGCAATATTTATTCTGCCGGAAATTCTCCAATCTTTGTGATGAGTTCCTTGATCACTTTTTCGCGCATTCCTTCGACGAATTTTATACTTCCAACAACGAGATGACCTCCGCCGTTCACTCCGCCGCCGATAACCTCATCCCTGAGTTCCCGGACCATGAGGGGGATGTTCATCATAACACCGCGTGACCTGATGACCACGAAGTCAGGACCAAGACCCAGTGTGACAACCGGTGAGCCTGCGTGCCGTTTGCAGAGAATATCATGCACTTCACCGGATGTCTTGCCGGGGGGCGGGAAGGTGAACCGGTGGGCATACATCTCCACATCAATCGTAAACAGCTTGGAGCCATTGGGGAGCTCCTGCTCCGTAACGTGCGGCATCGAAGCGCTCAGCTGGTTCTCAATCGCCAGATTCGCTTCAGAGACGAGTAGTTTGACGAGCCTCCGGTGCCGCTCTTTGTCAGGGTTGATGCCGAGAATATCTTTTACAATTTCCCTGCCGTCATTGAACCGCAGCCAGAACTGTTCGTAGTCAAGGGCAAGGGCTATCTCCTTGCATTCGTCCTCGGAATACGTATCTGCCACCAGATCCAAATACCGTGGCCGTTCAGGCGCCTCACTCCGGTCTCCAACGGCTGCAACCGCAGGAAAATGCCTGATGTCACGTTCGACCGGAGGGTAGATCATCCGGGCAAGTTCCGCCCCAAGCATCCCCGCCGTCACCCCAAAGTCTCCACCGACATGGTATGGGTTGACATGGGCCTCAAGGAAGGCGTCCGTGCTCTCGTCGGGATGGTGATGGTCCACAACAACAATGGGGATGTCATAGATCCTGGCCATGCGGTACGAGGGTTCGTCCTCCTCCGTCGACCCGTTGTCCATCATGAGAATGAGCGGAAGTTTCTGCCCATAGCGGACGAAATCCTTCAGTGCAAAATCCAGGTCACGGGTGACATCCTCAATTTCATAAAACGGCGCCTTTGAGGGGGCACGTTTAAACAGATGACTCTCGGCATCGGGGTCGCCGCCGGACTCCCGGATCAGCATTGTGACTGCACGCTCCACGGCAACAGCCGCAGTTATTCCGTCCGCATCCGCATGGTGCCTGAGAATTATCGGCTGGGCGGTGAAGATCGCTTTGCGGATGATCTTTGCGACCCTCTGCATCTCCGGTTTCAGGAGATTGAGCACCTCACTTTCCACCATGAACGGAAGATCTTCCGGTTGTGCCCGCTCATCAATGGCGCGCTCGATTCTCTTCTCTACCGCCTCACGCTCTTCTCCGGCCAGAACCGAGATGTTGCCGACCTCAATCTGAAGGCGGTTGTTTCTCATCATGACTTCGCCGGATACCGATACCATATCCCCGAGCTGCACCTCCGGGAAGGCCCTGACGCCGGCCTCAACGAAGGCGGCGGCGTCCTCTGTCCCCGTCTCATCAACCACGGTAAAGATGGTCGGACCGGAGGTCTGCTTGATCTGGGCCACTTCCACATCTACGGACACCTGACGCCCGACCCGGTCTTTCAGCTCGGAAAGCCGGATATTGGAGGGTTGCTTCGTCACCGTCTCAAGCCGGTACCTTGTCGGTACCACTTCCTGCAGATCAATGTTCCCGTTGATGCGGATGGAGAGGACTTTGACGAATACCGTCTCTCCTTCACTATGCCGGGTTTTTATGTTCGATTTATGGACCAGCCCTTTGACCCGGGAATTCAGGTAGACAAAGGTTCCGAAATTCGCAAATCCCTGAACTTTTGCCTCGTAAATTTTTCCCTCCTCAATATCACTGAGTCCGCACGGTGTACCCAGTCGGTACACAATCATTTCACCATTATCGGTCATGTCTTCACGCTCGTTTATGTATATCCGGCAGATCGATTACCGTGATAGTTCGTACAGACGGCACTCGCCGTCCCGCCTTCCTTTGGCGATAATTATATCTCCGGCCTCAAGTCGTTCATCCTTTCTGGGCCGGTATCTCCACTTCGATTTATGCTTGATTGCAAGTACCACCATCCCGGTTACCGTGCCGAGGGTTGCTTCCTTCAGGCTCTTTCCAGCAAGCGAAGACTTCTCATGCACCTGTATCTTCGTGATGATTTCATCCGATTCACGGACAATCTTCCTGAATACCGGGGGTATTTCTATGTCGCGGAGAATCACATCAACAATAAGACCCGCTGCATTCGTGATATTATCTGCGAATGATGACATGTAGAGAAGCCCCCGAAGATACTCAACATTGGAGATTCTCCGCGAGGCCTCAAGGATCCAGAGATCCAGCTGATACCGCATATCATCCATCTTCGCACCCAACGAGACCACTTCATCGGCGACCTCCTTGTTGTTAAAGAGCAGGGACGTGTAGGCAAGACCAACCGCAAATTCAGAGATATCCTTCATCTTTACGATCAGTTTAACCGCACGATCGAGGTCGGTAACGACCCCCCCTTCGGGCTGGTCTTCCGGCCCCGGCACCTCTGCACCGCAAAGCTCATGGAGAGGGGCGATGCCGCTCTCGATACCCTTTGCAATGAGGATATCCCCGTCAAGGATACGGGTGTCACGGTCAGGATTGTAGATCCACGACACACCGCGCCGCAGGGCGATGACCCTCATCCCGGCGGTGCTCTGGAGTTTCTGTTCCCCCAGTGTCCTCCCGTCCAGTACCGAGTTCTCCGCAACCACAACCCGTACGGTCACTTCTTCCGCTTCGGGGAGCGCCTGCCTTAGTTTGGCAGGAAACCTGATGTTCTTCAGGATGATGGTTGCGATCTCCGATGCGGAATTCGCGATCTTTTCCGCCGCTTCGGATACCTGCAGAAGGCCGCTCATGGATTCCGCTTCTTCCACTCTCCGGGCGCCGAGAATACTCTGGATTCTGGCCTGGTAGACAAGCTTGTTCATGCTCTCTTCGAGGTTAATTACTTCCTGTGCAATTTCCCTGCTCTCAAACAATATGGCAGAATAGGAAAGGTCAACCATGAGTTCCGAGATATCCTTCATCTCAATGAGGACATCCTTAAAACTGACCGGCTGATACTCTAGTTCAGTCATAGATGATTAATCCTGATATTATTGAATTGGTGGTATCTATCATTATGCTTCTGCTTATACCAGCATATGCAGCACACCGACCAGAACTGCCGCCCCGATGAGATCAATGGTTGCAGAAATTACAGGAATCCCGAAATTGTCAGGATCGAGCCCATAGCGAAAAGACAGCCCTGCCGTCGCATAGGCGAGGATGCTGACAAGCGTCATGACCACCAGTGCTGCAAGCACGACCGCAAGAAAGAGCGAACCGATATCCGGTGAACCCAGGCCGAGAAGATGCGCAGAAGCAAACGCAATCAGGGTTATGAGCGGCATGATAATGATGATATACGCATAGGACGTGCCGAACTTCAGGAATACCGTTCGTTCGGGAACAAGCGTAGGTTCTATGGCGCCGGTGTGCATCCCCGTTGCCAGGCGGGAACAAAGTATCCCCCCGATTGACCCGCACATGCCCGTAAAAGGAGTGAGGATGATCAGGAACACGCCGAATTCGACGAGCTGTTCCAGATCAAGGGTATACGTCAGACCGGCAAGGGTGCCGATGAAGGAGAGAAAAACGAGGAGAGGAATTATCTCCCTCCCGATTTCCCGGACCTTTGTGTTGCCGGCCATGACATAGACGAACGAGATGGCTGCGCCGACAATGATGAGCGAAAAGAGCCCTCCCCGGACAAGAGGGCTTATCCGGAGAACCGCAAGCGTCGTCAGAATAAGCATGGGAAGCGCGATGATATCCCCGCTGGTCGTCACCGTCGGTGATGCTATCATGTCAAGGTCCAGACCGTGGCGGTAACTGATATAGGCAACCAGCAGGGTAATTGCCATCACAATGACCCCCGAAAGGATACCGGAAATCACCGATATTACAACAAAGTCGATGACATTGAGCCCTTCTATGCCAAATGCCAAAGCCACCCCCCATGCGATGAGACCGAGGGCAAATGCAATGATGACCGTTACGACAAAGGAGGCCCGGAGATTTGACCCCAGCACACCCTCCCCGGAGAAATCCATATCGAACTCGCCGAGGTGCATGCTCGAGGAGAGACGGGATGCAAGAACGCCGGAGATGCTCCCCCTCATATTGATGGAAGGAGGGACCATGATCATAATCCCGGGGAGAAGGACGATCAGTTCAGAAACAGATCCAAGGTAAATCCCGGCTGCGCTCGCTGCAAACGCGCTGAGAAAAAGAGCTGCCAGTCCTGTAAGGAATGCACGGGAGACGCCCCCTATCCGGACCTGCACATTCCTCACCTTCCCCGGGCATATTGATTTAACTCCTGTAGGTTATTTCGATCATCTCCAGATCATCCGGAGCGATCACTTCTCCTTCATACTGTTCTTTTGCATCATGTATATGGGTTTTCGTCCCGGTGTACCGGGAACTGATATGAACGAGGGCAAGACGGTGCGCTTGTATCTCTCGCGCGACGAGCCCCGCCTCACCGGCGGTGGAATGATAGACGTCACGTGCACGCTTTGCCTCAGAATCGTCATAGGTCGCGTCATGAATGAGAAGGTCGGCCTCCATCGCATACTGCGCCCACCCGCGTGAATCCGGACGGGTATCGCCGGTATACACCACCGTTCTTCCCGGACGCGGGGGGCCCAGAATCTGGTCGGGAGCAATTTCCGTCCGGCCGTCACCGGATTCAATCGTGACGGACTCACCCCTCTGCAGGCAGCCGAAGAGCGGACCGGGCGGCACACCGAGGCTGATTGCCTTCTCGCGGTCGAATCTTCCCGGACGCTCGTCCTCCGTCAGGATATACCCCAGCCCGAGGGTGTTGTGCCTGCTTGCAAAGGCGCGTACATGATACCCGTCAAAGGGGACCGTCATTCCTTCGGATAGTTCATAAGGCTGCAGGGCGAACCCAAGCGGATTCTTTGAAATCCCTTCGACATACTCAACGAATTCATGTATCCAACGCGGCCCGTACATTTTCAGGGGCTCGGTCCGGCCCATGAATGACATCGTCTGCAGGAGCCCCGGCACTCCAAGGTAATGATCAGCATGCCAGTGGGTGATGAAGATCGCATCGACGGTAAATCCGGTCCGGGCGCGCATCATCTGCTGCTGTGCACCTTCACCGCAGTCGAAAAGAAGCGTGTCCGAACCCCTGCGAATCATAATACAGGACGGATTCCTGTTGATCGTGGGCAGAGCCCCCGCTGTGCCGAGAAAGTAGACATACAGGGTTTCTCCGGCTATCTGAACCACCTCCTGAACGTATCCAGGCTCTGTGCAGCCTCCGCAAGGTTTCGCCCTTCAACCACGCATATCCCGCCATACTGCTTCTTAACAGCGTTTCCGACCTTTTCCCAGTCGATGATCCCCGCACCGAGTGCCAGGTGCTCATCCGAGGAACCATGGTTATCATGAATATGCATATGCCCGGCACTGCCCAGATACCCGATAAATGCATCCACCTTCCCAACGGTGTTTGCATGCCCTATGTCAATGGTTGCCGCGACGCCTTCCACGCCGTCGATCATGCCAAACAGCTCTTCGGGCATCCTGCAGAGAAAATCAGGAATGTCAGGCATATTTTCGAGACAGACCAGCACACCGTTTTCAATACCGCATCGGCCTATCTCTCTGAGAGCATCCTTATGCAGTTCCCATACATTTTCCGGCACAAGGCGCCCGTGGGGGGAGATGTATCCCGGATGGATGGTGACCCGGTCGGTAATCTCACCGGCCTTTTCCACACAGGCGCACAACTGCCGTACCGATTCCTGATAAATGGGATAGTTCAACGATCCGATATTGAGATCGGTAAATGGCGCATGAACGGAAATTCCCAGTGACGTGGTATCTATCACCTCGCATATCCGGCGAAACGCCAGCGGCTCTTCAATGCGGTAATTTCCGTCGGCTGAAATTTCCCAGCCGTCATATCCGCATTCCTCTATCCCGTATACCCATTCAATGGATGACCATACCTTCGAGGAGGAGGCAAAATATACGCTGTTTGTCATGCATCTTCCATAAATTTCCGGAGAACTGACCGGACTTTTATTTCATACTCATTCATCCCGCCATCATTCGTGAGGCAATGATCCGCCATGAGGATGGCCTCGCCGAGACCCCATCCGATCTCCCGTTCGTCCCGTGCGGTGAGCATCTGTTCGGTAGCGATGTCATCCTCACGGCCCCGGCTCCGGATACGCTCGATCCTGAGATCAAAGGGGGATTCGACCGCAACAAGAGTGAAACACTCGAAGTGTTCCCTGAACCGGACCACCTCTGCATCACTCCGGATCCCGTCCACAAGGACAATATCCGCCCCTGCAGCCTCAATAGCAGGTATGCTCAGGGTTGCAAGGGCATCCCTTCCGTATTTCTGGCGAAGCTCTCCGGAAATCCGCCCCATGGATTCATCGCTCAGCGGGAGACCCCGCTGCCGGACTTCCCCGCGGACCACGTCCCCCATTACTACCACCGGTATGCCGAGCTCCCCGGCAATCCTTGAAAACTCGCCCTTTCCGGTTGCCGGCAGGCCGACCACTCCAATCACTTTCATATATTACCTCCCCCTGCACCCGGGTGCATATCTCCTAATACCTTCTCCGTGCCTGAAGAATATCAGTCAGTACTATCGAATCTGCGATGATAATCCGGTTGTCGACATAGTCAACTTCTCCATCCTCACGGGTCCGTATCTTCACCGGCCGACGGAGTTTATCTGCAATTTTTTTCAGGTCGGCGAAGTGCAGCGGTGGAATGGTTCCTTCAACCCCCTGGTTGAGCACAAGAACGTTGTCCCCGATTTCCTTTGCAATGTAATACACATCGTCTTCACGGCCGGGGAAGAGCGTGACCACGACCTGAAATTCCTCCAGCTGCCCCTCCTCATGCGCTTTCATGCACAGGCCCAGCGATTCCCGGACATGGTTCGTCACTTCCGGGCCGACACGGAACAGATGCGGATAATGCTCCCACCGCGTCTTGATGTCCATGTGCACCAGGTCGAGGAGACCGCGTTCAATCAGGGCACGCAGGGTGTCCGGAAATACCCCGTTGGTCTGTACTCCGATTTTGAGGCCCATCTCCCTGCAGCCTTCAGCGAGGGTAACGAGGGCATCTTTCTGCAGGGTAGGCTCACCGCCCGAAAAGATGACCCCTGATATGATCATCCTCGATGAACGGATCATATCGAGCACTTCTGTTGTATCCCGGAAATCCTGCCCGGACTGCAGGGCCAGGTTATGGCAGTAGTGGCACCGTACCGGACATCCCCTTAGAAATACCGTGCAGACGGATCTTCCACGCCAGTCGACCGTACTTACCGGAACAAATCCGCCGAAATTCACTCGCAAAAAACCACCAATCTTCTATGATAACTTGGAGGCGGAATCACTTCAAAGTTTCAATTGAACCTATGATCGAATGTTCTCCATCACCATCATTTATTGGAGGAGAAAAGAAACGGTTAGAAGAAGGAATCGCACGTGAAAACGGTTGTTGCACTTACCTCGAAGGAGGATATTTCGGAGGCCGCCTCGTGCGGCGCGGATCTGATTGAGCTGCGCATCGACCTCTTTGACATCTCCCCGGAAGATATTGCTGCGGTAAAGACGCCGTTGCCTCCATTGATTGTCACCCTGAGGAGCAGGGAGGAGGGAGGACGGTTCGACGGTACACCTGAGGAATGGCTGGCAGCCATGAGCCACTGGTGCGGGACGGCGGCCTGGATTGATGTCGAAAGAAAATTCAGCAACTACTCGCGCAATCTGACAAAATTAGGATCCTGCGGCATAATATCTTCTGCTCACCTCCCGGACACGCCCGGTCCGGAGGGCCTTGCCGCCCTTGAAGCAGAGCTCAGGGATTATGGAGACGTCCCCAAGATCATCGTGACACCCCACAGCCATCATGATGTTTTGTGCCTTCTGGCCTTCACCCTGGATGCGCCAAAACCCGTCTGTACAGGAGCGATGGGCGACGGATTCAGATATGCACGGGCAGTTGCTCCGCTCGTCGGTTCTGAGTTTGTCTACTGCCATTTCGGCACACCGACGGCGCCAGGGCAATACCATATTGATACGATGAAAAACATCTTGGAGGAACTGTCCTGATGCGTAAGCACAGGCCGACGGAAGGGTTCTGCTAATGACAACCCGTGAAGAAAAGGAACAACTGCGGTGCGAATGCAAGGCACGCAGGGATGCATTGTCAGGCGAAGAACGCTCCCTGATGAGCAGCGCCATTACCGGGCTGGTGCTCACCCTTGTCAGGCCGTATACTACGGTCATGGCCTACGCTTCAAAAGAACCGGAGGTCCGGACGATAGACCTCCTCTCCTCCCTCATTGGTCAGGGGAAGAGACTGGTTCTTCCCATCATACAAAAAGAAGAACGGACCCTTCGCCTTTCCTATGTACCATCACCGTCATGCCTCACCCCCTCCACCTTCGGCGTACCGGAACCGGTGCTGTGCGAAGAACCGGCGGAGGCCGGCAGCATAGATATTGCGATCGTGCCGCTCATTGGGTTCGACAGGCATGGCAGCAGAATCGGATACGGGGCAGGCTACTATGACCGGTTCTTCTCCGAGCACCCGAACATCCCCTCCATCGGCCTGGGGTTCTCAGTGCAGGAATGCAATCGCATCCCGACAGAACCCTTTGACCACCGGCTCGACTATATCGTTACCGAACGGGAAATCATCCATGTTAAGGTTTATTGAACAATCCTAATTCATTTAAACAGTTGTAACCACACGGCCTGCTTCACCACATTTACCTTTTCGACCTACCTTTTCAGTCATGCGGCAGTGTCTGACCCGATAAGTGGTTGGATCTAAACATATAAATATAGATAAACCTTTACTATAGGTAAATATAGACCTGGAGGTCGCTATCAATGTCATCATCCACATCACTTGAAGTAACAGTTAAGGAAGCCGCCCATGAAGATGCCGGGAGGGGGATTGCCCGCCTGTCAACCGATGTCATGACCGCTCTTGGCCTGCGAAGCGGCGACGTTATTGAGATCGACGGCCGGGAAAAAGCGGCAGCGATTGTATGGCCAGGATTTGGAGAAGACCGGGGGAGGGAAATTCTCCGGATTGATGGTAATATCAGGAGCAACGCCCGCGTCGGCATTGATGAAAAGGTCTCAATCAGGCGCGCCGATGTCAAAGAAGCGACAAGACTTGTGATACAGCCGACCCACCCGGTACGTCTCAGCGGGTTCGAGCAGAGTTTTGCCCGCCTTGTTGCCGGCCGCCCAGTCGTCGAAGGGCAGCAGTTTCGGGTGGCACTCCTCGGGACAACGCTTACCTTCGTGATTACAAAACTCTCCCCGAAAGGCGTTGCGGTCGTCACCCCCCATACCGAGATCGAGCTCAGGGAAGAGGTGTATAAGCCGGAAGAGGCCAAGAAAAAGGGGAAGGAACTTGCGGATGTCCACTATGAGGATATCGGCGGTCTGGGCCGCGAACTCGACCAGGTCAGGGAGATGATCGAACTCCCGCTCAGGCACCCGGAAATCTTCGAACGGCTGGGGATTGAGCCGCCAAAGGGGGTGCTCCTGTACGGTCCTCCGGGAACCGGAAAAACCCTCATTGCCAAGGCTGTGGCAAATGAAGTCGATGCTCACTTCATTACCCTCTCAGGCCCCGAGATCATGAGCAAATACTACGGGGAATCCGAAGGGAAACTCAGGGAGGTCTTCGAGGATGCACAGGAGAACGCACCGACGATCATCTTCATCGATGAAATCGACTCCATCGCACCCAAACGCGCTGAGACAAAAGGGGAAGTGGAACAGCGCATTGTCGCCCAGCTGCTTGCGCTGATGGACGGCCTTAAGGGACGCGGGGAAGTCATCGTCATTGCAGCCACGAACATGCCTGACAGTATTGACCCTGCACTCCGGCGGGGAGGACGGTTCGACCGCGAAATCGAGATCGGTATTCCGGATAAAAAAGGCAGGCTGGAGATCTTTCAGGTCCACACCCGCGGTGTTCCCCTTGACCTCGATAAAGTCACGCTTACCGATGAAGACCGTGAAGGCCGTAAGGAGAGTGATCGCAGTGATGAGGAACTGAAGCGAAAGAAATTCCTTGAGCCATACGCGGGGAGCACCCACGGCTTTGTCGGGGCTGATATCGCCCTCCTTGTCAAGGAGGCGGCGATGCATGCACTCAGGAAGAGTATTCAGGGTCTGAACCTCGATGAAGAGATCCCTCTTGAGGTTATCGAAGAACTCAGGGTGACCAAGGCGAACTTTGATGCAGCCCTTTCAAGTGTCGAGCCTTCGGCGATGCGGGAGGTCCTGGTCGAGATCCCCGATGTGACGTGGGAAGATGTCGGAGGTCTCGAAGAGGTCAAGAAGGAACTGACCGAAGCTGTCGAATGGCCGCTGAAGTATCCGGATGTCTTTGAACGGCTCAATACCAGACCTCCGTCCGGGATACTTCTCTTCGGCCCTCCGGGCACCGGCAAGACCCTCCTTGCAAAGGCGGTGGCAAACGAGAGCGAGTGCAACTTTATCTCGGTGAAAGGCCCGGAACTCCTCTCGAAATGGGTAGGAGAATCGGAAAAAGGGGTACGGGACATCTTCCGGAAGGCCCGCCAGGCGGCACCCTCGATCATCTTCTTCGATGAAATCGACTCGCTTCTCCCGAAGAGAGGAAGTTACGAAGGCTCATCCCATGTTACGGAAAGCGTGGTGTCCCAGATACTCACCGAACTTGACGGCCTGGAGGAACTCTCGAATGTGACGATCCTCGGTGCAACCAACCGCCCGGACATGCTCGATGAGGCTATGATGCGGCCGGGCCGGTTTGACCGCGTCATCTATGTGCCGCCACCCGATGCCGATGCCCGCAGGAAGATCTTCGATGTCTATCTCGGCGATGCCGGGGAGATTCTTACCGGGGACATCAACGTCGATTACCTGGTCGAAAGGACCGAAGGATACGTCGGTGCGGACATCGAGGCGCTCGTAAGGGAGGCAAAACTCGGGGCAATGCGCGAGTTCATTGCAATGATGTCCGGAAAAAACCCCCATGAATGGAATGAGGCCCTGACCAATGTACGGGTCACCAGGGCCCACTTTGAAAAAGCCCTCACCAAGGTGAAAGCCTCCCTTGATCGCGAGGCGGTCGAGAGAAGCGAACGCCGGGCATGGCCATTCCTCTATAACGAGGAGGAGCGCAGCATTCTCGAAAAGGCGGCATCAGTACTTACCAGGGCCGATTACGGCCATGAAGATGATGAAGAGGTGCAGGCCGGGGAGAAGGCTCTGCGGAAGGCTACCTTTGCCGCACAGAAGGATTTCGAGGAGATCAGGAAGAAGACGGGGAGTCTTGAGGCACTCCTGACCTGAGCTCTTCAGAAGCAGACACCATACACAGAAGCGACATGACAGCAGACGCACAGGACGACATTTTCAAAGAACTGACCGAGGCAATCAGAAAGCTTATCGAGGAGGCGGTGAGAAACGGCGCGATCCCGGCTGAGGGTTTTTTTATAACCCTGACAGGTCCGGGACGCTCAGACGGACCGGCAGACAGGGATCAATCCCCCTTCTGCCGCCAGCTGACGGAGCCGGGAATAGAGGTGCTTGACTCACCCGACACCTGTTATATCATCGCTGAACTTCCGGGGGTTGAACCCGGCGACATCCGCTTTGCCGTCAGCGATTCGGCACTTCATCTCATAGCCGAGACGCCGGAAAGAATTTTTAAAAAGACCATCCGGCTGGAGGGCGTCGATCCGGATAGTCTGCGGTACACGTTCCGGAATGGAATTCTTGAATTTTCATTGCGGAAGATCACAGGAACCCCTGCATCCGTCACAGGGAACCCATGACGGTTCCCGGGGATGCTCTTTTTGCGGCACCACACGAAAGGATAGTTTGATTATCTGTCGGGATCACCGGGTTACCATGACGACCCTGCGGCAGTACCTGGACAGTACTGCGTGTGAAGAACTGCTCAGGGACCTCATCGAACTGATTGCCTACCAGGCAATTCCAATTCGTGAAGCGTTCATTGAGAATCAGTCATATGCCGGTACAGAGAATGTATATGGAGAAGAACAGGCTGCTATGGACACCTGGGCCGACCGTCACCTCATTCATGTCCTGGGTGAATCGGGTTTTGTTAAGGCCATTGCATCGGAAGAACAGGAAGATGTCGTTCTCTTTCCGGATGCGATGGGCGATTATTCCGTGGTCATGGACCCGCTCGATGGTTCGTCACTTATCCAGGTAAACCTGGCCGTTGGCACGATCATCGGCATTTACCCCGGAGGTAACGCCCTGAGAAAAGGGGAGGATCTGGCAGCAGCTCTCTATCTGCTCTACGGCCCGATGACGGTGCTCACCCTGAGTGTGGGTGAAGGCGTCTGTACGTTTGCCCTGAACAAGGACGGGATGTATGTCCTTATGGAAAAGGACATCCGCATGCCCGAAGGGAAGCTCTATGGTACCGGGGGGATAAAAAACGACTGGCCGCAGGATCATTCGGAATTCATCTCCCTGTGCGAACAGATGGGAGGAAAAATACGGTATTCGGGATCGTTTGTTGCAGACTTTCATCAGATTCTCAAATATGGCGGCATCTACTGCTACCCCGCACTGAACGGGAAACCGTCCGGCAAGCTCAGGCTGGTGTACGAAGCAAATCCCATAGGATTTCTCGCAGTCCAGGCTGGCGGTGCTATCACGGACGGGAGACGAAATCTCCTGGAAGTCCAGCCGGAAAAGCCGGATCACAAGACGCCGATTTATGTCGGCAGCAGGCGGATGATCGATTTGGTCCGTTCATGCATGAAATCCCTTTGAACGATCATGGGCAAAGGGAAGTAAGAGAGAAAAAAACTTAATTATCTTTTAGCACCACATAACAGAAGATGGTAAACAGCATTGTTCTCCCGATCAAGAAGGTCTTCGCTCTGGTAGATTCTCAAATTGTTGTCGAAATAAAGGACGATGCGCGTATAATGAAGGGGCGCCTGGTAGCGGTGGACGAACACCTGAATGTACAGATGGACCAGACCACGGAGTATGTTGGCGGTCAGCGGGGACGCACCCTTGGAACCGTTGTTATCCGCGGCAGCAATATCCTGACTATTGCACCGGAACTCTGAATGTCATATGCCTGAACTCGCAGAAGAAGCCCTCAAGGTTATACAGTCACACCCTGATGGAGTGCTCCAGAGTGAACTATGGAAACTCCTTGATATTGACAGCCGCAAATGCTCACGGGTCGTAAAAAAGCTCGTGGACGATGAACTTGTGGAACGTATCGAATATCGAAAAGACGGGATAAAAACCTACGTCATCAAGGCGAAAAAGCCCGCCGTCGACCCCTCACTTCTCCTCGCGGGAGGGGTACTTCTCCCCTGTATCTGCTGTGAGGAAGAATGCGAGGTGCAGACCTGCCCCTATCTCCTCGACTGGATTTACCAGCTCGCAATAGAAGAGTTTGAAGAATAACATTCCATTTTTTTCTTCAAAGAGTTTGAAGAATAACATTCCATTTTTTTCTTCAAAGAGTTTGAAGAATTGATTCCATTTCTTCCTCCAGGAGCTGAAAATGAATTCCATTTTTCTTCCTAAAGGTTTGGAAAATTCCATTTTACCCTGTACAGACTCTCGAGGATCGAAAAGATAAACCATTCTTCATCCAATCTTATTTTCTGTGAATAATTATAAGGAACGGGCAGTATCACAGACAGAGGCGACGCTTCTCCTTGTCGTCATTACGATGATCCTCGCCCTGCTTCTGTTTCTGGCACTCCCGGTTCACTTCCCCGGGTTTACTCTTCCGGAGGAGCCGCAGGCCATCTTTGTAATAACACAGATCAGCAGCAGCCCGCCGGGCTATGAAAGCAGAATTTACCTGACAAATGACGGCGATCAGGCATTTTTCAATGCTCTTCTCTGTGCCGAGATTTATCTTGACGGAGAGCGGGTGCCCTGTGTAATCAGGACACTCAATATCCATGATTTCATCTCGACGCACCATTACGGGGTACAGACACTCAAGGGATCGGGAGGACGGGATGCTACCTGGGAACCGCGGGAATCCCTCAGGATCGATCTGAATGACGGAACCATTCACCCGGGGGATGCCGTGCGGGTGGATATTTTGATGACCGAAGACGGATCTCTCATTTCAAGAGCTACCGCGACGGCATGATTTTCAAATGTGGCATCGATCCATAGCCTCATTATTCACCAGTGGCAATCATGTGGCAGGATGCAGGTAAATTTCAAACGGTATGGGCTCTATCTTGTGCGCTGGCAACTATCAACCCCTATTCTTGCAGGGGTCGGCATTATTCTGGTTTCTATGGGGCAGCTGGCCTCAGCCATCGTTGCCAATCTTATCGGCGGGCTGATTTTCTTCTGGGTCGACCAGTTTATTTTTACTTCCCGTGCACTTGATTCCCAGTGGGAAGTAAAGGAGCAGATCACCTGTGTCGACTGCGGGAAGACGGCACGGGGGTACCGGCTGGTGCGGACGAAGGACTATGACCGGACAGATGATCCCGAACCGCAATACAGGTGCGAAGAATGCTCGATAAAAAAATCGACGTCACTTAAAGAACAGGGATACCACCACTAATTCTTAATTTTACTCGATTTCCGGACCTGATATATAAAAGGTCTTATGAATGAGAATATCAAACTGATATGATAATGGCTATAGATCGTGATCAGGTCTGTGTATTTATCCCGACCCTGAACGAGGAACCGACCATCGGCATTCTGGTGCAGGAATTTATGGAGAGAGGGTACCCCCATGTCTTCATAATGGACGGGAACAGTTCGGACAATACCCTGGAGGTTGCCCGCGCGGCGGGTGCCGAGGTCACGATCCAGGAGGGAAAGGGGAAAGGTGCGGCAATTATTGAAAGCGTCGCCCTCTTCAGAGATCCCTATATTCTCATGCTTGACGGAGACGGAACCTATCTTCCCGAAGATGCCGATGCGATGGTGACCCCGCTCTTTGAAGGGTACGACCATGTGATCGGCAACCGTCTTGTTGCACCCGACAGGGATGCATTGTCCCGCCTCAACCTCTTCGGCAACCGCATCATAAACGAGATGTTCAGAATTGTACACGGCCGGCATCTCGGCGATATCCTCTCGGGGTATCGCGCCTTCACTCTCGAAGGAATGCAGGAGATGCGGCTGACCGAGCCGGGTTTTGTGATTGAAACCGAGATGGCAGTTGAATCACTGCGAAATGAACAGAAAATAAAGATTGTCCCGGTGAGATATGTCAGCCGGCCGGGTACGGCAACGAAACTCCGCCCGTTTCACGACGGCGGAAAGATCATAGCGGCCCTCTACCGGCTCGCCCGGAGAAATAACCCCCTCTTCTATTTTGGCCTTATCGGGGGATGCATTTCATGCATCGGCCTTATCACCGGCATATATGTCGTCGGGGAGTGGTTCAGAGGTATTGAGCACCTCCCGCTGACGATCCTCACGGCACTGCTTATCATGGGCGGTATCCAGGTCTTCATGTTTGGTATCCTGAGCGACATCATCTATGCCAACCAGCAGGAACTCCGCAGTGAAATACAGAACCTCCAGAGCGGGCCTTCTCAAAACGAACGCCGGTAATAGAGCACCTTTGCGGCATGCTCGGTGATAGCCGTCAGGAGATAGGCCTTCTCAAGTGACGGCGCATACGCGAACGTCCCGTGCCCCCGGGCGATAACCACCGGCGATAGCCGTGATTTTTCACCGACATCCTCTGCAAGCGCTTCGGTTCCGGGCTCGCCGTCTGCAACGGGAATGGACGGCAGAAACATTTTGCCTTCACTATCTATGGGGACGACTGCATCGCCGCCAAATGAGGCCGCGACGGCAAAGGGGGGGTGTGCATGGACAATTGCCATCCCATCGGTTGCTTCATAGATCCTCTGATGCACACGGTATTCGCTCGATGCTCCCGGCGCGGGCCCTTTCGTCGTGGAGACGAACGCAAGCTCCCCCGGGTTGTCCAGAAACGAACCGCCCGCCGTGATGAAATAACCGTTTTCAGACCTTACACTCATATTCCCAAAGTTGCCGCTCAACAGGCCTTCCCGTATGAGCCGCTTTCCTATTCGTTCAAATTCCGGACTCTGCATTCATCGCACCTCCTGCGTGCACACATCTCCTTAGCATATTCCACAAACCAGGCATGACACTGCCGGTGCACATCATTGCAGGGAGGAAGAACCAACTCGAAAAGGGATTTGAGATCATCTCCCTGTTCCTGCATCCCCGCGCATGCACAGATACGGCGGGTATATGCATCGACGACAAATGCAGGGCGTAAAAATCCATAGCAGATCATGCTGTCTGCCGTCTCCGGACCGACTCCTTTGATTCCAAGGAGAAATACACGCAGCATGCCGGTTTCCATCCTCGTAAGGGCATCAATCCCGCCCGCCTTCTGCACACAGGATGCAAGGGCTTTCAGGCGCTGGGTCTTCACCCGGAAAAAGCCGGTACACCTGATCGCCTCTTCGATAACCGTATCGGGTGCCGCCGTGAGTCCTTCGAGAGAACAGATGTTTCTGTCCCTCATCTGTTCGAGGGCTCTCTCCACGTTCTCCCAGCGTGTCTGCTGGGTAAGGACTGCCCCTATCATCACTTCCTCGGGACTTCCGGGCCACCAGATGATTTTCCCGTACCGGCGCTCAAGTTCATTGACAACGTCCTTCGCCTTTCGTACAGATAATGATGCCATATCGGCCAAAATGAAGTTATTGTAAGGGTTCAAGAAGTTTTTTCAGTGTCTCGGCCGGGGTAACACCTTCAAGGCGCTCCTTGACTTCGCCATCCTTTTCGATGATAAGGGTCGGAACAACCTGGATTCCGTACTTGCGCGCAAGTTTCATGTTCTGATCAACATCAATTTTTTGTATCTCGACGGCGTCTCCGATCATTTCCTTCAGCTTTTCAAGTTCGGGCGTCTGCAACTTGCACGGACCGCACCAGACAGCGTAAAAATCAATAAGCACTGGTTTTGCCATGTCTTTTCCTCACCAGTTGTTCGGCGAAAAGAGGTATAAGTATTTTGGATAAGGAATTCCCCAATATTTTTTAGGATTTTTCTCCAGGATTGCGGGAAAGAATTGCCATGATGATCTTCCCATAGGCAGGACGCGTCACCAGGACACCGATGATCACCCCGAGGATGGTGATGATGGCAAATCCTTTCAGGTTTGCAAGGTCCATGAGAGCGAGCGGAAGCATCGCAATGATCGTTGTCAGGGCCGAGACCATGATAATGCCGAGCGCCCGGGAAAACCGCTTCATGTAGAGCGTCTGCGAGGGCACCCTCCCTTCATGAAGAACCTCATCGGTGATGATGACCAGTTGATCTATGCCGGTGCCCAGCACTGCTATCAAACCGGCAATACTTGCAAGGTCCAGCTGCTGGATATAGACGGCAATGCCAAGAAGAATGATGATCTCGGCAATATTCGTCCCGATCATCGGCAGCACAATGGCAGGTTCGCGGTACCAGTAGAAGACCAGGGCCGCGACACCGACGAGGGCAAAGATGGCGGCAATGATACACATGATCTTGAAATGATCACCCAGCGTTGCCGGAACCGTACCAGACCCTGCTATCGTTACATCGACCGGAAGGGCTCCTGCCCGGAGATGGATCTCCAGCGTCCGCGCATCTTCCAGACCCTCGTCGCCTGCACCGGTGGTGGCACGAAGTTCACGTACCGGGGTTCCCTGCAGCTGGGCGGCAAGGTCCGCGTTCAGGCTGGCACTGTAAACCACTTCATCGTCCAGCAGCATCATGATCGGGTGAGCCTCCGGGTTAGAGGTTGCCCCGTAGGTGATGGCCGCCGAGCGGAATGCTGCCGCGCCTTCATCATTGAGGGTGAATCCGACACCCCAGAGATCGCTTCCTATGGGATAGCGTGTGGGCGTCGAGACGCTGGTGATGGTATCGCCATACAGTACATGCTCAGTCTCATTCCCGGTCGTCTGGATCCTGATCTCGAATTTGCCCTGGGAACCGACGATCTCCTGTGCAGTGGTGATATCAACACCGGCGAGCTCCAGCCGGATATACTGCGTCACACCGTTCAGCCCGGTCAGCGTATTGATGCGGGCATCCTTCGTGCCGATGCCATTCACCTTCTCCTCCAGGATAAGCTTGACCTGATCTGCGGTCTCTTTGGAGACCCCCTCGTCATATGTTACAATCTTCGCACCGAATTCTTCGAATACGGGGGCCAGTTCCTCACGGGTAAACGGCTTTCGTATTTCCAGCCGGTCTTCTTCGATGAGGTGGACCTCTGCATCGAGGGCACTGCGAAGGTTGGCAACAAGGGCATCGGGGTTCCCATCCGTCTCAAACCGGATCACCTCTGACCTGAATGAGAGCTGTATCCACGACCCTCCCTCAAGATCAAGACCCAGCTGAAGATTGCCCGTCAGGCCGTTCTGTGCACCCGGAGGAATGCCATAGATACTGACCAGGGAGAAGAGCACCAGCCCAACCATGAGAAGAACCCGCCAGTCCTTCAGTGTCCGGGTGAGTGTGGCCTCCTCTTCTTTCGGCCGGTCCTGTACCTTTACTTTCCGCTTCATCTCTTCTCCTCCCCGGCATACCATTTCAGGATGCCTGCATTCAGGAGCCAGGTATTCATCAGGTCAATGATCAGGCCTATCAGAAGGACGATTGAGATGTCACGGATGATATCGATCTGGCCTATCCACGATACGATGAACATCATAACTACCGCAGATAAGGTCGTTGAGGTCATCGTGAACCCCGTTCTGAAAGCCCCCTGCATCTTTTCATCAAAGCGCCCTTTTCGCTTCAGCACCCTCGAAGTCATCAGGATATCACTGTCAACAGAATACCCTATGAGCATCAGCAGGGCGGCTGTCGTTCCCAGCGACAGGGCTATCCCTGCGACATCCATGACTGCCGCGGTAATGGCAATATCCGAGAGCGCCGAGAGCACCACCGCCATGGAGGGAACAAAGGATCTGAAGACGGCAAAGACTACCACTGCCATGCCGGCGAATGAAAACAGAAGAGCCCACATGGCCTGCTTCTGCAGGGTTTTTCCGAATGTCTCCCCTATCTGGTCTATTTTGGATTCAGGGTACCGCTCATCGATCAGGCTGGAGAGTTCGAGGAACCGGTCATCGGGCATGTTTTCAAAGACCAGGTAGTACCCTCCACTCACCCCCTCTCCGATACTTTTGAGAGGATAGTCCGCGAAATTCGCCTGGATATCTTCCGGGGAATCGCCGGTCATCGCTATGGTGACCGCCACGCCTCCCGCAAAGTCAATCCCGGGGTCGACGGGCATACCGGTCATCATGGTATTAAAGCCCAGAAAGAGAAGAGAGACGATCAACAGCGCCAGTGGCAAGGCAACCATCTGCTTTACCGGGTACCGGTTGATGTCATACTTCATTAATTTCATGCGCATATATATTCGCGACGGCTTCGATTAAAAGTTGGTGTATGGATGTGCCGGTAAGAAAGAACATGCCGCTGCATATGGGACGACTCTGGTGAAAATGTCAGGTTGCCGCCGCGCCCGGGTCAATGTATCCGGGATACGTAAAAAAAGATGACAAATCGTGTGGGATGAGAAATGATTAAATACCATTCTGATAAATGAGCGTGTATGAGATCAGCGGCCGATCTGAAAAAGGAGATAGAAAGCCGTCTTAAAGCATATCTCAAGCGGGATAAGAACGGCATCCGCCATGAGTTGCTCACGATCTTTGTCAATACAAAGTCGCTGAGCATTGCACGGACTCATGAGTTGCTGGCTGCCAAGTTTCGCGTGAGTATTCAGTCGGTGGCATCGATGGTGGGCACCATCGCATCCAAAATCGGGATTCTCCGCATCAGGAAAGATAAGGATAATGCGACGGCCATCTATGAGCTGAAGGATCAATATGCCGACCTGGTCCGAAGGATGGTCGGCGTCGTCTGAAGCACCCTCTAACATAACCTATTTTTATTCATATCATCAACTATTCTACAGAGATGTTCACCGATAATGACAACACCACCACGGGGCACCGCATTGTTGTCTCCGAAGAGGTCGAATCATATGTCCGGGAACGGAATACGGATTTTCGTATCTGCACATCATGCGGCGGACCGGTTCTTCTTTCCACAACAGTAAAACCTCCCAAATCCTCTGATTATGAAATATATATAGGTGAGAACATCATCTATGTCTCCATGTACCAGGCGCGGTATCTGGACAGGATAGATATGGATATGGTACCGATGTACTGTGACTACATGTGACCGGAAGAGAAGGGAATGCCGGTGCCATTTATTGAACGCGATCATACTGCTGACATTCTGATGCATGTCTGGGGAACAACGACCGAAGACCTGTTCAGTGAAGCGGCCGGCGCCCTGTTTTCGATTATGTTCCCTTCGTGCAAACCGGGGGATGCCCACCAGACCTTTACCCTTTCGGCTGATTCCCATGAAGCACTCCTGGGCGAGTTTCTCTCAGAGATTCTCTATTATGCAGAAGTGGAATGCGAAGGATACGCTTCAGCGGATGTCACCATCGATGGACTGACCCTTAAGGCCAGGTTGTCCGGCGAGCCGTACGACCCCGCCCACCATGCCGGAGGAACTGAGGTGAAGGGCATATCGCGCTCAGGAATGAAAATTGAAAAGACGAAGAGAGGATATGAGACGGATATTCTCTTTGATGTATGAGGGAAGAATGATAGAAGGCATACAAAAGGCAGGGCCCTTTGAGTGGGAGATTCCCGTCGGGTATACTCGGGGGATGCGGGTACCCGGACGCTTTTTCCTCTCTGAAGAGCTTATGCCGACACTGGAACATGGCGCCCTGCAGCAGTGTGCCAATATGGCCACGCTGCCGGGAATAGAGAAATATGCGCTTGCAATGCCGGATATTCACTGGGGGTACGGATTTCCCATCGGCGGTGTGGGAGCGTTCGGAATGGAGGAAGGGATCATATCCCCCGGTGGTGTCGGATTTGATATCAACTGCGGGGTGCGCCTGATTGCGACACCACTGACCGTTGAAGAACTCGGCAGGATTCAGCCGCTGCTCAGTCATCTCTTCACGAAGATCCCGACCGGAATCGGCACGAAAAGTCCGCTTAAGCTTACGGATCAGGACCTGGATGTGATGATGAACGAAGGAGCGTCATGGGCAGTGAACCAGGGGTATGGCATGGCCTGCGATATCACCCGGTGCGAGGAGCATGGGTCCCTGGAGGGGGCTGACGCCGCCCATGTAAGCGCAAAGGCACGCGCACGCGGACGTCCGCAATGCGGCACCCTGGGGGCAGGAAACCATTTCCTGGAAATTCAGACCGTTGCCGAGATATTTGACCCCGTCGCTGCCGATGCATTCGGCATCAGGGACGGGCAGGTATGTGTAATGATCCATTGCGGATCACGCGGACTGGGTCACCAGATCTGCACCGATCATATCGCATCCCTTGAAAGAGCGGCAAAAAAATACGGCATTTCCCTTCCCGATCCGCAACTCGCCTGCGCTCCCCTGACGAGTCCGGAAGGAGAGGCATACTTCAGCGCCATGGCTTGTGCGGCAAACTATGCCTGGGCAAACCGCCAGATGATCACCCACTTCACCAGGGAAGTACTCGCAAAGCAGTTTTCCATCGATTACGATGAGATGCCGCTTATCTACGATGTCACCCACAATGTCGCCAAATTCGAGGAACATATGATCGACGGCAAAAAAAAGAAGGTCTGTGTTCACCGGAAAGGGGCAACACGCGCCTTTGGTCCGGGTAATCATGACCTGCCCCCCGGGTGTGAGGAGATCGGACAACCGGTCCTCATTCCGGGGAGCATGGGCACTTCCTCATTTGTCCTTAAGGGCACGCAAACAGCAATGGAGAAAACGTTCGGCAGTACCTGCCACGGGGCCGGGCGGGTGCTCTCGCGCTCACAGGCAAAGAAACACCTGGACGGGGGGGAGATTCGCGACCAGCTTGGGCTGCAGGGCATCAGTGTAAAGGCCACCAGCAACAAGGTAATTGCCGAGGAGGCCCCCGATGCCTACAAATCTTCCAGCGAGGTGGTCCGCGTCGTTCATGAAGCAGGGCTCTCGCTCCGGGTTGCGCGGCTGGAACCGAAAGGAGTAATCAAAGGATGATAGTAAAAGCAGGCCTTGCATGGGACTGTGCAACACCATTCCAGCGGTATATCGAAGACTGCGGCATACAGTGCGAACTGATAACCCCCCATATGATGGCAGCACCTTACTACCGGGGGAGGATGGTATCATTGATCATCCCGACCGGTTTTGGAAATCTGGCATATACAAGCCTTCTTCCCGCTCTCAGGGCATCTTCGACGAGGATTGAGAAATTCCTGATGAAAGGGGGAAATATCCTGGTCTTTGGCGCAATGTCGCCCAAACCGGATGCCTATAACTGGATGCCGGTGCCGGTCACGTACGTCAATGAGTATTTTTCCACCCCGGTTGTCGTTGACCCCCACAACCCCCATGCCCGGATCATGGACGATTTTGATCTCTCGTCCATCGAATGTGACGGATATTTCAGCGAATGTTCCGGGGAGGTTCTCGCGAGAACGAAAGATGACCGTGCTATCATGATTTCCCACGAAGTGGGGGAGGGTACGCTCCTCGTTGCCTCCCTGCACGAATACCCTTCAAGCGGATTTCTCAATGGTTTTTGCTCTGGTGAAACAGAAACCTTATTTTAATTCAGCATTCTTTTTAGATTTACCAAGCTGACATGAGGTTTCCGTGATGGGTTCATACATACTTTCCGTAGATTCCGGTCCTGATGACCTGACCGGTTTTGCCATGTGCATTCATGAAGTGGTAAACAGGCTGCCGATCACAGCCAGATCGCTTAATAAAAACGGAGTCCGGATCGAAGAGGGCCGTGTCGTGGATTCCGATTATACCGGGCCTGTTCTCGAGGCGGCAATGAAACAGAACGGGACGATGAAACATGTGCCGGAGTCCGGCGCCTATAAGGGAATTCCGGTCATTGTCGCCCCCCTGCACGGCTCGGCAGGCGAGGTGATAGGTGCCGTAGGTCTGGTCGATATCACCGGGATATTCGACCTGGGAACGCTTATGGAGCATCAGTCAATGATCATGAAGCAGGTCTGCGGCAGGGATCCATGCCCCCTTCCAACCGAACTCATTGATGCGAAAAAGTGATGACCATGATAGAGGCAGCATTCAGAGTACTAAAAATTCTCGAACAGTCCACGTCTCCCATATCGGGGGAGGAGATCAGCGAACAACTGGAGATCAGCAGATCTGCCGTATGGAAGCATGTAAAGGAGCTTCGTGACTACGGGTATGAGATCGCCGCTTCACGAGCAGAGGGGTACGAACTGGTTGCATCCCCTGACCGACTGCTCCCGTATGAAATTCAAAAACACCTGAAAACCTCTGTGATCGGGCGTTCCATCGAGTATACCGACAGCGTCCCTTCTACGATAGGGGTGGCCAAGGAACTCTGCAGAAAATCAGATCCCTCCGTGCTGCACGGTACGGTGGTTATCGCAGAAGAACAGTCAGGGGGCATCGGCCGCCTCGGGCGTGCGTGGTATTCACCGCGGGGAGGGATCTGGAGTACCATCATTCTTCGTCCTGATATCCCGATAGACCATGTCTTTATGGTGACCATGGCCGCCTCGATTGCCATAGCACGGACCATTCGCAAATTCTGCGGGTCCGGCGCACTCATCAAATGGCCAAACGACATCTACATCGGCAACCAGAAGGTAGCCGGGGTCCTCCAGGAGATCTCCGCAGAGGCGGAAACGGTGAACTACTGTCTGCTCAGCATCGGCATCGATGCCAACATCACACAGGACCAGCTTCCCGAAGGGGTAAAGACCCCTATCACCTCCCTCTCCATGGCATGCGGCGGACCTGTCGACAGGGCGCGGTTCCTGGCGCAGCTGCTCAAAGAATTCGAGACACGCTACCGGGAGATCGAATCCGGGGAATATCTCACCATCACCCGTGAGTGGAAGAGCCTGTCGATCACCCTCGACAAGAGAGTGAAGATTATAACCCCCCGCAAGGCCTTCGAAGGGGAGGCCATCGACATCGATGAATACGGTGCGCTCATTGTACGCAAGGACAACGGCAAAATAGAACGGGTATTCTCAGGAGACTGCAGCCTGGTCTGATTACCTTTTTCGTGTCAACCATAAAAATAATAGGAGGTTGACATGTACGGAAATGAGAAAAAAAGTCAGCTTGTCGCCCTCACGGCAACCTTCGTGGCACTGATCACGGTGGGAGCGTGGATCTCCATTCCCCTTCCCCCGGTCCCACTGACCCTCCAGACATTTTTTGTCCTCCTTGCAGGTGTGATCATGAAACGGTATGCGGCCATCCCCGCCGTGTTATACCTTGTACTGGGGGCACTGAATGTCCCGGTCTTTCATAATGCACTTGCCGGCATCGGTGTCATCCTCGGCCCGACGGGAGGGTTTCTCATCGGGTTTATTCCTGCCGCACTGATTGCAGGACTCGCATATGAACAAAAGAAGCGCATCCTCCGCATCACGGGTCTTGTCGCCGCCACTGCAACGATCTACGCCTTCGGGGTTTTCTGGCTTTCCTTCTCGGCCGGGATCAGCATCGCACAGGCGGTGCTGATTGGAGCCGTCCCCTTCCTGGCAGGAGATTTCCTAAAGGGAATTGCGGTCTACTCTATCGGGGAACGTGTTCAATGATTGTGTGCACCGGTCTTGCATTCCGCACCATTGCCATCCGGGACCTCTCCATCCCATCCGGACATACCTGCGTCATCGGCCCCAACGGGAGTGGTAAATCAACGCTCCTCTCGCTGCTGGCAGGGATCGAGATGCCCGAACAGGGCCGGATCACCATCGATGGCGAGACACCGCGCAGAACAGATGTGGGCTGGGTCGGGGAATTCCCGGAGGACAACCTCATCTTCAGGACCGTCAGAAATGAAATCGCCTCCGCACTCAGGTTTCGCCATCTTCCTGATGAAGAACTCGAACCTCGAATAGGACAGGCCCTGAGGGATATCGGGTGCGAATATCTACTGGATGCAAGATGCAAGGAACTTTCCGGGGGCGAAAAGGCGCTCGTTGTTCTGGCAGCAGCTCTTGCCATACGCCCAAAGGTTCTTGTCCTGGATGAAATCGACTCCCATCTTGACCGCTCCACGGCAGAGGATGTTCAGCAGATACTCCCCTCGCTCTCCTGCATGCACGTGCTCCAGTCGACACAGAATATGGATACCGCCGCAGGGGCGGATAATCTCATCTACCTGGAAGAAGGACAGGTTCGGTATTTTGGATCACCGGAGGATATATTTCCCAACCTTGAAGACACCCCGTTCTATCCAACGCTCTGGAGGTTTGCAGCATGGAGCTCGCACTTGAAGAGGTGATCCTTACCCGGAAGAAGTGGAGCCTTTGTGCCCGGGGGATTTTTTCAGAAGGTATTCACCTGATTACGGGCAGGGTGGGGAGCGGAAAGAGCACCCTTGCACAGGCAATTGCCGGACTCCTAAAACCGGGATCAGGGAACATTGCCTACCACGGAATTTACAGGCGCACCCTCTCAATGCAGTTTCCGGAGTACCATACCACCGGTCACCTGGTACGCGATGAAATCCGTTCGTGGGGACTGGAACCAGAGAGAATATGCATGGAGGCCGGACTGACGGGGAGAGCACATGAGCGTTCATTCGACCTCTCACGCGGAGAACTCAAACGCCTTCACATGAGCTGCATTCTTGCAGGGACGTGGGACCTACTTATCCTTGACGAGCCGTTATCAACCCTCGACCCTGTGTGGAAGCACCGCATGTGCCGCAAAATCCATGCACATCATCCACCGATCACGCTGTTATTCACTCATGAACAGGCAGTACTGCCACGGGTCGATTACCTCTGGGAGATCAGGGGAGGATGCCTTCATGCGCTTGGACCGGTACCGGAGGCTATTCCCTCATGGCAGGGTGCTCCCCGGTACATCGAAGAGGTGCTCAACTACGGTGTTGTGCCGGACAATATCACGCTCGAAGATGCGAAGGAGGCCTTGTGCAGGATGCACGCCTGAGAATCGCCAGCACATTTCTCCTCTCATGTGCCGCATTTTCTTCAGTAACCGGTGCAGCGATGGTTTTTGTATGGTGGGTCATCTTTGCCCGGGACAGGCGAAACCTGCCCGGGCGAAGGACCGCTGTCATCATATTCGGAACCCTTGCCCTCGTCGCGGTATTCACCACCCTGGTCGGTGGGGACGGAACAGGATATCTCCTTCGTCTCTCGGTGGTGATGCTTATTGCCTTCTGGGCCTTCGGCGGCGGTGCGGGGGAAGAGCTCTTTGATGTTGCCGTCTGGGCATTTGGAGACCGCTGGGGATTTGACATCGGCCTTGCCGCAGACATGGCACTCGGATCACTCGGGCGTATAGAAGACGACATCATTCTCACCCGGCATGCCATTGCCATGAAAGGGACAACGGGGCTGGTAAGATCGCTGGTTCCCCTCGGCGTTTCAGTAGTTATGGTACAGATCAGGAGGGCCGGATGCCAGGCAAAGACCCTTGCCGTCAGGGGGTATCATTCAGGAGGGACATATCTTCCACGTTTCAACCACGGAAAAGAGGATTTTGTGGCTTTTATCGGCTCAATTGTCATTATTTTGGCCCTTTTGGGGACTTTCGTGAGGTATTTATAGCTTCAGGAGGTAAGTAATTAGAGGCTTGATCTGTCCATTTCCCGCCCTCCGTGAGGTTGAATATGAGTTTTAATCCTGTAAAGATCACAGACACGACCCTGAGGGATGCGCATCAGTCGCTCATTGCAACCCGGCTCAGAACCGAAGATATGCTTGAGCTGGCCCATGAGATTGATACCATCGGGTTTTTTTCCGTTGAGGCGTGGGGAGGCGCAACGTTTGACAGTGCCATCCGGTATCTCAATGATGACCCGTGGCTTCGGCTTCGTGACCTCCATGAAGCGCTCCCGCATACCCCGATACAGATGCTCCTGAGGGGCCAGAATCTCGTTGGCTACCGCCATTATCCCGATGATGTTGTTGAAAAATTTGTCGAGGCCGCCGGCAGAAACGGAGTTGCCGTATTCCGTGTCTTCGATGCTCTCAACGATCTCAGAAATATGCAGAAATCAATGGAGACCGTCAGGGACATCGGTGCACACCTCCAGGGGACAATATGCTATACCACAAGCCCGGTGCACTCTACTGCCGGGTTTATTGAGATGGCACGGGAGCTCTACGCAATGGAATGTGATTCCATCTGCATCAAGGACATGGCAGGCCTTATTATGCCGGAAGCGACCCGGGATCTCATCACCGGCATCAAAGAGGTCATTGACATTCCGGTTGACCTGCACTCGCATTCCACCTCGGGGATCTCCCCCATGAGTTACCAGGCGGCAATCGAAGCAGGGGTGGATATCCTTGATACGGCAATGTCGCCCTTTGCCATGGGGACGTCACAGCCTCCGACGGAGAGCATTGTGGCAAGCCTTGTCGGGACACAGAGGGATACCGGCATCGACCTGATGAAACTCAGGAAGGTCAGGAATATATGCCTGAAAATAAGGAAAAAATATGATGCCCTGGTCAACCCCATCTCCGAGCGCGTGGACAGCGATGTGCTCATCTACCAGCTTCCGGGAGGAATGATCTCCAATCTCGTCTCCCAGCTCAAGGAACAGGATGCGCTGCACCGTCTCGATGAGGTTCACCAGGAAATTCCCCGGGTGCGCGAGGATCTTGGGTACCCGCCGCTCGTGACCCCCACCTCTCAGATTGTCGGCACCCAGGCAGTCCTCAACGTCCTGATGGAAGGGGAACGCTATGCCAATGTCACAAAGGAGGTCCGCGACTATGTGCACGGGATGTACGGAAAACCCCCGGGACTTATCCCGGATGACATTCGCAGAAAAATCATCGATGATGAGGAGCCATTCACGGGAAGACCGGCGGATCTTTTAGAACCTGCCTATGAAAAGATGAAGAAGGAGGCGGAGAAAGAAGGGCTTGTACATAAGGAAGAGGACGTCCTGACCTATATTCTCTATCCGGCCATAGCCCCTTCCTTCCTGCGCGGCGAACGGAAAACCGAGGTCATCCCCAAACAGGTTGAGACATCGGCGCCGGCTACCGGCGGTATGCCTGCAACAATGGAGGTCGAGGTCGACGGGGAGATATTTGCGGTCAGAATCATTTCTGTTGACGGCGGCGCCATTGAACAGACCGGTACCATGGGAGCCAAGCAGATCCCGCGGACTGCCATCGAAGGCGGGCTCAAGAGCAACATCCAGGGAATGGTACTTAAAATTGAAACCAGCGTCGGCGCCCATGTAAAGACAGGAGAGACGCTCATTGTCCTTGAAGCAATGAAGATGGAAAACCCCATCAAGGCTCCTGCCGACGGCAAGGTAACCGACATCTTCGTTGATGTGGGCGATGCTGTCCAGAACGGGGATGTGCTTCTGGTGATTGAATGACCAATTTCGAAAAGGTACTCATCGCCAACCGCGGCGAAATTGCCATCCGCGTTATGCGGGCATGCAGGGAGATGAATATAGGAACGGTTGCAATCTTTTCCGAACCGGATAAAAACTCGCTGCATGCAAAGTACGCCGATGAGGCCTTTTTGGTGGGGGAGGCCCACCCGTTGAAAAGTTACCTGAACATGCACCGTATCATTGATATCGCCCATATGTGCGGTGCCGAAGCCATTCACCCCGGATACGGATTTCTTGCGGAGAATGCAGTTTTTGCCAAACTCTGCGAAGACGAGGGGATTACGTTCATCGGCCCCTCGTGGAAGACCATCGAGACGATGGGTTCGAAGCTTGCTTCCAAGCATATGATGGAGAATGCCGGAGTCCCGGTCCTCCCGTATACGCCGGAGGGAGTCACCTCCCAGGACGAGGCAAAGGCCATCGCAGAAGAGATCGGCTATCCGGTCATCGTCAAGGCCTCGGCAGGCGGCGGCGGCATCGGCATGCAGATTGTGGAGAACGAAGCGGGGCTTCAGGAGGCGATCGAGAAGGGGATGCGCATTGCGGCTTCGGCGTTCGGTGATTCGACGGTCTTTATCGAGAAATACCTGGTCAAACCCCGGCATATCGAGTTTCAGATCCTTGCCGACCGCCACGGCAACAGGATACACCTGTATGACCGCGAATGTTCCATACAGCGGCGGCACCAGAAACTTGTCGAGGAGGCACCCTGCCCAATCATGACCGAGGAGCTCCGTGAACGCATGGCAGCATCGGCGCTGAAGGTGGCAGAGGTTTCCGGCTACTACAACGCCGGCACGGTGGAATTTCTCTATGCCGACGGGGAGTATTATTTCATGGAGATGAACACCCGGCTCCAGGTGGAACATACCGTCACCGAGATGGTGACCGGCATCGACCTGGTGCGCCAGCAGCTGGCGATTGCCGTTGGGAAAAAGATCCCGTTCGCCCAGGAGGATATCCGCCTCAACGGTCATGCGATAGAGTGCCGGATAAATGCGGAAGACCCCCTGAACGATTTCCAGGCCGACCCCGGCAAGATTGTCAGGTACCGCTCCCCGGGCGGACCGGGTATCCGTGTGGATTCAGGCATCCACATGGGATACACGATTCCCCCCATGTACGACTCCATGATCTCAAAACTCTGCGGGTGGGGCATCGACCGCAGGGAAGCCATCGAACGTATGCGGCGTGCAATCTATGAATATGTGATCATCGGCGTACGGACAACCCTTCCCCTGCATCATGCCATCATGAACAACCGGCACTTCATTGAAGGGAACACCCATACCCATTTCCTGCAGGAAGAACATGTCAAGGCGAACCTTGCGCGCTATCTCCACGAGGAGGAGACCCGGATGCAGACGCTCGCACATTCCCTGCACCACGGCAAGGAGGCCGCAGCAATCGCAACCGCCGTCAATGTCTATATCGCCGCGCATAATAAGCAGCAGAACGAAAACCAGTAATTATCATCTTCTTTTTTCAGGACTGTTCTGCACATCACACCCCTGATGTTGCGACCAGGGCTATTTGCGGCACCCCGCTCCCCCACTGACACATCCCCGACATGGTACGGGTCCATTTTTTTAGCACGCAAACGTCCGGATTTCCATATGAGAAGCTTTAATAGCGAATCCGGCGTTCTTGTTATGCACTTGTGTGCGATGCACACGAGGTCTGCAGCATGCTGCAGAAGCACGGACATACATACCACTTGTATGCTGTCGTGGCCTAGTTGGTTAGGGCGCCAGACTCATAGGGTTTGAGCACATTTCGGGGCGCTTTAGTCTGGGATATCTGGAGGCCGTGGGTTCGGATCCCACCGACAGCACTTTTCCATGGCAACGTTTTTCAACAATTCTTGATTCGCGAGGTCCGCCCCGTTCCATCACATCCGGACAGATCCAACGAACTGAGCGAATGCCATAACCCGTTGTTCAGTCCAATTATCTTCGTTTGTTCACGAAGATTACCAGAAAAATTACGACCACTATGAGAAGGCCGCTTACCAGGTACATTGTCCCCCATGAGAAGAGCTGATCTGCTCCCATGAGCTGGTAGTCATAGTTCCCCACAAATGCTGACCCAACAATGAACAGCAGTCCTGCAAGAACTACTGCACCAAGTGCAATAATTACGTTCTGCCCACCCATATCCCATCACATAGGGTACTTCCTCTTTTCTTCAATAATCCTTTCCGCCCGGCTCTCCCCCCCGTCGCTCAGAAGGCGGCGATGCTGGGATGAAGCGCAAGACCTGTTTATTGCATTTTCCCATTGAATGCAATAGTATATCATCCGCAAAATATTCCTTAAAATTGCAGCGCGATGCGGCATTTGTCTCTCTCCAAAGACTTTTCAAAGCAGAATACAAACACAGGATATCTGATACATGAATCTGGAATATGAAACCCCCACAAGGGAAAATTTCGAGGCGATTCTTGGGTACCGGACCATCCTGGACGGCACTTCGTTTCTCAGGGGCTATGAGAAGGAAATACGGGAGACGGGGAGCTGCCCCCCCATCGAAACCTTCCTGCGCATCCTCTATACCAATAACTGGCTCATCAACAGCCACTGGCAGGGGTGGACGGACGAGGCGACGGCATATTTTGAACAGCCGTCACTGCTTACACTGGCAGATACGCAGTCACTGCGGCGCATTCTTACCGTACATGTCCGCATCGATAGGTTGATGCCGGGAGAAATTGCCGACCTCATACACAGGGGATATATGCTCGCAATTTTCAACCGTATTTCAGAGATCCACGAAACCGAAGGAGAATGAACTCCAGGGGAACGTCCGGTGTTATCCACCCCGGCATTACCTCCCTTCCAGCCCTATACCACGGGTAAGACCGGCCTGCCTGGCCATCATGATCGCGTCTTCGTATTCTTTTTTTGTGATTCTCCTGCAGAGTTCGGGAGCATCATCCGTTGGCATGCCTTCCATTCAGGCCGGTACTGCTCCATGACGTTCACATACGTATCCGGGGAGACTTCCCGTGCAAGAAAACGAAATATTTCCCTGCTTCCCGCATGGCCCACGGGAAGCACCAGGTGACGGACCAGCAGGCCCCGCTCTGCAATGCCGTCTGCATCCACCCTGAGATCTCCGACCTGCCGGTGCATCTCGCGTATCGCCTCCTTCATGCGGGCAGGGTAGTCGGGGGTGCCGGCCAGTCTTCGGGCCGTCGCCTCATCACCGAACTTCGCATCCGGCATGTAGATGTCCACCACCCCTTCCAGGAGGCCAAGCGTGGCGACACTGTCATACCCCGCCGGTGTTATAGACCAGCGGAATGGTAAGCCCGCCATTTGCAGCATATACGAGACCTTCCAGTATCTGCGGGACATAGTGGGTCGGGGAGACGAGGTTGATATTATGGACTCCCGCCTCCTGAAGCCGGAGAAATATCTGCGCAAGGGCCGGCGCATCAACGGGCCCGCCCTCTGCCAGCTGGCTTGTCCGGTAGTTCTGGCAGAAGACGTAAGCGCATCGTACAGTGCGAGAAGAAAACCGTCCCTGAACCGTTTCTCCCGACAAGAGGAGGCTCTTCACCAAAATGCGGACCATACCCAGACAGTTCAGTGACTGCTCCCGCCCTGCAAAACCCGTACTCCCCCCCACGACGGTCCGCACCGCAGTCCCGGGGGCAGAGGCGGCAGGCAGTGAGGAGAGCGCAGGCCGAGTCGGCACGGTCCTGCAGCTCACCACTTCGCAACAGCCTGACGTAGGAAGCCTCACGGGGCATGCAGAGGCATGGGTGCAGGAGGATATGATTGTTTGCAGGGGATGAAAGGCCCCAGAGAGGTGCCCGGCACCTGCCCGTTCTTACCACCAGCGACGCTCCGGTTCAATGGGAAGGATCATCCCGGGATCATCACCTGCGGAAGAATTCACCCGTTCACTGACACGGTGGCACCCCATCTTTCCGGCAGGGTAGGGTTCCAATGCAGAAAGATACCCCTCCTCCCCGCGCAACCAGGCATCTTCCAGCTGCCTGGCCAGAATGGCCGGCATCCTCCCGTGAATCTTCCGGACGAGGGTGTTCGCATCACAGGTGATCATAACGCAGGTCAGTATCTTTTCGTTCGTCCCTGCCGGTGTCCACCAGTCGTACAGCCCCGCGCACCCGAGGAGGGGCGCGTTGCGCACATACAGGTAACAGGGAAGGGGCCTGCCGCGCTGGCGCTGCCATTCAAAAAACCCCGATGCAGGAAAGATACACCGCGATCCGGGTAACAGCCCCTTGAATGCAGGTTTTTCAGAGAGCGTTTCCGCACGGGCATTGAAGAGCCATTCCCCGGATTTCGCAATCTGCTTCCACGACGGCACAAGACCCCACCGGGCCATGGCGCAGCGGATCCTTCCGTTATCGTTCAAGATTATCGGCACTTCCTGTGTAGGAGCGATATTGAACCGTGGGGTCATGACGGGCACAGGACCGTCAACAGAAAAGCGTGCCGCAACCTCCTCCGGCCTCTCCAGGACATACCGCATGCACATGGCATACCACTGGGCGCCATTCACCATCAAAAAACCTGCGTCTCAATGTCGGGTCGGTGAGCTTCAAGTACCTTGCAGATGAACCAGTACCTGTGAAGACGACCATGACCGCATCATCCAGAATAGAATACACCAACGACGGCCTCCTCATCACCTTCGAAAACGGACGGGCTTATGACGTGCATCCCGGCAGGGATGGTGATGTCGTCTGCACTCTTGTTGCGGGCACCATCGACCTCCACCCCTTCGCAAAGGCAGTCACTACGCTCGTTGACCAGGATATTCATGATGAGATCGAACGATGCGCCGATCTCTATTACCAAAAAAGGAAGTAAGGAGCTATTGCCCGTACTGGTTGATGAGACGGATGAGATCGGCAAACCCGTCCATCTCCATCTGGAGCACCTGACCCCTCGTCATCCCCATCGAGGTCTCTGCATCTGCGGTGAGCATCCCGGGTCCCCGGATGACCGTTCGCTGCACCCCATCGGCGGAGAGCACCTCCTCTGCCTGCCGCTCATGCACAAAGGCCCTGCCGGGGATGATGACGACCTTTTCCAGCTGTGAACAGTCGAGCTCCCTTAGATCATCAAGGGTTATCAGACACGCAATCTCCTTTTTGACACTGTGGACCCAGGATTTGTTGCCGCAGGTATCGAGGACGTCCTGGACGTACCGCGCTGCGATACCCCCCGATATGAGACTTGCCTTCTTCCTGACCCGGGGAAGCTTTTCCATGAGTTCGGGTTCGTCGAGGATGGCAAAGGGAGACCCGTTCGTCGGGTCGCCCATGGGGGTTCCGCTGATCTTCAAAGAGTACCGGCTGTTCAGGTCGTTCACCATCTCCTGGAATTCCCTGACCGTCTGCAGCCGCTGACCCTCGATGATGGGTGCATTCCCGAGGATCAGCCCCTGATCCGTCCGGTTGGCAAACCGCATGAGTATGAGGCCCTTCGCCCCCCGCTCTTCAAGCCAGGCACAGGTCGTCTCCAGTTCTTTTCCATCGTTGACCCCGGGGAGAATCACCGCAGCAGCATAGACGTCAATTTTTTCACAGAGTTTGCCAAGAACCGCCAGGGACGCCTCAGGCGTCGGGTCTCCCATCCACTTCCGGCGCAGTTCAGGATTTGCCGCAAAGATGGTAAACGAGACCTCTGTGAGGCCATTTTCGACGAGAAGATCGGCGATGGCCGGATCATCGAATCCTTTCCCGCTCGTGTACCCGATATGCAGCGGCACCTCCATGGCACCAAGGAGCTCAATGAGATCGGCAAAGTCAGGATAACAGGACGGGTCCCCGCCACCGCTTATCGTAATCCGCTCGATATCATCGTCGATCAGCTGAAGATTGCCGAGCACATCATCCGCAACATCACGAAGATCTTTAAATCCATCATACCGTTCCCGTACAAAGCCGGTGCAGTAATCGCACCCGACGGAAAACGGCAGGCAGTACCGGCAGCCGAAGGGTTCGGGGTCCTCCTCTACTTTCACTTTTTTGAAGTAGCAGTACCGGCAGAACCCTCTGCAGTCATGGCCGGGCCGGCCTCCGAGATCAACGGTCAGGTGCGCCATAAGTATGATACACTCTTCGATTGGCTCCGATAAAGCAGTTTGGAATTCGCCATTCAACAGCTCCCATAGCGGCCGCCCCCATCCCGGGTGATCGCCTCCGGACATCGCCTCAACGCCAAGCTTTTTGCTCAGGAGCGCGAATGAATTAAGAGCGCCTCAGTGGCTTAGCCCGGCATAGCGGCTGATTTGTAATCAGCAGGTCGGGGGTTCAAATCCCTCCTGAGGCTCTCTTTTTCTTTGGCAGCTCTTTTGATTCACACATTCTGATCCCGCAGCCGCATCTCAATTTAAGCCTCATTTTCATCGTCTCTGGCAGCCACCACACATCCGTCCGCCGCAGAAGATCATTTATACCTTGACGTGTAAGGAGGACGCATCGAGGGAGGAATCCGAGAATGGCACCGACAAAATCCATGCACATGAAAGAGACACAGGATGCATATATCGAACAGGCGTGGGCCCGCGTTGATGAAATCAGGTTGATGCAGCATGATGTGGAAGAAAAGCTGAAGACGGCACCTGATGTGATAAAAGAGGATCTTGCCGCCTGCAATGTGAACATCAAGATGTTCATCAACCTCGCAGAGGTCGAAGTCGACATGGTGGAGCACGCGGATGAGAATCAGTGGATAGAGATGAGGCCCCGGGCAGACAGTTCCATAGGGGATGCCCAGCGTGAACTGGAACGGGCGCATGAGATCTTGAACAATCCCTATGCCTACCTGCGTTCACCGGACAATTTCCCCCGCAAGGGAATTGACTGATCGCAGATTCTCCTCACATTTTTTGCAGCCGATGCTGCAGCTCTCCCTTCATGACCCAGCCGGGAACCACTGAAATAATAAAAAAACGATGAAGGGCACAGCGGGCAGGAGTGCCAGGAACACTACCTGTGAAGCCGGCGCTTTCAGGTAGCTTTCCCGCGTCCCCCATACCGGGTGAGGTGAATCCGGCAGTCCCTATTCCTTCGCTCCAATCCCTGCGATGTATTCAATGGCCTCAACCGCATCCGCCTCTTTCTGCCGGATGCGTGACCTCTCCACCCAGGCGGAAAACCGGTCGAGTTCATCCGGGTCCGCCGACTCCCTGCACCCGCGGATAACACTCCGGTAGGTCCGTTCGGGATAATATATCCCTTCCGCGGTGTTGATCAAGAGATCGTGCAGGGAGCCGCATATCACCCCTCTGGCACGTGCCTCTTCGCAGGTGATTCGAATATCGACCATGGCCTCGGATACCGCATCGTCCGTAAACGGGTCACAGGCAAGCGCCACTTCATCATCGGAGATGAGAATGCCATCCCGGTACATCCGGTATATCCTCCCGATCCCGATCATCCCGAGGGTGTCCATCTCACATGCCCGGAGTGCGCCCATGCTTGACGCTCCGACGACCGTCACCCCTGCCTTCAGGGCTGCCAGAATCTCTTTGTGAGCAACCGAACAGTCCTGGAAAAACACACCGTCGATAAGACCGATGATGTCGGCCCCGTCTTCAACGGCGCGGAGGATATCCCCCCGTTTTGCCGGAGGGCGATACTCCGCCGTACCGAGGATGGCCCGCGCCCTGCCGGCATCAAGACTTGGACCCAGGAAGATAACCACGGCGGGCACGCCTGCACCTCTCTCCGGCCCGTTCATTGTCCATGGCATAGACCTCCAGCCCCGGCACGATGACACGGACCACGGGAACGCCAATCTCCTCACGGGTGAGATCCACAACAATACAGCGGTCAAGCCCCCTCTCCGCGAGCCGATCGAGGGTGAACGCGATGTCGTCCATAAAATCCTCCGACCGGAAGGAGAGGAGATCGCCGAAGGCAATCGTCTCATCGGCGGCAAACCATTTTTTATTGAGGCGCTTCATGCGGTCATATCCCAGCACCCTGCGCATGTCCCCCTCGGTCGTGTCCTCCCGTGCACCGTGAATCTGCGTCGCACGTGACTGTGCCACCTCGGTCAGGGCACGGAGCGTTGCAATCTCAGGACAGGTATGCGTTCCCATGCCGGTGACGAGGAGGGTCGGGTCCCTGAGTGTCACGTCGTCGGCGATTGCAGCAATGGTGGGAATCCCGATATCACTTGTGATATCACGCACGAGAACCTCAACCCCGGCGGACTCGAAGGCCGCAAGAATTCTGCTGCATCGGGGATCGTCGATCTCCGCTATCACCGGCCCTGCCCGGCCCGATGCCTCAACGAGCGACCATGCATCGCGTTCCACCACCTCCGAGAGTGCATGAAACACCGCCTCTTCAAGAGTGTTGCCGGAGGCAATCCCGTTGGTGCTCGTCCTGAACAGGCGGATACTCCCGTGAGCCACCGGGTGAAAAACCGCATGCGTCGGGACGAATACCTCCTCATCCTGCATGATATCATACCCGCGGACCCATTCGAGGGAAGCCCCCGGGTCGGCATAGGCGGGGAGAATCAGGTCACCGGGAAAGACCGCTGAAGACCCCTCCGAAAGCTCGGCAAACGTCCCTTTGACCACCGCCCGGTCAAGCGGTTCGGCGGAGTACCGCTCTATCCCTTCCATGATGGCAGAGACACGGGCGGCCACGGGGGTTGCCCCCTTCCCGTTATAGACAGATATTGCTCCCGTCGCAGCCTCCGGCCGGATACATGAAAAAACCGGTATGCCAATCCGGTCAAGTCTGGTGATATCCGCAACCCTTGTGATGCCCGAAAGGGGAACCAGCGGTTCGACGCGGCAAAGCGTCTCCTCCGGCGAAACGGTCCGGTGCGTCTCAATCTGGTACCCCTTGATACACGACGAGAGTTTCATGAATTATGGGAATATTGGACACAGGCAGATAATACAATTTTCATTCGGGCAGTTCATCGCTGAAGAGGGGGAGAGAGGTACAGGAAAACCCCTCCATATATTTATGTAGTTCAGGTCCTTCTTTCCCATCATCAGAGGAGGAACCATGACACAGGAAGACGAAACAACGATCCTTCTGCCGATCACCGGTATGGCCTGTGAGGGATGCGTGGCAGCGGTGAAGGCAGCGCTCGCATCGGTGGACGGCGCCCTCAGCGTCCAGGTCAGTCTCGAAAAAAAACAGGCAGTTGTCAGGTATCGGCCCTCAGAGGCTTCGATGGACGATTTTCGGCGTGCGGTCGAAGCCGCAGGGTACGGCACCGGCGTGTAAGAGAACACCAGTCCGAAGACAGTGATTTATAAAAGGAGTGAAGATCGGGGTACCATGCAACCACAGCGGGCGACACTGAAAATTGCCGGAATGCACTGCGCAACCTGTGTTGCAACAGTCGAAAAAGCCCTTCTCGCCCTCAAAGGTGTCCGGGAAGCCACCGTGAACCTGAATACTGAAAAAGCAGTCGTGGTGTACGACCCGGATGCAGTAACGATGGCAGAGATGGAGGACGCAGTAGCTGGGGCAGGATTCGGTGTCATCCGGCAGACCGCCAGTATCCGCCTGGGCGGCATCCACTGCGCAACCTGTATCCGGGCGGTCGAAGATGCCCTGATGTCACTGGACGGCATAAGCGCCGCCCGGGTCAATCTTGCGACCAACCGGGCGGTCGTATCCTACGACCCCGAACGGGTGCACCTTCCGGATATGAAATCCGTCATAGAACAGGCGGGATACCAGTATCTCGGGTTCGAGGGGGATGCGGCTGAAGAACAGGAAGAGAAGATGCGGGCGGCCGAACTTCGTAACCTGAGAAACCGTACGCTCATCGGCTTTGCGGTCTCGCTTCCCCTGATGGGAATCATGCTCCTCGACGTACATCTCCCTATTCCCATGCCGTATTTCATGTTTCTCGTCTCCACCCCCTTCTTCCTGTATCTGGCCTATCCCGTTTTCAGGGCGGGATGGGTGGCCCTCAAAAACCGCACGCTCAATATGGACGTCATGTACTCCATGGGTATCGGGGTGGCCTACGTTTCAAGCGTTCTCGGAACCTTTGAGATGGTCCTGACACAGGAATTTCTCTTTTACGAGACCGCCGTAATGCTCGCAGCATTCCTGACGCTGGGCAGATACCTCGAGGCCCGGGCCAAAGGACGGACCACCGATGCGATCAGACGCCTCATCGAACTTCAGGCAAAGACGGCGACAGTCATCCGGGATGGGGTGGAGAAGGACGTTCCCATCGAATACCTGAATATAGGGGATCAGATCATCGTCAAACCGGGAGGAAAGGTGCCGGTCGACGGGACCGTCTCCGCCGGCGAGAGCTACATCGACGAATCCATGATAACGGGGGAACCGGTGCCGGTCCGTAAATCCGTAGGGGATGCCGTCATCGGCAGCACCATCAACACCAGCGGTTCGTTCACCTTTGAGGCGACGAAGATCGGAAAAGACACCTACCTCGCCCAGATCATCAGGATGGTCGAAACGGCGCAGGGAACAAAACCTCCCATCCAGAAGTATGCGGACCGTGCCGTGGCATGGTTCATCCCCGTCATTCTCATGATTGCCATCCTGGCATTTCTGGCCTGGTATCTCCTTCTGGACGCACCACTCCTCTTTGCCCTCACGGTTCTCATATCCATCCTCGTCGTCGCCTGCCCCTGTGCCCTCGGCCTTGCGACGCCGACCGCCATCACCGTCGGCGTCGGTCGTGGAGCGGATTTCGGCATCCTCATAAAAAATTCGGAAACCCTTGAGCTCTCCGAGAGGGTTACGCACGTGATCTTCGATAAGACAGGAACATTGACAAAAGGAGAAACACGGGTCTCGGCCATCGCATCCTTCGGGATGGGGGAGGACGACGTCCTCGCCTATGCGTCGGGAATAGAAGCCCATTCCGAACACCCGCTGGCACGGGCAGTCCTTGAGGAGGCCAAAGAGCGCAGCATCACCCCCGTGGAAACAACCGCGTTTTCTGCTACCGGAGGCCGTGGGGTGGAGGCCCGTGCGGGGGAGAAGGAAATTCTTCTTGGCAACCGTCCGTTCATTGCAGGACGGGGTGTCGGCATTCCGGCACTGGTCGACGACGCACTCGGCAAAAATGAAGAGGCCGGTGCTACGGCAATCATCCTTGCCGTTGGCGGCGCCGTCGCCGGTGTGATTGGCATCTCCGACACCATCAAGGAGACCTCATCTGCTTCGGTCAGTGAACTTGCGGCAATGAATATTCGGGTTGGCATGATCACCGGCGACAATGCCCGTACTGCAGGTGCCGTTGGGGCTGCCATCGGGATCAAAGAGGTGATAGCAGAAGTACTCCCGGAACAAAAATCCGCTGAAATCGCACGATTACAGGAACAGGGACGCGTCGTGGTTTTTGTTGGCGATGGTATCAACGATGCCCCGGCTCTTGCGCAGTCGGACGTTGGTATTGCCATCGGCAGCGGCACGGACGTGGCAATCGAGAGCGGGGATATTGTCCTTGTCAGGAGTGAACCGCTCGATGCTGCAGCAGCGCTCCAGCTCGGGCGCAAGATGATGGGAAAGATCCGCATGAACCTCTTCTGGGCATTTGCCTACAACACCGCACTGGTACCGGTTGCAGCAGGGGTCCTCTACCCGTTCTATGGCATCACCTTCAGGCCGGAACTGGCGGGTCTTGCCATGGCCCTGAGTTCATTCACCGTGGTCAGTCTCTCTCTTCTGCTGAAACGGTATGTGCCTCCCGCGATCACCAGAAAGGCAGGAGCGCGCAGATAAGGCGCCCTGGTAAAAAGATATTAGTACCTTCCACCTGAATGAACCCATATGAAAAAAATACAAAAAAACGCCCTCGTGGACCTTGCCGCCTTCGGATTTTTTCTGCCAATGACGGTCAGCGGCATCGTTATCGATGTGATGAACAGAGGCGGAGGATACGAAGGGGGGAGAAATCCAGCCTATATTGCCGAGATCCTTGGCCTTAGCAAAGCGACGTGGATAGACATGCACACATGGACGGGGTACGCCTTTGCCATCCTGATTCTCGTGCATCTGGCCCTTCATGCGGGGTTCATAAAAAATATCATCAAATATGCATTTAAAAGCCAAAAAAAATCTGGAGAATGTGTCGATTAACTCATAAGACCACATTCACAACCATAAAATACCATTTTTGTCAAGTAACATAGTATTCAACAACGAGGTGTGATTATGGTTGAGAGATTTTTAGAAGGAAACAGAAGATTCATCGAGGAAGACTTCAGCAAAGACCCCGAACATTATGCAAAACTTGCAACAGGGCAAAGTCCCACATCGCTCTGGATTGCCTGTTCTGACTCACGAGTGGATCCTGAACGAATTACCGGCGCACGAATGGGTGATATGTTTATCCACCGCAATATCGGAAACATTGTTCCGGTGGGTGACGTGAATCTCGGCACGGTAATCGAATATGCCGTCAACCACCTGAAAGTCAAAGATATCGTTGTCTGCGGCCATTCCGACTGCGGCGCAATGAAGGCGCTCGATCATGAGAGCGATGAAGAATACATCCCCTCATGGCTCAGGAATGCTGAGGAGGTCAAATGTCAAGTGGACAAGGCATTCGGCGGTCCCGGGGAATGTACAGACCCGGCCGCAAGAAAACGCGAGATTGAATTTGAGAACATTCATCTTCAGCTGAAAAACCTGCGGACCTACCAGGCAGTCAGGGCGGCTGAAGAAGCGGGGAGCATCAGATTACACGGAATATATTACGATCTCGGTACCGGCATGCTGGAAATCGTAAACGAGTGATCCCCCCCTTACCGCCAATTTTTCTAATCGGGATGCTTCTAAAGGGTTGCAGAAGGAAACGGGAAAATTCTGTTAATAAAACTGTACCTGAATAATTATCTCAATAAATATGACTCAATACCAGATTAAGCCATGTAAACGGATGCTTTATCCAATATACGGGCATGTAGCGCAAAACGTGTTTTTTATCGTATAAGATTATGCGTGAGGGCACTTCTCCTTCACCCAAAATAAATTTACTTACTTAATTTGTAAATTGCAATTAATTTACTTGAAGCCTATGCCAGAATTATATCTTCGTCAGAAACCCCTCAAATACCCGATGTTTTTAGAAAACTTTTAATAAGCTCTCGAATGACGTTAAATCACCTATCTCGTATAGGTAGTTGTGTGTTATTTGGTGGTTAAAAGCCAAATGAGGTGAAATGAAAAATGGTATTCCATCCCCCAGTACAAATTATTGCCAAGGTCGGAGACGCGGGTAAGGCAAAGTGTGCCCTTCCGATCTGGAACATGCTCCTGCGTGGATTCATGGCAGGCGCATACATCGCAATGGGTGCAGCCCTTGCAACTGTCTGTTCGACTGGTGCCGCTCCACTCCTCGGTGCAGGAGTTGCAAAGTTAATTCTCGGTGGAGTGTTCCCCGTGGGACTTATTATCATCGTCTTGACGGGCGCTGAGCTCTTCACCGGTGACGCAATGTTTGCCCCCATGGCAGCATTCATGCACAAAATCAGCTGGGCATGTGTCCTCAACCTGTGGATATGGGTTTACATCGGTAACCTCATCGGTTCGATTGTCTTTGCCTACTTCATGGCTGTTGGACCCCTCACGAACTTCGCCGCATCCGGTACAGGAACGGCTACCGCATTCGGTGTAACCGCAGTCAGTATTGCAGTCGGCAAGGTCAGCTACATTGGCCCGGCAGCTCTCTGGTCCTCATTCATCAAGGCCATCTGCTGTAACTGGCTCGTCAACCTTGCAATTCTGCTCGGTATCTGCGCAGATGATGCAATCGGCAAGATTGTCGGTATCTGGTTCCCGATCATGGCTTTCGTCGCCACCGGATTCGAGCACTGTGTCGCGAACATGTACTTTATCCCTGCCGGCCTTCTCACCATGCCCTACCTGTCGGCAGACCAGGCAGCAACCTTCGGCGCAAAACTCGCCAACCTGACGTGGATCACCATGTGGACCAACAACCTCATCCTCGTCACGATCGGCAACATCGTCGGCGGTATGATCTTTGTTGGTGTAGTCTACTGGATATCATTCAAGAAGGATATTCAGGCACTCCAGTGAAGAATCAGAATGAAAATTAAAGGTACCCGGGTTCAGGTCTCTATCATCCACATTGCGATGATAGTTGCCTTAACCCTTTTTTTATCGCTGTATGTTATCCTGAGCCGGGATTATGGCACCATACTGTGGGCTGTTCCAATACTTGTCATGCTCTTTGTAATCCCCCTTCTGCTGAATTACATGAGCCAGAAGGAATACGAGCAGCTGATTCCGTCCTATGAGGCAGAAGCCAAATTGACCCGCATCTCCACCATCAAACCAGCCGACATCGGAAACGTCGTAAAACTTGAGGGTGTGGTCGAACGCGTTCTCTTCAAATCACTGAACCGTCCCCAGTTCCTGATAGCCGATAAAAGCGGTGAAATATCGGTGAAGATGTTCACGTCAGCGTCGGAAGATATCCGCAAGGATGATGTCGTGGAAGTGCTGGGTCAGGTCATCAAACGGTATGTAGTAACCGGCGACCCGGTCGTCAATGCGATACGCATCAGAAAGATTCGCATTGAAAAAAAGAACAACTAACAGCAGGCAAATTTATTTGCACCACTTTTCCCATTCTTTTTCATAGTACTGCTTTTTATGTCCTCGGGCTGCCTCTGGAGCCCTGTACCCCAAACTGCTCAATTAATGTACAGTAGCCACCAAACTACTGTATCATACGACGTGATACCTATGAGTCAAACAACGACACGTTCCTTTTCACCAGATAATCCACGACTCTGGATCATTGTTCCGGCAATTGCATTTGCCGGAATCATTCTCGGATTAGTATTCTCCGGTGTTCCGATCCTTTCAAACACCGGCATATTCGCCTGTATGATCGCAGCATTTGTCCTCGGAGCACTGGCCCTTCGCAAACCACGGCGGGATATCGTTGCACTTCTGGTCCCGGTGTTTGCCGTCATTATCTTTAATCCATGGGGGGAATTCAATACAGGACCGGCGGTCCAGATTCTGTTTGCAGGAACCCTAATCGTGGTAGGCTGGAGACTGGAAAAAAGATTTAGCTCCACAAGTCCCTCAAATTAATAGATTTTTTTGGTATGCGCGACTTCTTCCTTCATAATTATTTTCATCCGTGAATATTTATCACACACCAGTATATTTCAGGCAGGTAAACAAATTTCTATTACTTTTCACTTGGAGTAAAATAATCCCTAATTGTACCGCGATTGTAAAAAAAAGGAATGGATACTCTTTATTCCACCGTTATTGTCCTTTATAACCAGCAGAGTTATATAAGCTAAATTAAGATGTATTTTTGTTCGAGGTATTGATTATGGATATGAAGTATGTTCAGACAACCTGCCCCTACTGTGGGACGGGATGTTCGTTCAACCTCGTGGTCAAAGACGGCAAGGTCGTTGATACGGCACCGTATCA
>DSBQ01000056.1 GCA_011045995.1 Methanoculleus sp. | reverse complement strand
TCTCGGTGTTGCAGGCGGATTTATTTTTGTTCTCTCCGCACTGAAACTCCCCTCGGTAACCGGCAGTTGTTCCCACCCGACAGGAGCCGCACTCTCCGCAATCACCTTTGGACCGTGGATTACTGCTGTTCTGGGATGTATTGTTCTCCTGTTCCAGTCATTGTTTCTGGCCCATGGCGGTCTGACCACGCTTGGTGCAAACATGGTTTCAATGGCTATCGTTGGCCCATTCGTTGGCTACTATGTCTACAAGGGTCTCGATAAGCTTAATGTCAACTTCTTCGTGAATGTCTTCATCGCAGCATTCCTCTGTGATCTGGTAACCTACTGTGTAACCGCACTGGAACTGGCACTTGCATTTCCGGCAACATCAGGAGGGCTTGTACCGTCTTTTGCAGCATTCCTCGGCGTCTTTGCCATCACACAGGTACCTCTTGCGATCATTGAAGGTCTCGTCTTCGTGGTCATCTTCAAGTACATTGTCATTCTGAAACCGGAACTTCTGGTAAAGCTGAAAGTGCTTACTGCAGAAAAAATGAAAACCATCAAAGGAGGCCTTGAAGAATGAAATATCTGTTCGAAATAATCACCGTGATCGCACTCATCCTCTTTGTCGGGGTATTCCTCTACACCGATACCATTGTACAGGCGTCCGGCGAAGAAGGCTGGGGCGGAACAGATGGTGTTGGATCAGAGATGGTTGAAGAGCTCGGGTATGAACCATGGATCGACAATTCGGATTATACCTTCACCCCCCCCTCAGGTGAGATCGAATCGTGCCTCTTTGCCATTCAGGCGGTGATTGGCGGCCTTTTGATCGGATGGATATTCGGTTCATGGGCAACTGAGAGACGGATGAAGAAAACCACAAATTAACTTTTTTGGTAATCGATGAATTACGAATTGTTTGAGAATATCGCCCAGACGAGCGGGCTTCGGGAGGTAAACTCCGCAGTAAAGCTGATATTGGGTCTGGGATGCATCCTCATTTCTGTTTCCTCCAACAGTTTTATCGTCCCCTGTATCATCGCTGCATCCATCAGTCTCGTGACGATCACCCTCGGAGGCATTCCTCTGCGATTGTATGCCAGATTGCTGTCTATCCCCCTCGGGTTTGCGATTCTCGGTGTGCTCGTCATACTCTTCATCAGAACCAGCGGCGAGGTAATATGTTCCTGTTCCCTCGTCGGATGGCTGACCCTGACGGTCACCGAAGGAAGCGCGAATGAAGGGCTCCTCATACTATCAAGGGTTTTTGCCGGGATGTGCTCCCTTTTTTTCATCTCCCTCTCGACACCTGCAACGGAGATCTTCTCCCTCGCCAAAAAATGTCATGCCCCCGAGTTCTTCATTGATCTGTCCATGCTCATCTACCGGTTTATCTTCATTCTCATAGAACAGGCGGAGATGATCTACCATGCACAGGTAATGCGTCTCGGGTACATGAAACGAAAAGGTTCCGTAGAATCATTCGGATGTCTGGCAGGTGCCCTTTTTATTCATTCATGGGAATCGGGCGAACATATCCTGGAGGCGATGGACGCCAGGTGTTATAACGGAAAATTCGCACTGCTCGGGGAACAGGGCGGGTTCTTTGGCCCTGCCCTGTATCTGTCGATCCTGTACCTCGCATCCCTTCTCGGCATTATGATCCTTTCCTGTAATCTGCAACTATTTGGTGGTCTGATCGCGTGAACTGCATATTTGAATTAACAGATCTGGAATACCATTATCCAAACGGCCCGAAAGCGCTGGAAAGCATCAGTCTGCGTCTGATGCAGGGTGAAAAAATCGCTCTCGTCGGACCAAACGGGGCGGGCAAATCGACGCTCCTCCTTATGCTGAACGGAATGCTCAGACCGGACTCCGGGACAGTCCGGTATCAGGGAGAACCGATTTCATACAAGCGCAGGGACCTGATGAACCTGAGAAAAAAGGTAGGGTACGTATTCCAGAATCCGGATCACCAGATCATCGCCCCCACCGTCTTTCAGGACGTGGCATTCGGGCCGGTAAATCTGGACTACACCGAAGAGGAAATTACCGGTTCGGTCGACAAAGCCCTCACATACGTGGGCCTTCCTGAATTCGGGAGGCGGCCGCCCCACAATCTCTCCGGGGGGGAGAAGAAGAAAGTGGCGATGGCGGGAGTGCTTGCGATGAACCCGGATGTGCTGGTCTTCGATGAACCCACCAGCGCCCTTGACCCGGACAGCGCAAGGAGTATCATGGATCTTCTGGATGAGCTCCATCATGCAGGGAAAAGCATCATCATTTCAACCCATGATGTTGAACTCGCCTACACGTGGGCCGACCGAATCATCCTCATGAACCAGGGGAAGGTAATGATCTGCAGCAGACCAGCGGATGCGTTCTCTGACAAAGGAATATTGGCAGAGGCACGACTGTCAAAACCCGTTCTGGTCGAACTCCATGACGCACTGTATGAACTGGGGATGGTAAAATCCGGGAAAATCCCACAATCCGTCCTCGATATTGTGGGGATGCTGCGCATGCACCATCATTGTTGCTGTGATTGCAGTCCATCCGGGTTCATTGTCCTTGCAGATGCCGACTGCCTAGACGAGGAAGTGCTGAAAGAGATCGTTCACGATGAAGCGGTAACGATCATCGGGGGAATGGGCACCGCTGCAAAGTACCAGGCAAAAAAGAGCGGCATATCTCTCACCTACACTCATGGCGTTATTGACAAATGCCTGCTGAAAGCAATTTCGGGACAAAACAGCCTTATCATCACACACGGAGGCATGATAAAAAGAGTTCTCAGCCGTGTTGAAGAATTTAATGATGAAAGCGGAAATACTGTAGAAATTGTCACATTTGAGGACTACCAGCATAAAAAACCATAATCGGTCGTTTTCATGGTTCAAAGTATTACATCACCGTACCACACACACAACCAACCCTGTTTTTAAGAATACATTTCCGGAGATGGTTCCAATTCTGTCTCCGGATATCCATCAGTTCCCTGAATAATCCTTGAAATGGATGCTAAAATACTCCTGCCATTACCACAAACAGGTCTGATGCGGGAACGGGCGGAGCATTCGTATCACCAATGGCAATTCTCTCATCCGGATACCCCAGACGTTCGCAGACGGCAATCATGCATGCCGGGCAGGCGTCCTGCAGGCGCATTGCACAGGCGGCAACGTCAAATGCCGGGTCTGCGATGACAAACGCAATCTTCCCCCTGCAGACCTCACCATGAATCACCTCGAAGGCGGCGGCATGATCGGCGGCATGGGCATTGACAATCGCGGTCTTCGTCAGGGGAATGCCCAGTTTCGCACAGGCATACTGGTAGGAGGAGATGCCGGAGATGACCTCTCCCCCGAGGTACCCCAGTCCCGCGAGCATGGGATCGCCCGTCGAGAGGACGACTGCATTCTCCGGCAGCAGCCTGAGCGCCGCATAATCCGTGATGATGCGGACCTCGCAGCCGTTGCCGATATGCGGCGCCGCCCGTTCGATGGCACTCTTTGAACCATAGATCAGCTCCGCATCCCGGATGACGGCGATCGCCCTCTCGGTCAGCATGCCCGGCCCGCAGCCGACACCGACGACCATCACTGCGAGTCCCCCTGCACGCGTCCCTCGCGGTCGATGATGACCACCCGCATCTCCGGCATTTGTCGTCTGTAGTCGGCAAGATTCTGTTGTAGCAGGTCTGTCCAGTTCTCTGACATGGTTAATTCCTCCACTGTTGCATATCCGGTTCCATCCAGGATTCCGGGATTGATAAACTTCAAAATGAGCGCCGGAAGACCGCAGAGAATGGCCGACCCTCCCGCCGCCTCGATACCTTTCTCCATGAATTTGCCCACGAGCACCACCTCGTAGCCGGGAAAGAGCATCCGGGCATAGCGAAGGCCCACTCTCCCGGTGGTGAGCACCGGCCGGTCTGTCCGGCGGATCCTCCCAAACACGTCCTCCGAGAGGTGGTCGTCCCACGGCTCGACGAGGCCGGTCGACCCCAGAACAGAGATCCCTCCAATAACTCCGACTTTCGGGTTGAGGGTCTGTTTTCCGATCTCTGCACCGTCCGGGATGGTGAGTACGACCGTCACCCCATGCAGATGCAGCTCGTCCGCCGCCTCCTGTATCGCACCGTGAATTGTCTCCCACGAAGGAGGGCTTATCGCCGCATCACCGATGTGGTACCGCGGCGTTGTTCGCGCAAAACGTCCGATTCCCTCGCCCGGATGCACCTCTATGCCGGATGCCGTCTCCGTCGCCTCTGCACAAAAGAGCAGATCTGCTGTGATATCACCCGTATAATCGCCGGCATATTTCTTCGCAGAACCGGACCCGTCCCTCCCCTCTGCCTGCACCTCGCACCGGAGGCCGCAGGGAAGGGTGACAACCACCGACGATACCGGCCCCCGCAGGGAGAGCACCGCCGCCTTGCAGGCGGCAGCGGCGGTCGTCCCGGTGGTAAACCCCCTGCGAAGCACGGTGCCGTCCGAGGTGAGAACGGCAAGGCCGTCTGCCACCTGCTCACGGGCATGAGTATCCGTGCATGCCTGAACCCATTCGTCGGGATACTCGTAGCCTGTTACCGGGTCTCGGATACTCATGTGCTATCGCTGTTGTTCAATGTACATGGTGATGATCTCGTTTAAGGAGGCGACCGCAGGGGGGGTCCCGCCCCGTGTCCCCACGTTGGAGATGGACGGGACATCCTTCGTTCGAAGGAGCTCCTTTGATTCCTTCGCATTGACGAACCCGACGGGGGTGCCCACCACAAGCGCCGGGCAGACGCCGTCATCCACCATCCGGCAGACGGTCAGGAGCGCCGACGGGGCGTTGCCGATGACGAGGATCGCCCCGTCGACCATCTCCCGCAATGCTTCAAACCCAGCCGAGGTACGGGTAATTCCGTGTTCCCGGGAGATCTCCGCCCCGTAATCAAGCGCACAGAGCACCTCTGAATGGTGCTCTTTCTTGCGGACGCCCGTCTGGACCATCCGGATATCCGTGATGACGGGCGCTCCCTTCGCAAGGGCCCCAAGCCCCGCCTCCACCGGGTTGTGCCTGAATGCCATCAGGTCGGCCATCACAAAGTCACCGACTGCAATGGCGCACCGCTGGCGAATCCTGTCCTCCGGTGTAACATCTCCGACCACCTGCCGGGCAAGACTGCGGCTCGTCGCCGATATCCGGTACCCCTCCTTGGTGTCCGCGCCCGGATCAATATATGTATTTTCTGTCATAGCCCCTCGGGGTGATCATCATCTCCCGATCACCGACGGTCCCGATGCGGGAGCCCTCTCCACCAATGATCACGATGGAGCGCATATCGACATAGCTGTCATCCGCGACGAGCGATTGCAGGGTGAAAAACCGGACCTCCTGACTCTCCCTGAAGGCGTTTTTGACCACTGCCACCGGCGTATCGCCGTCCCGGTAGCGCAGCGCCGCCGCGAGGGCCTGGGCAAGATTGTCCGGCCGTCCCCTGCTCTTCGGGTTGTAGACCGCCACCGGCACTCCCATGGCAAAGGCACAGTCCATCCGGTGTTCAATCATCTCCCACGGAGTAAGGAGATCCGAGAGCGAGAGGGTGACGTAGTCCCCGGAGAGGGGAGAGCCCACCAGCGAGGCTGCCGCCGTTGCAGCCGTGACACCCGGCACTACCTCGTAGTCAATGGAGGCGCCGTCATGCTCGAGCACTTCGAGGACGATGCTTGCCATGCCATAGATGCCCGGATCGCCGCCGCTTACCATGCAGACCCTCTTCTCTTTGGCAAGGTCCACGCACGCCCGGGCCCGCTCCACCTCTTTGCCCATCGAACTCGTTATGACCTCCTTTCCCGCCGTCAAATCTTCGATCAGCCGCAGGTAGAAGTCATTGCCGATGATGATCTCCGATTCCCGGATGGCGTCCTTCGCCCGTCCGGTGCACTGTTCCGTACTTCCGGGGCCGATGCCCACGATGAAAAGTTTTCCTCTGTTATCTGATGAGGGCAACCGTCACTCCTCCGTATGTCTGTTTCTTCATGATGACCTCCTTTCTCTTCGAGAGGGCAAGGGCTGCCGGTTCCGCCACCCCCGGCAGCCCCAGTTTGTCGCAGGCACGCGACGGCGACGGCGGCGTTTCCGCCCGGATGAACGCGTCATCCACGACAATAAGGGTCCCGCCGAGCTCACCGACCGCCTGAATGAGACCCGGTTCATCCTTCTTGATTCCGGCCGTGGCGTATGCGCAAACGTCCTCTCTGTCGATCTCCGCGTCGGCGAAGGCGGAGGTAAGGGCGTGGAGGATCTCCTCTTTGCCCGTCCCTCTCCTGCAGCCGATGCCAACGATAAACTCCCCCTTCTTCAGCAGCACGGAAACCCCCGCAGGAGCGATGGCAATGGCCGGTGGCTCGATCAGGTGGACGGCGACCTCGCCTTCGAGGATGGCCGCATTGACCGCCCGCGTCGAGTCCTTGTTGATCACGACAAGGCCGCGCTCCTCGGCGACCCGTTCCACCGACGGCAACCCCCGCGTCTCGGTTGCCGTGGTGAGGAACGGATGGAGCCCCAGCTCCTCCAGGCGGAATGCCGCCTCGTTGCCTCCGTGATGTCCCCCGAGGACGGGAATCGCGTACCTGAAGTCGGGGCTTACGACCACGAGACAGGGGTCGGTCCATTTGTCACGCAGGTGGGGCGCCGCCGACCGGACGGCGATGCCCGCCGACATGACCGCGATGATGGTCCGACAGCACCCGTACGCCCGGGCAAACGCTTCCTTCGAATAGGGAACGAAGTCGGCATCCAACCGGTCTGCGAGTTCCTTCGCCCGCTTTGCCGTCGGTTCCAGTGATATGACGATGATGTCCTTCATTCGTAGAGATGGGAATTTGTATACGACGGCCCGTCGGGGTTCACCACGTCACCGATGATGATGAGTGCGGTCTTCTCGATGCCCGCGGCCCGTGCCTTGCCGACGATATCTGCAACCGTCCCCCGCACGATCTTCTCATCCGGCCATGTTGCGTGGTAGACGATCGCTGCCGGCGTCTCCGGGGGACACCGCACCTGTTCGAAGATCTTCTCCATATGCCCGGTTCCCAAAAATATCACCAGGGTCTGCCCGAGCCCGGAAAATTCAGCAATCCGGTCCTCGTCAAGGGTCGTTCCCGCAGGCCGGGTGATGATGACCGATTCCGACACCCCCTTCAGGGTATACTGGATGCCGAGGGATGCGGCCGCCCCAAAGAAGGACGAGACGCCCGGCACCCGAACGACCCCGATCCCCGCGTCCCGGAGGATATCCACCTGCTCGATGATCGCGCCGTAGAGGGCGGGGTCTCCCGAGTGGAGACGGACGACGGTCTTTCCCTCCCGTGCGGCGGTGATCATGATATCGGTCATCTCTTCGAGGTGCATGCCCCACGAATCGAATTTTTCTGCCGCGGGGCATCCCGCGACCAGTTCCGGGTTCACGAGCGATCCGGCGTAGACGAGGACGTGGGCCCGGTCGAGGAGCTCTTTTCCTTTGACGGTGATCAGATCCGGATCCCCGCACCCGGCCCCGACAATATGTACTGTTGGCAATTTCGTTCACTTCCCTGCATAGAGGATACTGAAGTAGGCACTCTCTTCCGGCAGTTCGTCCGTATGGTAGATCTTCTGGCCGTCCATGTACATCCTCTCCGCGAGGATGAAGGTCGTGTAGCCGGATTTCCTCAGTTCATCCGCCATCTCCCGTGGCCGCCGCACCTTCATCCTGATAAGAGCGGTCCGGTCGGACCCGTCCGTGATCTCGATGCCCCCCGAAAGGGAGATGCCGGTGGCGGAGGCAAAGGCGGTAATGGAGCTGACACCGGGGACGGTGCAGTACTCGATCTCCGGATACGTCTCATCCAGCACCGCACAGAGCCTTCCGAATGTGCCGTAAAAATTCGGGTCCCCGAGGATGCAGAACACGGCAAGGCCCTCCCGTGCCACCGGGACGATGGCACGGGCATTCTCTTCGATGCACCGTCTGATATACTCCTCATCGGCCGTCATGGGAAAGGAGAGGACCACCGGGTCCGTCCGGTAGGGTGCGATGATGTCCCGGGCTACGGTGCCCGGTACAAAGACCCGGTCGGCCGCTTCAATCAGATTCACTGCCCTAACGGTCAGGAGGTCCGGGTCCCCGGGGCCGATGCCGACGGCGACGAGCATCTACCCCCTCACCTCACCGACGATGACAAAGACCGGATGGATGGGGGTAAACATCATATCCCCCGCCAGTTCATGGGACCGCGACACCTGAACATGGAGCGCTTCTGTAAAGATGCCGAGCTCCTTCATCGTTCTGATCGTCCGGGAAACGGTGTCCAGGAGAACGGCGTTCACCACGATTCTTCCCCGTACCTTGTCGGCCAGGTGGGCAAGGACGGTCTCGATATTTCCCGAACCGCCGACGAAGGCACAATCCAGTGCATCGATTTCGTCCAGTACCTCGGTCGCATCCCCGTGGAGCAGGGTGATGTTCTCTTTTCCGGCGCCTGCGATCTCCCGGCGTGCATACGCCACCGCCTCGCTTCGCCGGTCGATGGCATAGACGTGGCTGCACCGTTCGGACGCCCGGATGGCGATTTTTCCGGTGCCGCACCCGATATCGGCCATCACGTCCCCGTCCCGTATCCCGAGTTTGAAGAGGGACACCGCCATGATCTCGTCCTGTGTTGGTCCGCCTCTGAGCCCCATGATATACAAATTATTTGAATTAACACAAATAAAATGATGTTCATTTGATGGAACGACGTGGCTCAGCCGACGCGGCGGCGGTGAGCGGGCATCACCATCTTAGTTCCCGTAATTAGTGGGAAAGAAACGATCTCCTTCAGGTGTACGACAGGAAGGGAAAGGAAGGGAAAGGAAGGGAACGAAAGGGAAAGGAAAGAAACGAACGTGACGGGCGACACCTCATCCTCTCCCATCATGCACGGGTCGAGATTGCGCGACAATCTCCCGCAGAACGCCGTGTGATGGTGGGGTCGATGAATTCAGGCCCCACCTTGAACGGTTGCACGCAAAGTCCCCGCCTCACGAGCCGGACATCAGTGCACCGGCGATCGTGGTCTTGCCGCAGCCGCTGTGGGTCCCGGCGATAATGATGGCAGGAATCATTGGTATGCAGGTATTTCCCGGAAGTATAATTTTTTACCGTTTCCGTTTCTCGCTCTGGATGCCGGGGTCGTCTGGTGCCGCGTGTTCGCATGGGAGCCAAGAGACCGCACGCGAAGATCGGATGTCTTCCGGCTCTTACGTCTCCTGCCTAACACGATCACGCCGGGTACGGATGCACAGGCACCCAAGTCCGACGGTGCCTCATCGTCCCGGCCATGGGTCCGGGAGCACCCCTCTCAGTACCAAAAGAAGCCATCGTACTCCATCCCGGTCACCCGGCTCCCCGTCTCCGCGAACCATCTCCGGCAGAGCAATTTTTATCATCCGGCCGGTCTATTAGCGTTCAGAAGGCGTATGTCAGACAAAGAATTCACCAACCGTCTCATTGACGAAAAAAGTCCGTACCTCAGGATGCATGCAAAAAACCCCATTGAATGGTACCCATGGGGGGATGAGGCGTTTGCGCGTGCACAGGCAGAAGACCGCCCCATCTTTCTCTCCATCGGGTATGCCACCTGCCACTGGTGCCACGTCATGGAGAAGGAGTCCTTTGCAGACAAGGAGGTTGCCGCCCTCCTGAACAACCACTTCGTCGCCATCAAGGTCGACCGGGAGGAACGCCCGGATATCGATGCCCTCTATATGACCTACGCCCAGGCACTCTCGCAGAGCCCCGGCTGGCCGCTGACCATCATAATGACACCGGATAAAAAACCCTTCTTTGCAACGAGCTATGTCCCCAAATACAGCCGGTTCGGGAGGAAGGGACTCATGGACCTCCTGCCCGAGATCACCCGTACCTGGAAACAGAAAAGAGAGACGGTCATGGATTCTTCCGAACGGCTGCATGAGGCCATCGAGAAGATGATGACCGTAAAAGGGAAGGGCAGCCTCAGAGAAGAGGCGGTGCATGACGCCTACCGTGCCCTGAAAAGCGCCTACGACCCCATCTATGGCGGGTTCGGCAATGCCCCCAAGTTTCCGATGCCGCATGCGCTCATGTTCCTGCTCCGGTACTGGCACCGGTACGGCGAGGGGGATGCCCTCTTCATGGCGGAAAAAACCCTGGATACCATGTATTTTGGGGGCATCCATGATCACGTGGGGGGAGGATTTCACCGGTATTCAACCGACCGGGAATGGATGGTGCCGCATTTTGAGAAGATGCTCTACGACCAGGCCCTCCTCCTCCTTGCCTATGCCGACGCGTGGCAGGCAACGAAACGACCTCTGTTCCGTGCGGCCTGCGAGGATATTGCAGGATATCTTTTGAGAGAACTGCGCAGTGAAGAGGGAGCGTTTTTCTCCGCCGAGGACGCGGACAGCGAAGGCGAGGAGGGTAAATACTATCTCTGGACGGACATGCAGATCAACCACGTGTTAAAAGAGGACGCTGCATATGCAAAACGGATATTCAATATCCGACCGGAGGGGAATCACCTCGATGAGGCGACGAAGATGTACACCGGGAAAAACATCCTCTACCGCACCCATCCCGACATCCTCCGGGCATCAGACACCCATATACCGGAGGAGACGGTCCAGTATATTGCCGCACGCCTGGAGAGCGCCCGCAAGAAACGCACACCACCGCTTGTCGATACCAAAGTCCTGACCGACTGGAACGGCCTTGCGATCGCCGCCCTTGCCCGGGCGGGTGCTGTGCTTGACCGGCCGGGGTGGATTGCCGAAGCCGAATCTGCGTATCACTTCATCGCGACCGCGCTCGCCCTCCATGGCGGCCGCCTCCTGCACCGGTACTGCGACGGGGAGGCGGCCATCCCCGGCATGCTAGAGGACTACGCATTTCTGCTCTGGGGACTCCTCGAGCTCTATGAAGCGACCTACGAACCACGATACCTCGACCAGGCCCGTACCCTCGCCGAGACCGCCCGTATCCGCTTTACCGGTGAGGACGGCAGTCTCTACCGTACCCCATCCGACGCGGATGTCCCCATCCGGCAGCGCCATGCCTACGACGGGGCGCTCCCCTCCGGCACCTCGGTCTTCGTCCTTGGCCTGCTGCGCCTCTCGCGCATGACCGGCAACCATACCTACGAGAAGGCGGCGTCAGAGGCGATGGAATGGTACGCTGAAGAGATCCGCACATCGCCGACCGGATACACCCACCTCCTCTCGGCACTCCTCTTTGCAACCGCTCCGACGCTTGATGCCGTCATCGTCCCCGGGACGACGACTGACCCTGATACCCTTCGTGCCCTGAGCGAAACCTTCCAGCCGCACATGACGAGGATCCTGCTTGACAGGGAAGGAATCATGCAGGGCATTGCACCGCATACCGCGTCGATGAATCCCGGTGAGGAGGAAGGCACCAGCGTGTACCTCTGCTGTGCAGGGACATGCCGCACCCCCCTCACGTCGGCGGACGAGGTCAGAGCGGTACTGAACCCGAAAGAGTAATCCTTCCCCTCGACCATCACCCCACGGTGCGCTGCCAGAGAACCTCCCGACAGGTACAGTGGTTGCCGAGGTGACATATGGCAAGGGTTGAGAACCGGGCCGTCCCGGCACCCGGAGCGTCGCCGTCCAGTGCCGTCACATCCCCGTGGCCGAGGGTAATATGCGGGGAGTACCGGTCATAGGCCGAATGCTCCGCATAGCCGTTCACATAGTTGCAGGTGAAGGCCGCGATTGCTTCACCCTCATCGGCACGGATATCGCGGGGGGTGCAGACCTCCTGCGGGGCGCTGTTCACCTGAGCCATGACACTCCGGTGGAGGATAAGAAGAGGTTCGCTCTTTGCCAGATTGATGCCGGAGACGACGTTCCCGCTGTCCGTAGTGACCGCAACGGCACTTTGAATCTGCAGGTCAAGGGGGAGGAAGGCCAGTGCAAGCCGTTCAAGAGACGCGGTGAGAGACGGCAGAACCCGGCGGGGGATGGTCCGCATGGCAAGGGAGACATGAGGAAGACAGCCCGAAGGGTCAAGGACAATCGAACGGTCGCCGTAGCGTTCGATGAGCTTTTTGTTGAGCGCAAGCGCAACCACCGCAACCTCAGGAGGGGGAAGAAGCACCACATCGATGGCAATCGTGTCAAAAAATCCCATGCTCACCCTATCGACGAGTCAGCCCATAAATTTCTCGAACCGGTCCTTCTCCGCCCCGCAGATAGGGCATTTCTCCGGGGGTTCATCCCTTGCACAGAGATAGCCGCATACCCGGCACCTGAAGACCGGATACGGGAGGGGGCCAGGGACCGCCGGCGCCGATGCAGCAGGCGCACCTGCCTTCTGTTGCGCGGTGAGGCACTCGGACGGGACAGGGCCGCGTCTGTCGGGGATCGGCTCTACCTGGCGTTTCCCCTCGGCAATCTCCCCCGAGACATACAGGGCACAGTAGCAGGTCCCATATTCGGCAAGATCGCTGTCGCGGTAGTCGCATGGACAGATGATGTCCAGGTTTACCTCCCGCGGCCCGACACACAGGCGGCAGGGGCAGGAAGCAAATCCGTAGCGATCCTCGTTGACCAGAAGTCCGTGGACCAGTTCCTTGGTAAAATCCTCGTCCGGGTTCAGGAAATACCCTGCCTGTTCTGCGTCCTTTTTCAGAGCAAGATACCTTCGCTCCACATCAAATCTCGTAACCATGGTCACTTCCCGATCGCTGCCCGGATCTCTTTCAGCCGGTCGCCGACGATCACCGTCTCTTCACTGCCGATGACGAGCGTCGGAAACGACCCGTGGGGGTTGTACTTCTTGACAAGGTTGTACGCCTCGTCGAACGCCTCCCCATGCAGCAGGTCGACCTCGATATAGTCATAGGCAACGCCAAGTTCGTTTAAAAACTGCCGTGTCCGCTTGCAGTGCCCGCAGGTACTCAGTGCGTACAGGGTGATGGTTCCGGCATCTTTTCCATCCACATGAATCAGTTCCATACGTCTCCTCTCGTACGCTTCATCGGGGTTCAAGGATTAAAACAATTTCGTGAAGAAAACTAAAGAAAAGAATTGAACAGAACAGAGGTGACGGAGGTGGTTAGCGGCCACCGGCGCCGCCGCCACCGAATCCGCCACCGCCGCCGAACCCTCCGCCGCCAAACCCTCCGGCGCCGCCGCTGGAAGGGGGGGAGTAGGCCGCGACCGGAATGAACATGAAGTGCACCCCCGAGTAGAGAGGCATGCCCGCCTGCCGGATATCGACATTGAGTGCACGCATCGCCTCCTCCACCTTGTCGCCGAGTCCGAGGGCCGTGCCGTAGACGAGCCATTCGCCCCACATGGCGAGATCTTCGGGGGCATACTTCTTTATCTGGGCCGAATCCGAGAGCATGCGCCCGAACGCATCCCAGCGGAGCTTTTCGGCATAGTAGTCGTCCTTCCACCGCCCGAAGAGAGTCGTGGGAAAGACCACCGCGATGCCCGCCTGGAGGAGGATGGCGATACCAAGGACTGAGCCCTGCACGCTGAGGGCAATCGTTTGGGGAGCGATCACCAGGATAAGGATGGAAAACAGGAGGAGAAATCCCCCGACAAGCGCAACCGGCACCAGGCGGGTGCGTCCTTCTTCGATATACCGGGGGATGACCGAGGTGTCGGCCGATCTGGTCAGGGCGGCAACCGAAGCCTGAAGAGAGAGGACCCGCTGTTCGGAGGAGCTGCTGCCATGCTTTGCCCGGTCGGCAAGACCGGCAAACTCTCCGGTATCCAGCACCCCGTCCGTGCCTGCATTCCAGAGGAAGTTGAGAACCCGCTGCTCATAGGAATCAGGACTGGTCTTTTCCAGGACACGTATCCGGTAGCTGCCGTCCGGCCCGGCATTGCCGATATCGATCATCCGGCGCCGGTGGAGGTCCAAAAGGGTGGCATAGAATCCGTTCTCGTCGAAATCCACCGCATCGCCCTTGAATATCAGGTTCACCAGCCATGGCTTGAGCGCAGGGTCCGGGACAAAACTCAGGTGCCGGGGGACCGTAGCCTCCTTCTCGGTCCCGTGGGTCCGGTAGATGCGGTACAGGACAAGCGGCATGGCAAGCACGAGTGCAATGCCGGCAATACGAAGAAGCCCCGCCAGGAGGAGCGGCAGGGTATAGAGGAGGTTTGCCCGTTCGGTCCGGCCACGGACGTCGTCCATCTTCGTCGGGAACCCGTCGATCTCCGCGAGGAACGCGGTATCCAGGAGCATTTCCACCTCGATAAGCTCGTTTTCCCCCGCACTTCCGGTAATGAGATACTGCCCGCCGGAATGCGCCACCGTCATCGACGCGGGCCGGATATACAGGTCCTGCACGTACGTGTCGGGGATGGTGATGCTCACCTGCCGGTAGGGCACATGACTGGCTGCGAGCTGGAGGTTCAGGTGGGCGACGGTGTCGTCATACTCCACCGGGGGGCGGACCAGGAATGTGTAGGAGGCGAGGTATTCCCCCGCGGCAAAATACGACGGGAGGTACATCCCCACCTCATTGCTTCCCAGCGAGCCGATCGTTGCACGATCTTGCTGGGTTGCAGGGGTGTCACCGTAGGTCGTCACCTGCCCGAAGTAGTCGATTGCATACCCGATGGTCCCCTCCGCCGGAGCGATGTCGACTACCTCGACCGATGCCGACCCGAGAGGGGCTGTCACCAGCGGGGCTTCCCAGGTGCGAAAGAGCATCCTGTATTGTCCGGTATTCGCCACCACATAGACATACTCTTCGGCAAGGGTCCCGTCGTGCTTCCAAACGGCGCTGTATGTATCGACGACGAGCGGTCCGCCCCCTGCAGGGAGGGAGAAGAGCAGCACGCCGGTGACAGCGGCGAGGGCTATCACCAGTGCTGCGAGGACGACGACGATTATCTGCTTCTTTTCATCCACTGCCGGTTCAACTCAGAATTTGATCTCGGGGACTTCTTCGATCTTCTCTTCAAACTTCAGGTATTCCAGTTTCCGGAAATGTGCAAGCGAGGCGACGAAATTCGACGGGATGGTGTCGCACATCGTGTTGTACTGTTCGCTGATATTGTTGTAGGTATACCGCTGGCGGGCGATCTCGTCCTCGACGCTCTTGACTGAGTTCATCAGATCAGTAACCGTCGAGGACGTCTTGAGGTCGGGGTAGTTCTCCACCACGGCAAGGAGACGGCCGAGAATTGAGCGTGACTCTGCTTCGATCTCGTTCAGGTCGCCGGGACCCGCCTGGCCGACGCCCGCCCGCATTTTTGTTACGCCCTCGAGCGTCTCCTTTTCAAAGGTCGCGTAGCTCTTCACCGCACCCAGGAGCTGGGAGATCATATCGAGGCGTTTCTTCATGGCCACCCGGATCTGGCCGAGAGTGGCCTCCGAGGAGTTTTTCAGGGACTGGAACCTGTTGTAGATGCCGACAAACCAGAGCACCAGTATGACCAAAACGAGGAGGGCGAGGCCTCCGATGATCCATCCTATCATTGTTTCACCTGAACAGTCATCAGCCGGGGGAGAAATAAACGTTCCTCAATTTGAGGAATGGCAAACAGCTGGCGCTCCAAACCAAAACCAGGAGTACCATCTGCCACGTTGGGCGATCCTTTCCTGGCTTCTCCGGGTCGTTCCCCGGCCTTTACGCATCACAGCCCCATCAGGATCCGTTCGGCAGCCTTCTGGGCACTGTCGCGGACGGTCTCCGACGGGTCGCGGGAGAGGCGGCGGAGGGCCGGCAGCGCCCGGCGGTCCCCGAGTTCCCCGAGTGCCCAGGCCGCCTTGAAACGGACCCGCCAGTCCTCATCATTAAGGGTATCGATAAGCGGTTCCAGTGCCCGCAGGTCACGCAGGCGCCCCAGCCCCTGGGCCGCACCCCACCGGAAGGGGGCCTCGGGGTGCCTGAGGTTTCTCATAAAATAGTCAAATCGCTGCTCATCCGCGGTCCCACTCATGCTGTATGCCTCGTGACCGAAGGTTCGCAGCCCTTGTAATAATAGCTTTCCCGGCGCCCGCCACCCCTTTCATCCCCCGCTCGTCATCTGCCCTATGGCAAAACCTATAAAGCTATACCCGCATCTTGGAATGAAAGCACCATGCATTACCATAATCCTGATATCGAGACGATGCCCCGGGGGGACCTCGATGCCCTCATCGACGAACGGGTGCGCTATACCGTCGAATATGCGGCAGGACATTCGCCGTTCTACCGGAAATGGTTTGCCGATAACCACATCGCCCCGGGCGATATCAGGGAACATGAAGACCTCCTCGACCTGCCGGTGATCTCCGGTGCGACCATCTGTGAGAACCAGCCGCCCGTCACCGGCCACTACCTTTTCAAAAGCGCCTCCTGCGATGATATCTTTACGATTCACGAGACCAGCGGGACGTCGGGGACGCCAAAGGCGTTCTTTCTGATGTGGAACGACTGGGAGAGGTATGCGGAGAAGTACGCCCGCAGCTTCGCCTCCCAGGGCTTTACCCGGGGGACCGGGTGGCGATCTGTGCCAGTTACGGGATGAACGTCGGTGCCAACACCATGACCCTTGCAGCACACAGCCTCGGGTTCACCATCATCCCGGAGGGCAAGTGCACCTTTCCCGTCCGGGTGATGAATCACCTGAAGCCCACCGCCATCGTGGGCTCCGTATTCAAGCTCCTCCGGCTGGCACGGAGGATGGAGGAGGAGGGCCTCGACCCACAGGAGAGCTCGATCACAAAACTCATCGTCGGCGGCGAGAGCTTTGCGGAGGAGTCACGGCGGTACCTTGACGAGGTCTGGGGCGTCCCGTGCTACAACACCTACGGGAGCACCGAGGGGACGATGTGCGGCGAGTGCACCGAACGGGCGGGCCTCCATGTCCCCGAAGACCTCGTGCACATGGACGTGTACGATCCAAAGATGCAGGACTTCGTAAGCGACGGTACGCAGGGGAGAATCGTGCTCACCACGCTTCTTCCCGTGGGTGAGCGGACGGGCAACCTCCTCATCAACTACGACACCGAGGACCTCACCACCGTCCTGACACGCGACCGCTGCCCCTGCGGGCGAACGCACATGCGTATCGACAACCCGCGGCGCGAAGCGGAAACCATCTATATCGCTGATGTGCCGCTCAACCGCGTGGACATCGAGAAAGGGGTCTTCCAGCGGGAGAATATGGAGTACCTCTCGGGCGAGTACGAGGCGTTCGTCTACTTTGACCCCGACGCAGGCAAGGCCTTCCTGCGGGTCAGCCTGGAGACCCATGATCCCGAGGGGTGCAACCAGAAACTGGTCAAGGAGAACTTCTTGGAGGCGCTCTTCAGGGAAAGACCGGCCCTTGGGCGGCTTCACAGCGAAGGATACCTGGAGTTTGTATATCACTTCCCACCTGAGGGCGACCTTGAACTCTACCGCCTGAAGGGGCGGCCCAAACGGCTGGTCGACCGGCGGTGAGAAACGGTCTGGGCGCAACAGACCTCAGGTAGCGTTCACGGGACCGTCCCTCATCATCCAAATGGTAGTAGTTCTCATCATCTGCATGCTCGCTTTCGACGATGCGAAGTCCCATCCCTTTTTTGCCAAAGAGCGGGATACGTCCATGAATGACATCCCAACGGCTGTTCCGCTATCTGCGTTCGGATTTCGGGGAAATTCCCGTGCGGGTCCTCCATATGGACCTCTCCTTTCTCGTGGGGGATGACAAGACCACGGTCCACTCGAAGCTGCACCTCCAATCGAAGGATGCACCGCTTCGAACACTCACCCTGAATGCCAACAACCTTGATATCCTCTCTGTTGCCTGCGACACCTACCCGGTGACCCACGACTATGACACGCAGAATTCCTTCCTGCACCTCTCCTTTGCACCGCCGGTACCACCCAACACGAGGTTCGTGGTGGAGACCGCGACGATATGCCATCCGACGGCGAACATGCTCGAAGGACTGTATTATGACGCAACACCTTCCGGTGCGCCACCCCAGCAGATTACCCAGTGCCAGCAGTGGGGGTTCCAGCGCATCGTCCCCTGCATCGACGACATGACGGCAAAATGCACCTATACCACGACGATCACCGCGAATGCCGCCTACACGAATATGATCAGCAACGGCGATGTAGGGGTGGAGCGCCACCCGGCTGGCGGCGGCATGGATTCGATCACCTACCACAACTGCACCACTCCCATGGCCCCGTACCTCTTCTTCCTCGGTGTCGGGACCTATGACACCTTCACCCGGCCGTTTGAGTACCCGGATGGGACGACCTTCACCCTCGAACTCCTCGTCCCGCCGGGGACCGACGCCGCGCTTGCAGAGGAGTCCCTTGCGATCCTCGCCGATGCGATCCTCTGGGTCTACCTCTACACCGGCCCGGAGACCTACGAGAAAAAGAACATACGGGATGATCTCCACCGTCTCTGCCGGGAACGCGACCATCTCATCAGAAGGGCAGGCCCGGAAGAGGAGATCCGGGCCGTGCGCCGGCGCCTCGCAGAGATGGCGACGTCCATCACGCCGGGCTATGCATACACGGGGTCGGTCTACCGTGAGATCGGCATGCAGAACTCCGATTTCGGAGGGATGGAGAACGTCGGCAACACGACGATCACCACCAACCGGATTCTTCCTTTCCCGCAGGCACCCGACCCGGCCTTCGATTACCTCATCAGGGTGAAGGTGCACGAATACTATCATAACCTGAACGGCTCGGAGGTGACCGGGGCAACGCCGTTTGAGCTCTGGCTCAATGAAGCGGTCACCGTGTACATCGAACAGGACTACCACGCCTTCCTCTTCGGGAACGATTACTCGCGGCTCCAGACCGTGCTCACCCTTCTCTCCCCCGACGGCGGCACCTTCACCTATGACCGGGGGGCGGCGTCCATTCCCATCGAACCGGACGGTTTCAACGACCCCAACGACCTCATCACCGGCGTCACGTATGTGAAGGCCCCCGAAGTCGTGAAGATGATCGAGACGATCATAGGAAAGGAGACCTTTGTCAAAGGACTGGACCTCTATCATACCCGCTACCGCCACGGGAATGCGACCACCCGCGACTGGCTGGCAGCGATGGAAGAGGTATCGGGGATCCCGCTTGCTCCCTTCGCGAGACCGTGGATGAAGAAGACCGGATTTCCGACGGTGGAGGTCACCTCCGCCTACGACCCGGCCGTCAGGACTCTTACGATCACCTTCGCAAAGACCGGCGAAAGTGATGTATGGGACTTCCCGTTTTCGTATGCGGTCTTCGGGGAGAAAAGGAAGATCATCGCCGAAGATACCCTTCTCCTCGACGAACCCCGGACTGTCGTCTGCCATACCGGCATCGAACCCCCGGCATTTCTCTCGCTCAACCGCGGGTACGGCTTTTATGGGAAGGTTGTCCACCATGCCCCGGATGACGAGCTTATTCGCCAGGTGAAGGAAGACAATGACATCAGTGCGCGGTATGTTGCTTTTGCAGCGCTCCTCGACCGGGAGAAGATCCGGCTCCTCTACGACCCCTCAGCCCCGGTCGGGGAGCATGTCACCTCGCTTATTTCGGCGCTCATTGCAGATGCCGACCTGATAACGCGGGCAGGGGGACAGTTTTTCACCATCTTCGAGTCGGTCGACGACGAGGCGTATACCCACCGGTACCGCGCCCTCTATGACGCCCGCAGGAAGATCCTGAAGGCGGCGGCCGAAGGCCATACGGACGCCCTTTACGCGGCCCTGCACGCACGGGAGAAAGAGATCTCATACGGCAAGGTACTGGGGACCAGGATCGCAGATATTAAGCACAGGCAGGCAAAAAATGCCATTCTCGGGATGCTCGCAACGCTCGACACCCCCGATATTCACGAGCTCCTTGCGACGACATTCCGGAAGTCTCCCAACGCTTCGGATCGCCTGACCGCGTTTACCCTGCTCATCAACAGCACATGGGAGGGGCGCCTGCCACTTCTCAGGGAGTACATGCTCACCGCACAAGGGCATCCCGTCACCTGGGAAGGGTTCCTGACATCGGTGGCCTCGCTTGCGACGCCGGATGCAACGACGGTCGTGCGCGAGGTTATGACCTCCGATGCCTTCTCCATCGAGCAGGCAAATGACCAGCGCGCTCTTCTCGGGCGCTTTGCCCGGAACAAGAAGATATCGCTCCAGACACCGGAGGGACGGGATCTCCTTCTCGAGATCATCACCACCCTTGCCCCGGTCAACGAGTACAGCACGGTAGGCATTCTCTCTGTCCTCGGCAATATCGACAGGATGGAGGAAGTGTACTACCTGCCGCTCGTCGACCTCCTCCTTGCCGTCCTTGACGCGGTTCCCGCACGTACCGCACCCTCGGTGCACAACACCGCACGGCGCCTGTTACAAGCCGCCCCGCAGGCGCGGGCCTGCTATGAACGGGAGCGTAACACGGCGATTCCCCCCTTCTGAACGGTTATGCCATCCCCTCCCCGGTCGCCGCGGGGAGGGGGCATAATGGCACCTCGTCTGGCAAAACATAAATATCCACTTACTGAAAGGATTGGGTATGACAGAGGAGCTTGAAATCATCATTCCCCTGGATGTGCCCGAGTCTGCAAAGGCGGCATATCTGGAGAATTACCTCACCATCACCCAGGATTCCGGCCACCTGATGCTCTTTGCCGGGGACCAGAAAGTCGAGCACATGAACGACGACTTCTACGGCGAGGGCATTGCCGGGGATGACGCCGATCCCGAACACCTGTTCCGCATCGCCGATGAGAGCAGGATCGGTGTCTTCGCGACCCAGATCGGCCTCATCAACCGCTACGGGATGGACTACCCGGACGTCCCCTACCTCGTGAAGATGAACTCGAAGACGCATCTGGTCAAGACCGCCCAGAAGGACCCGCTCTCCCAGCAGCTCTACACCGTCGACCAGATTGTCGACATAAGGGAACGTACGGGACTTGAGATCGCCGGGATCGGGTACACCATTTACCTCGGCAGTGAGTACGAGCCCCAGATGCTCACCGAGGCGGCGCAGCTGATCTACGACGCCCACCAGGCAGGCATGGTCACGGTGCTATGGATCTACCCCCGGGGAACCGCAGTAAAAGACGAGAAGGACCCCCACCTCATCGCGGGCGCCGCAGGTGTGGCAGCAACCCTCGGCAGCGACTTTGTCAAGGTCAATGCGCCAAAAAAAGACGGAACATCCTCTGCAGACCTCCTCATCGAGGCGACAAAGGCGGCCGGACGTACGAAGGTCGTCTGTGCCGGCGGCTCCTCCACCTCCCCGGAGGCATTCCTCCAGCAGCTCTACGACCAGATCCACATCGGCGGGTGTGCGGGGAACGCGACCGGCAGAAACATCCACCAGAAGCCCCTCGACGAAGCGGTGCGCATGTGCAACGCCATATCGGCGATCACCGTTGACGGCGCATCGGTCGACGAGGCCGTGGCGATCTACCACGGGAAATAAGAAGACAATAGCAAAAGGCCCGTCCGGCAGATACGGCGGGGAGCATCACCTGCCGGCATGGCCGGAGAACGCAATATTTTCCAATAATCCCTGTGGGCCTGATTGCGACGGACGCCCAGACGATCACGGAGAATGGTTCGCGTGAGCAGCATATCCGGGGCTTGTCCACCCTAAAATGATCTTTTGAACGGAGGAATCTTCACTCGTCTTTAGTATCGCTTATCCTTCTGAAACTCTTTTGCGGCCTTTCCAATCCATTTATAATTCTTCTTTTCGATGCGTTTTAGACCGATTTCATTTTTTTCAGTATAAAACTCGAGTTCCTTGGTCAGGCGCAGGTAACTTTCAAGCCGTTTTTTCGGGAGAATGCCCGCCTCCACCGCCGACCGTACCGCACAACCGGGCTCGTGGTCATGGCGGCAGTCGCGATACCGGCAGCCCTCCGCAAGTTCGGCGATGTCGGCGAAGGTTTCGCCCATACCCGCTGCGGCGTTTCCGAGCTGAATCTCCCGGATGCCGGGATTGTCGATGACAAGCGCCCCGCCGGGGAGGCGGAAGAGCTGGCGCACGGTGGTGGTGTGCCTCCCTTTCTCATCGCAGCTGCGGACGTCTCCGGTCTCCTGCACCTCTTCATGAAGGAGGGCGTTGATGAGCGTGGACTTGCCGACGCCGGAGGAGCCGACGAGGACGACCATCGTACCGGCAGCAAGAAACGGGTCGAGGGCCGCGAACCCCGACCCCTCGCGGGCGCTCACTGTCACCACCGGCACCGCCCCTGCAACTCCGGCGGCCTCGGCGGCGGTTGCGGCCGGGTCATCTGCAAGGTCCTATTTGTTGATCAGGATCACCGGCCGGGCACCGGAGGCATGCACGACCGCAAGATAGCGCTCAAGCCGCCGGAGATCGAAGTCGGCGCCTGCGGCAGTCACGATGAAGACGATATCCACGTTTGCGGCCATCGCCTGTTCGTATGCCCCTTCCCCCGGCGCACCACGTGAGAGCATTGACCTTCGCGGAAGGATATCGACGATCATGCGGGACCCCGTCTCGGGGTGATCCAGTAGCACCACGAAATCACCCACCGCCGGTACCTTACCGAGTCGCCGGAGGGCGCCGGAGACACCGACCCGCACCGACCCCTGCAGGACAAGGACATCAAAGGCCGTCTTGTGCTGACATGCAACCCTTCCGGCAATATACGGGCCGCTGTACCGGGAAAATGCCGCCTCCAGGTCTTCGTCCCATCCGAGGTCAGTGAGGGCTTCGGGGCCGGCCGGCCCGCAGGATTCCGCCGCTTTGGTCATGGTCCGCTCCTTTGAAAAATGTGGGACGTTTATTCCCAAATGTTTTTCCGAATCTGCCCGGGAGTGGGAGAAAAGGAGAGAAATTACTTCTCGAGTTCCAGCACGATGGGACAATGATCCGACCCGTAGACATCCGTCATCATATACGACGCCGTCACCTTTGTCGCGAGGGCTTCGTTTACGAAGAAATAATCAATCCGCCAGCCGACATTTCGCTCCCTCGCCCGCGTCTTCAGGTCCCACCATGAATAATGGCCACCCTCTTCCTCGAACATGCGAAAGGTGTCGACGAAACCCGCAGCGATGAGGCGGTCGATCCACTCCCGCTCAACAGAAAGAAAACCGGAGATCTTCTCGTTCTCCTTCGGGCGGGAGAGGTCGAGTTCGGTGTGGGCCGTATTCACATCACCGCAGATGACGACGTTCCTGCCGTTTGCGACAAGGCGCGTCAGATAGTCGAGGCACTCCTCGTAGAAGTCCAGCTTGTACTGCAGCCGCGCCTTTGAGGCTTTGCCGTTCGGGAAGTAGATGTTTAAAAGGCAGAAGCCCGGGTGTTCGGTCACCATCACCCGCCCTTCGCCGTCGAACCTGCCGGTCGCAAACCCCGGCCCTTCCGATAGCGGCTCCTCTCTGCTATAGGTGACGACACCGCTGTAGCCCTTGCGTTCTGCCCATGCAAAAGAGGAGAAATACCCCGGCGGGTGACGGATGGTGGCCGGCAGCTGATCAGGGTGGGCCTTCGTCTCCTGTATACAGACGATATCGGCCTCTTCGTCGAAGACCTCGGTAAAATTACCCTTCCTGGCGACCGCCCGTATCCCGTTTACGTTCCAGGAGATGATTTTTTGCGAACCCATGTTCCCCACTCATATATCCCGTTCAGGGCTGAATATCAGCTTTCTTTTCATATTATGCGTTTCATTTCATAAAACCTGCACGGAAGGGCGCCGTAGGAGCGTCCATCCCAGATAATGCGTATTCCGGGGAAAAATATATGAGGAGGCCATGGCTAGTAAGCCCATAGCAACAGTGGGGTTGTATGATGAAGATAGGAATAATCGGGGCGGGATTCGGGGGACTTTCAGCCGGTGCGCTCCTCGCACAGGAGGATACGATGTCACCATATTTGAGAAGAACGAGTGTATCGGCGGACGGGCGAGCATATACAGCGAGGGGGGGTACACCTTTGACATGGGGCCGTCGTGGTATCTCATGCCGGATATCTACGAGCGCTTTTACGCGGCCTTCGGCAAACGGCCGCAGGACTATTTCGACCTCCCCCGACTCGACCCGTCCTACCGGGTCTACTTTGGCGACGAGAAGGTCGTCGACATCGCCGCAGACCTCGAGAAAAACTACGAACTCTTCGATTCCTTCGAGGACGGGGGAGCGGAGAAGCTGAAGGCGTACCTCGCCTCGGCTAAGGAGAAGTACGAACTCTCCACCGATATCCTCTACAAGGACTATCGCTCGGTCCTCGACTTCTTCGACGGGAAGCTCGTCATGGAGGGACGAAAGATGCACCCCTTCGAACACCTCGACACCTTCGTCGCCAAGTACTTCACGAGCAGTGAGGCCAGAAAGATCGTCGAGTACTCGATTGGATTTCTCGGCGGGGCGCCCGACAACACCCCGTCCTTCTACCACATCATGTCCCATATCGATCTTACGATGGGCGTCTTCTATCCCGAAGGCGGGATGCGAAACGTCGCCCGATCGATAGAGGCGATCGCGGCATCCAACGGGGTGAAGGTTCGCCTGAATGAACCGGTGACGGCAATCGACATCGAGGACGGGAAGGCAAGGGCTGTCGTCACCGAAACGGGCCGCCATGAATGCGACATCGTCCTCGTCAACGCCGACTATGCGTACTGTGAACTCGCCTTGCTGGACAAACAGCATCGCACATACAACGATCATTACTGGGAGAAGCGGGTTATGGCACCGTCCGCGATGGTCGCCTACCTGGGCGTCAACAAACAGTTCGCAAGCCTCGCCCACCACACGCTCTTCCTCGACAAGGACTGGGAGGACGGCTTTGAGGTCATCTTCGACCCTGCCAAGGCCGCCTGGCCGGAGCACCCGTCCTACTACGTCAACGTCCCCTCGCGGACCGACCCGACGGCGGCCCCGGAGGGGAAGGACACCCTCTTCATCCTCATACCGCTCGCACCGGGGCTTGAGGATACCCCCGAACGGCGACAGGTCTTTTTGGACAAGGTCCTCGACGACCTGGAGACAAAGACCGGCGACGACATCCGCGGCGCCATCGAGGTGCAGCGGATCTTTGCCCTCACCGATTTTGCCGATCGGTACAACGCCTACAAAGGCACCGCTCTCGGCCTCTCGCATACACTTCTCCAGACAGCCCTCTGGCGCCCGGCGCACAAGAGCAAAAAGGTGGACAACCTCTATTACACGGGCCACTACACCCACCCCGGCATCGGAGTCCCGATGGTGCTCATCTCATCCCATATCGTGGCAGAAGAGATCCGGGACGCATTTCCGCCGAAGGAGGGGGGGAATCCGGCTCAATGATGCACAGGAAGCTCTTTTCGATCTTCAGGCAGGGGAGCACGACATACTTCTACAGTACCCTCTTCTTCCCCCCGGTGGTTCGCGCAAAGGTCTTCGTCCTCTACAGCTTCGTCCGGGTGGCAGACGACTATGTCGACGCCATCCCCCAGCAGGCGGACGCGTTCTATGCCTTCCGTGACGCCTATCGAAAGGCCCGTGCCGGTATGCCGGCAGGCGACGTCGTCATAGACTCATTCGTGCATCTCATGGAGGAGTGCCGCTTCGACCCCGCATGGGTGGAGGCGTTTCTTGCCTCGATGGAGGCGGACCTCACTCATTCCCCGTACCGCACCATCGAAGAGCTGGAGACCTACCTGTATGGATCGTCCGAGGTGATCGGCCTGATGATGGCTCGGATTCTGGAGCTTCCCGAGGCGTCATGGGAGGCCGCCCGGTCTCTCGGAAAGGCGATGCAGCTCATTAATTTCATCCGTGACATCGAGGAGGACTGCCGCATGGAGCGGACCTATCTCCCTGCCGCGGAGTATGAGGCCTGCGGCCTTGCCGGCATCACGGAGGCGGACGCCCGCCGTGACCCCGGGGCATTCGGGATATTTCTCCGCAGTCAGATCGAGCGGTACGAGGAGTGGCGGGACGCGGGCGAAGACGGGTACCGTTATATCCCGTTCCGGTACCTGATCCCCATACGCACCGCCTCGGACATGTACTCCTGGACGGCGCGGGTTATCGCCCGCGACCCCATGGTGGTCTTCCGCGCGAAGGTGAAGCCGACGCCCCTGAGGGTCGTCTCCGGGGTGGCGCGAAACATCGCACGCACGCCCGGCGGGGGGCGGACCCACTCCCATGTTCTTCGCTGATGCGGCCGGACGGGGCCGGATGCACGCATCCCTGCATCTCGCCCTCACCGTCTCCCGATTCCGGTTCTGGTGCTATACCGGCGGCACCTACGTCGTCGGGGTGGCGCTCGGGATGCCCGACTGGGGCGTCTTCTTCACCCCCGCCTATTACCTGTATCTCTTCCACTTCTTCGTCCCGGCAAACATCTTCATCTACGGCATAAACGACCTCTGGGACGGTGCGACCGACGGCATCAACCCGAAAAAGCAGGGGAAGGAGCACCTCCTCATCGACGGAGAACGCCGCGACCTCGTCCTCCTCCTCGGGATGGTCGCCGTATTCTCGGCAGGCCTCCTCCTCGTACAGGACTGGACCGGGCGGGCCGTCTTCCTCGCCTTCCTCTTCCTTGCGTACTTCTACAGCGCTCCGCCGCTCCGGTTCAAGGAGACCCCCCTCCTCGACTTCTCATCGAACATGCTCTACATCATGCCGGGAATCTTCGGGTTCACCCTCGCGGCAGGCGCCCTCCCCCCGCCGCTCCTCATCGCGGCGGGTTTCTGCCACATCGCCGCGATGCACATCTTCTCGGCCATCCCCGACATCGAATGTGACCGGAAGGCCGGCATCATGACGACCGCGGTATGGGTAGGTTTTCGTCCGGCGCTCATCCTCTGCCTCATCTTCTGGACGGTCTTTGCCACCATCGTCCTTGCACTTGCGGGCGGTCACCCGCTTGCTCTCCCGGTGCTCATCTACCCGGCACTCCCCGCCCTGCTGCTCCTGCGGGAGAGCGTTACCATAAATCGGATCTACTGGTATCTGCCGTTTGTCAACACCGCCCTCGGGGGACTCGCATTTGACGTCCTCGTCTACCTGAAGATGTAGGAACGATGAGGGGAGGGGAGATGAACAGACCGACGGAAAGGGGGGGAAGGGGGAGAGAACTGAGATCACCGACCGGAACGGGAGGGAAAAAATGAGCCGCATACAGCGCCCGGAGAACACTACCATCGCCCTATTCGCCGGGATTGCCCTTTTTCTTGCAGGCCTCATGGTCGTCCGTTTTGGCGACGGGGCAGCATACCAGGCCGTCTCGACGGCCTTCATCATCGCCATGGCACTGCCGTCCTACGCGGCACTCGTCAGGTGGCTCTCGTGGAGGAAGGGACTTGCTCTTGTCGCCCTTCTCTCCCTCATCCCGGCGGCGGTCGAGGGCCTTGCGATCCTCACCGGCATCCCGTATGGTCATTTCACCTACTCGGCGACGCTGGGGTATGTAATCGGAGGGATCGTTCCCTGGACGGTCCTCTTTGCCTATCCTCCCATCCTCTTTGCCGCGGTGACCATCGCATCCCGGACGGTCCGCTCCACCCCTGCCCGCATCCTCCTCGCAGGCGCCGTCGGGCTTGCCGTTGACCTCGTCTTCGATCCGGCGGCCGTCCATGCGGGATTCTGGGCTTGGGAGGTGCCGGGGGCGTATTACGGCGTTCCCCTGCAAAACTTCATCGGGTGGGCGGTGACCGGCACCTGCTATGCGGCGATCTTCTTCTCTGCCGCAAAAAAAGAGACTGCCCGGGACGGCTGCGTCCCGGTGATGGCCCTTGCGGGCGGGTTCTGGACGGTCTGCCTCTGGACAGGGTATCTCATCGCCCACGGCCTCTACCTCCCGGTCATCCCCGGCATCCTGCTGATGGGCGTGATGGGATGGACCCTTCTTCGCCCATCCTGCCCGTGGGAGGCAAGCGGCGCTACCGGCGGATAAGAATCGTCTTTGTGCGGGTATACTGCTCAAGGGCGTCCGCGCCGTTTTCGCGTCCCACACCGCTCTGTTTCACCCCGCCGAACGGGACATCGGGGGGGAGGCGGAGGTGCTGGTTCACCCAGACGACGCCTACCTGCAATGACTCCGCCCCCTGAAAGGCGGTGTCGAGGTTTCGTGTCCAGACCGACGCCCCCAGCCCGTACTCACTTGCATTGGCGATGGCAACGGCATCATTGAAAGACTCCGCCCGCATGACGGGCAGGACGGGGCCGAAGACCTCCTTACACCAGACGGGGGCTTTGGGGGCGACGTCCGCCACCAGTGTCGGCTCAAAGAACCAGCCGTCCGCACACGCCGCACCGCGGGGGATGCCGCCGCCCATGACGACCGTTCCCTCGCCGCGCTCCTGTGTCATGCGAACCGCGGATGCAATACGTTCCCTGCCCTCCGGGCTGTTTAAGGGTCCCATCGTGACCCCCTTCTCCGTGCCGGGGCCGGTTACGATGGCGGCGACCTTCGCCTTCAGAAGCTCCATGAACGGGACGTGGACCGCCTCATCGACGATGAGGCGTTTGACCGCGGTGCAGGTCTGCCCGCAGTTGTAGAACCGGTTCGCGGCTGCCCCTGCCGCCGCAGCCCCGAGGTCGGCATCCGCACAGACGATCATCGCATCGCTCCCCCCGAGCTCGAGGGTGAGAGGCGTCGCATGGCGTCCCGCCCGTGCCGCGACCTCCATCCCCGTCGTGGACTCCCCCGTGAAGGAGAGGTGGCCGAGACCTTCGTGGCCGGCAAGCGCCGCCCCCGCGGCAGCACCACTGCCGGTGACGATATTAAGGACCCCCGCCGGGAGGCCCGCACTCTCCATGAGAGCGGCAATTCGCAGGGTTGTGAGCGGCGTCGAACTGGCGGGTTTTATCACCATCGTATTCCCCGCGCAGAGGGCGGGGCCCATCTTCCACGCCGCGATAAGGACCGGCATATTCCACGGTATGATGGCACCGCATACCCCGACCGGCTCCCTGCGGACAAGGGCATAGCCGTAGGAGGCAAGAGGCATCGACTGGCCCCGGAGCGACCCCGATATGGAGTGATAATACTCGAGAACATTCGCACACCCCTGCACCTCGCTTCGTGCTTCGGGGAGGGGTTTTCCCTGCTCCGCCGTAAGGGAGAAGGCGAGTTCGTCCAGATGCGCCCGAATCAGCCGGGCCGCCCCGCCCAGTATCTTTCCCCGCTGCCGCGGGTCCATCATGCCCCAGGCGTCCCCCGCGGCCGTCGCCGCATCGAACGCACGGTCGATATCCTCCGCGGTGCCCGCCGGGACATCGTCTATGGCTGCACCGGTCGCGGGGTTGAGAACCGGAATCCTTTCGCCGCACGCCGCATCCACCGCTCTGCCGCCCACTTGCATCTGCATACCTGATGCATATCGGCATGCAGGGTGGTAAAATTACCGGCATTTCGTGCAGGACGGTGAAAACGCGGGAAACGGTGACGGAGGATAGGGCTGAGGAACCGGAGACCGGGCCGAGGGAGAAAATCAGGAGATATAGGTGCCTTCCGGCTCCTTGTCAAAGTCTATCTCATCCAAAAAGGGCATCAGGCACTTTACATAGGGGATCTTTTTTCCACCGGCCTCGCGCTCGCCGACGGTGAGGACCGTCACGTACAGCGGGAACTCCTCCAGCCTCCCAATAAAGGAGGGATCGCTCTCGGACGCGAATTTGATGAAGGAGGTGACAAGCACGAAGGGGCGGCAGTCCTCGGGGTCGGCCGCGAAGGTGATCACATCCTCTTCATAGGTCGAGGTCTCGGCCAGGTCCCTTTCGAAGTAAAGGACTGCCTCGAACCCATAGTTCTTCGACAACGACTGCAACTCCCGGACATCCTCCTGCTCTCCGGGGACGATGCCGAGCGATCCGAACTTCTCCTCGGCGGTCGCCCCGGCAATCCCGTCAAATGATCTTCTCTTCATGAAACCTCTCTTTTTCAGGTACGGGAGCAGACCTTTTAATGCCTGCCCAATGGGATCGCCGGCACGACCGTCAGGAATGATCGTGAAGACCGGTGCCTTCATGTAGTTGGACGACGACCGAAGAATATACAAGGAGGATAATGAAAATGCCAGAATTTGGATCACCCTTCTCCGGAATGAAAGCAGACCGCAAAATGACCGACGAAGAACTTATACGTGCCATCCGCTTCATGGTCGCCGCGGAGTACGAGGCCATCCAGCTGTACGTGCAGCTCGCAGAGTCCACGGACAATAAGCTCGCCCAGGAAGTCCTCAATGACATCGCCGACGAGGAGAAGGTCCACGCGGGCGAGTTCCTGCGCCTCCTCCATCACCTTGCCCCCGACGAGCAGGGCTTCTACGATGAGGGATACGAGGAAGTCGAAGAAGAGATTGAAAAATTCAAATAACTATTTTTTCCCGTGTTGCAGGAAGTCCTCTAACCGCCGCACCGAGAGGTCGAGATATGCCGTATCGGTATCGATGCCGATATACTCCCGTCCGAGGGAGAGAGCGGCAAGGCCGGTCGTCGAACTGCCGGTGAACGGATCCAGCACAAGATCGCCGGGACGGGTGCAGGCGGCTAAAATACGGGTCAGAAGGGCAAGCGGCTTTTGGGTCGGGTGGCTCCCGAAGACCTTCTCCGAACGCTTCGGTGCCGGGATGGACCATACAGACCGCATCTGCCTGCCTTCACGTTTCATTGGATCATTTTCCCATGCCCCGTTCTTCATCTCCTCGTAATTGAAGACATGCCGTGCGTCGGGGGATTTGCGTGCCCAGAGAAGCGTCTCGTGGCTTGCGGTAAAGTACCTCCGGGAGAGATTCGGGGGGGCATTCGGCTTGAACCAGCAGATGTCGTTCAGGAGATGAAACCCCGCTTCCTGGAGGGCAAAGCCGCAGGCATAGACAGAATGATACGTCCCGCTCACCCAGATGGTCCCTTCATCCTTCAGGACCCGCCGGCAGGCGGCAATCCATTCCTGATGGAAGGCAAAGTCCGTCTCCAGGCCCTGGCTTTCGTCCCATTCACCCTTGCCCACCGGCGCTCTCTTCCCGGATTTGCAGGTAAATCCACCATTCGAGAGGTTATACGGCGGATCGGCGAAGACCATATCCACGCACCGCTCCGGCAGGCTGTCCATCAGGACGACGCAGTCCGCATGGTAGAGCGTGCACCCGTCACGTGAATAATACGGCTCGAAGGGGGAGAGGGGCATTCACAGGAATATCTCTGCCATGACCATATAAGAGTACGGAACGCTGAACGTGGTGGGACCAAGGCCTATGGCCGGAAGGGACGGGACTCAGGATGACCCGCTCCTCCGATCGCACCGCACCGGACCCACGACGGCCCGCCGTTCCCGAAGGGTGGAAGTTCCCTTCCTGGGTTCGGGCATTCGTAACCATCATCTAGTTTCCTCCAAATAGGTATGGTGCTATGAATGATCGCAAGTCGAACAATGTGCAGGACAAGATGAAGCTGATGGCATCGACCATCACCGCCACGTCAAACATCATCTCCGACGACGAGGTGAACACCTTCATCAGCGAACTGCTCACGGCAGAGAGGATCTACGTTCTCGGTGCAGGCCGGTCGGGTCTTGTGGCCAAGGCCTTTGCGATGCGCCTGATGCACCTCGGCCTCAGGACCTACGTGGTCGGCGAGACCATCACACCGGCAATGCATCCGGGAGACACCATCGTTGCATACTCGGGGTCGGGCGAGACGAAATCCATCGCAGAGTTATGCGAAACAGCAAAGACTATCGGGGGAAGAATAGGCCTGATTACGTCCAATAAGGACTCGAGAATCGGAAGAATCGCCGACTCCGTCGTCGTCATAGAAAGCCACCGCGATGCGGTGAACGATGAATCGGCAGAGTATGAAGTCCGCCAGATGATGGGCGAACACCGCTCATTTGCCCCGCTGGGAACCATCTTCGAGACGACCGCCATGGTCTTTTCGGATGCGGTCATCTCCGCCATCATGGAGATCACCCATACCGAGGAAAAAGACTTGAAGGGGCGGCACGCAAACATCGAGTAGGAGAGGATACGTATGACGCAACCATCACTTCGGATTTCCGGGCGCGTACAGGAGGTCGAGATGTCGGGCATCAGAAAATTCTTCCAGCAGGCGCGGCCCGGCGCCATCAGCCTCGGCCTCGGCCAGCCGGATTTTCCCACCCCCGATCACATCAAGGACGCCGCAATTGACGCCATCAGAAACAACCTGACGGGATATACCTTCAATACCGGCGTATACGAACTCCGTGAGGCAATCTGCAGCAAATTAGCAGTGGAAAATGGGATCTCGTATACTCCGGATCAGGTCATCGTGACCGCCGGGGCGGGAGAGGCCCTCTTCATTACCATAACGACCCTCGTTGATGAGGGGGACCGGGTGCTCTTCGCAGACCCGGGCTTTGTCAGTTACGAAGCCTGTGCCGTTCTTGCCGGCGGGCGTCCGGACGGCGTCCCCCTTGACGATACCCTTCACCTCGATGTTGAGGCGTGCAAAGAGAAGATGGACGGGGCGAAGGTATTTGTCCTCAACTCTCCCGCCAACCCGACCGGCACGGTGGAAGACCCCGGGACCATCCGGGCCATTGTGGAATACGCCGCCGATGCCGGGGTGACGGTCATCTCCGACGAGGTGTATGAGCATTTCATCTACGGAAAAGAGCACGCAAGCGCCGCCCGCTTCGGTGAGAACGTCGTCACCATCAACGCAACCTCGAAGACCTACGCGATGACAGGATGGCGCCTTGGGTATATGGCAGCCCCGGATGCAATCGTCGGGCAGGCGGTCAAGGTGCACCAATACTGCCAGACCTGTGCGACCTCCATCTCCCAGTATGCCGCCATTGCCGCCTATACGGGAGGAAACGACTGCGTGCGGATGATGAAGGACGAATACGCACAGCGGCGCGACCTTCTCTACGACGGCCTCACCCGCCTCGGGTTTGACTTCCCGAAGCCGGAAGGCGCCTTCTACATGTTCGTTCCCATGGAACGCGAGCTGTTCCAAGCCATCATCAATGCAGGTGTCGTGATCATCCCCGGTGACGCCTTCGGCGCCAATGCCGGGAACTATGCCCGCTTCAGCTATGCCGCATCACGGGAGAACATCACTGAAGCACTGAAGAGAATTGCAACAGTAACAGGATAATGAGAGCATGGTACAGAAACTCTTACAGAAACTTTCGGATGCGCACGGGCTTTCCAGCTACGAGGGCAATATCCGGGCCATCATCAAAGAAGAGCTGAGAGGACACGTCGACGAGTTTACCGAGGACAGTATGGGCAACCTCGTCGCCATCCGGCGCGGGGGCGAGTTCAAGGTGATGATCGCCGCCCACATGGATGAGATTGGGCTCATGGTCCAGTACATCGATGATGACGGGTTCATCCGTTTCGTCCCCATCGGCGGATGGTTTGCCCCGGTCCTCTACACCCAGCGGGTCATTCTCCACGGCAGAAACGGCGATGTGACGGGAGTCGTCGGTGCCAAACCCCCGCACGTGATGACCCCTGACGAACGCAAGAAGGAGCTCAAAATTGAGGACTTCTTCATCGATGTCGGTGCCTCCTCGGCAGATGAGGTCGCACACCTCGGTATCGAGATCGGAACACCCGTCACCATCGACCGCGAATATACCCGGCTTGCAGGAAGCAGGGTCACCGGCAAGGCCCTCGACAACCGCGTCGGCGTCGCCCTCCTGATAAAGACTCTCAGGGAAGTGAAAACACCGCACACCATCTACGGCGTCTTCACCGTCCAGGAAGAGGTCGGCCTCAAAGGGGCAAAGGTCAGTGCGTTTACCCTCGACCCGGACTGCGCCATCGCAACCGATGTAACCATCCCCGGCGATCACCCCGGCGTCACCCGAAAGGAGGCCAGCCCCGAGATGGGCAAGGGGCCGGTCATTGTTCTGGTCAGCGCCCAGGGCAGGGGCCTTCTCGCCGACGGACACATGGCTGACTGGCTGCGGAGCACCGGAGACCGGTGCAACATTCCCTACCAGCTCGAGGTGGGCACCGGCGGCAACACCGATGCCACGATCATTCATCTGGTCAGGGGAGGCATCCCCAGCATTCCCCTCTCCATCCCGTCACGGTACATCCACTCACCGGTCGAGGTCGTCGATACAGCCGACATCGAGGCTGGCGTGCGGCTGCTTATCGAAGCACTCGCTACCAAACCGAAATTCCCCTAGGTTCTCCCATCCTCTCCCCTCTATTTTCACCCCGTGCACATGCCGCCGGATTATCGCTGATAGCGCCGCACTCATGCCACCCATGAACCACACCGCCATCCGGCCGATCTTCTGTCCCGACGGGGAGATGACGCATGCGGGATTTGCCATCGTGCTTGCACCGGCGACCGTCCTCGCCCCCGCCGTCACCGAGTGTCTCCGCCTGAACCACGACCGTGTGCTCTATGTCAGCGGCAACTACCCCCCGGTCCTCACCGGCCTCGACCGGAGGGAGCGGACATTTCATGTCCGCCGGGCGCTCACCGCGTACCAGCTCCTTTCTATCCTTGACGAGGCATGGGCAGAGGAGACAGTCCTCATCGAGCACGACCATGGCCTCTTCGACGATGCACCTGGGACCGCTGCAGGCATCGGCCGGGCCTGCAGCGATCGTGCCCATGCGGGCACCGTCATTCTCATGGCATCCCGGACGGATGACCATCTCAGGCAGATGCTGCCCTGGGCAACAACCGTTGTCCGCATACGGGACCCGGAGACGAAGGAGAGGGGGCGCGCCTGCACCCGTCCCGCGTACCAGCCAAAACCGCATGCCTCCGGGATGGAGGGGAGGCATCATGCATCCGTGGATCTTTGATATTGCCCTCCGTAAGGGCACCATCGAGCTTTGGGCGAAGGAGGAGGGGAGGACCGTTTGCATCAGCGAACCGTTCTCCCACACCTTTCTTGCCGCCTTTGACGACCCCTCCCGCAACGAGATGGTCATCGGCGAACTCATCGACCGCCATGGCGCCGAACCGTGCCGGTTCAGGACCGTTTACGGGATGCATGACGGCTACCGCATCCATGGAGGGCTTCCCGTTGCCGAAGCACTGGAACAACAGGCAGGATATGGCCTGCACCTGTACAATGCCGATGTGCGGACCGAACAGCTCTACTTTGCGGGGAACGGGAGGGTGCCGTGCAGTCCGGGAGGCGGGACCCCGTTTTCCACCGACATAGACCATCCCCTGTCCGTGCTCCGGGTACAACCGGCCGGACGGCCGGGGCGGGGAGGAAGGCTGGATGCGGTGACCGTCACCGGCAGCAGGAGGAGGGAGGTCCGCGGCAGGAGCGAAACGCAGGTCGTGGTGGACCTCTGCTCCGTCATCGGCGACGAAGACCCCGACCTCCTCCTCTTTCACGGGGTGGACGGGTGGGCGGACACCCTCCTTCGTGCCAGTGAAAAAGCAGGTATCCGGCTCGCGCTGAGCCGGACCGGGCGCTATCGCACCCTTGGTGAGAAATCCTACATCAGCTACGGCCAGATGATGCACCGCCCCGCGGCGGTCATCCCGGAAGGGCGGGTCCTCATCGATACCGATGCAAGCTTCATCTACCGCAAGGGGGGCCTCGAAGGTGTCTTTCTCGCCTCCCGCCTCACCGGGCTCTCCCCGAACCTGACCAGCAGGTTCTCCCCCGGCACCATCGTCTCGCGCTACGAGATCGCACGGGCGCTTGCGCAGGGTATTGCCATTCCCTTCAGGAAAGCCGATGCGGAGGCCCCACGGTGCTGTAAGGACGTCCGGCTCGATTACCGCGGGGGGACCATCCTCCAGCCGGACCCCGCCATCCATGCCGGGGTGACCCAGATCGATTTCACCTCCTTTTACCCCTCGATCATTGTCCGGTACAACATCTCCCCGGAAACGCTCGCCCACCCGGAGCGGGCGGGGTTCCTGCCGTCCGTCATAGAACCGCTCCTGCAGTTCAGGTACCGGACAAAACAACTGAAGAAGGCCGATCCCTTGTACGCCGGGATGGATGCCATTCTCAAATGGATGCTTGTTACGTGCTTCGGGTACACCGGCTACAAAAACGCAAAGTTCGGGAGAATCGAGATGCATGAGAAGATCACCTCGCTGTCATCCGGGATCCTCACGTCGGCCATGGATCTGGCCGACGCGATGGGCTACCCCGTCCTCCACGGCATCGTTGACTGCCTCTGGGTGGAAGGGGTGGATGCCTCCGACCTGAAGGCCGCCATCGAGGACGCAACGCAGATCCCCACCGAAGCGGAGGTCTACGACTGGCTGGTCTTTCTCCCCGCAAACGACGGGAGCGGTTCGTATGCGAACTACTACGGGAGACTTGCCGGCGGCCGGATGAAGATACGGGGGGTGATGGCACGCCGGAAAGACACCCCCCCGTATGTCAGGGAGATGCAGGAGGCGTGCTTTGCCGTGATGGAGGGGGCCCGGACGCCCGAGCTCCTTGCCGCCCGCAGGGACGAAGTTGTGGGGGTGTACCGCCGGTACCTCGACGGCCTTCTGGACGCGCCGCCGGAGGCATTTGTCATCCGCCGGCGCCTCTCAAAGATCCGGTACGAAAAAAACGGCCTCTCCGCAGGGGCGGTTTCCGCCTACCGGGACGCGGGAATTTCCCTCTCCCCCGGCATGGAGGTCGAATACGTCGTCAGGGATGCGGCATGCCATGCCGTCGACCCGGCCTGGCGGGCGGGAACGCCCGACCATGCCTATTACGGACGCCTGCTGGCAAAGGCGTGGCGGGAAGTCGGCTTCGCCTTCTCGTACCAGGACGAGGGAAAAAAAGAGAACGGGACTATCCGGGGAGAGGGTAGTACCCGCCCCCGTACGTATCAGGATACATGGACCGGCCAAGCGGAATTATTCCGATTCGCTCGTTCGGATCATTGAGGTCGCTTATTACAATCCTGGACGGAGAGATGGTGTACAGGGCGTCCTCGATGAAGAGCGAACGCCGGACGGCATCACGGTACCATCCGTACCCCACCTTCTCATCGCCGGGGTCACCCTGATTCACCCTGCCCCTGAGGATAAACCCGTTCTCCGGGGTCACGGTGAAGGCATAGGCCCCTTCCCGGTAATCCGTCGTGTAGGATGCGTACCCGTTTTTGTAGACCGGCACCTTCACGACCTCGCTCACCGGGATGACGAGGAGATGACGGGCGTAATCAAAGAGGAACGCCCGGTGGTCCCGGAGGGCCTCGGAATCCGTGCCCGCCATCCCAATCTCCACCTTGTCGAGCTGGCGCGGGTTATTCACATCGGCAACATCGAAGAGCGCAAGCTTGAGGCCCTGTGCCGTCACACCGCCCCACTGGCTGACCTCGGTCTCCTTGCCGATGCCGATGATATGCGTCGCATCATACGGGTGCAGGTAGTCGGAGTAGCCGGGGATCTTCAGTTCGCCGAGGACCGCGGGGGTGGCGGGGTCGGCAAGGTCGATCACAAAGAACGGGTCCATCTGTTTGAAGGTGACCATGTAGAGGCGGTCGCCTACGAAGCGGGTGGAGTAGATGCGTTCACCGGCGGCGAGACGTTCCAGCTTCCCCTTCAGTTCGAGGTCGGCGCCCAGCACGTAGACATTGTTGTACGTGGTCCATCCCGCGGGACCTGCGGTGCCGAAGGTGGTGGCGACCCTGAGGTTGCCCAGGTACTCGTCGAGGGAGAACTGGTTGAGAAGGGCCCCGGGAACATCCCCGGTTGCCTTGTAGGTGATCTCCCCGCCGTCCAGACTGAAACGGTGAAGGATGGTCTCTTCTGTGGGACGACCGTCCACCTGCGTCCAGGAAGAACGGACCGGCTCATAGTCAGCGCCCTTCGTGTACGCGAGGAACATATTCTCCGTCGAGGCGTAGAGGGTGGTGTCATATCCCAGCAGGAAGGACTCCGCGTCCAGCGGCTCACCGTCCCGGATATCAAACGACATCGCGGTATGGTAGACATAGGACCAGTAAGGCGCCACTTCGGGAGCGTGCACCGGTGGAGCAAAGACGACGTCCGCCCTGTCCATGACGAGCGGCATCGGGACCGGACTGTCGCGGCAGGAGACCGACTCACTGGTGATCAAATATGCGGTGGTGCCGATCATCCGCCCGTCATAATACTGGCCGCTGACCGAGAGCGAGCGGAGAAGCTCGGGGCTGCTCCGGTCCCGGATGTCATAGACCAGGACTCTGGTGAGCCCTCTTCCATAGGGAACCGGCACCGCACTCCCTCCGGGGGTGTGGTAGACATTTTCATGCACGCGGGTAAACACTGCAATCCGGTTGTTCTCAAGGAAGAGTTCCGAGGGAGCCCCCTCTATGGGCGTCCGGGAGAGGACGGCCGCCTTCCCCGCAGGGTAGGCATCGACGATCACAAGGTCGCCGTTGTCGATGATATACAGGTATTTACCGTCGTTTTTTATGAAATCCGGTTCATCGACCCCCGCGACCTGAATATTCGTGGTCGAGTAGTCCGCACCGTCCGCCGAATTGATGCTGTCGGCAAGGCCTTTGGTGGACATCGGAGCAGGGACGGGGGCGCCGGTGCCGGCCGCCTCATAGACGGCCCCGCCGCGCAATCCATCCTCCACCATCATCACCGGGGACTTGTCCCAGGCAGGTTCGTTCTGGGAGAGATACGACTGCACCTCGCCGGGAGAAGAGAGGACCAGCATGCCCGGGATCTCACTTGCTTCACCGGGCTGTTCATTATTGAAGAGGGTATAACCGACAATAGCGGCAGCAAGAATCCCGCATACCGCAACGACTATCACCAGGGATTTGTCATGCATCATATTCACCATTTGATGGAACATCCATCTCTGATGATAGATACACCGGAACCGGTAATTAATTATCTTAGACTACGAATATTTTTGAAGTTATACAAAAACATCATATTCCAGAATAGAGCATTCAAAAAAGACTATCCGCATAGGTATCGATCCCCCCCACCGGGACCTATACCTCGATTTCAATTACTTCGGCTTCAGGTGCATTTTTCCGAATGCTTGCAATCCCTTTCATGCACGACGCCTTGGATGAATATCCCTGCCCTATTGCAATCGTCTGCCCGTTTGCCGCTTTTAATCTGAATCGATACTCCCCTGACCGGTCCCGGTAAATTTCAAACTTCCCATGAGGCATTTCCATCACTACCCCCAATACGAAATACCACTATTTAATGGATTCGTTTATCCGGCCGAATTCTACGCATAGTTTACATGATGCCAGAAAATGAGATACACAATGAGAAGGCGAATATAAAAAAGAGGATCTTCGCAGGAAAGGGGCAGCTTTGCAGCACGAAGCCGCAGCCGCCCCGAATTGTAGTCTGGTGCACCTGATTTCACTGTCATAGTACATGATACCCTTCCCGTGACATCTCACCCTTTCACTTGAATAGAACAGAGGGTGCCCGCATCCAGACCTGCATTTCATCCCCCTTTCCTACCCAAAAAAAGAAAAGGGATATGCCGGTATGGTAGTGTATGAAAAAAATGATCGGTACAGGACCGGTTCTTTCTCCGCTTCCTCTCCTTGTTATCGGCAGCTATGATCACGAAGAACGGGCCGACGCAATGACCGCAGCCTGGGGAGGGGTCTGCTGTTCAGCACCGCCCTGTGTGGCCTTCTCCGTTCGCGAGTCACGCTATACCTACGAAAACCTGCTTGAGAGGGAGGAGTTCACCATCAACATTCCTTCCGCTTCATTTGTTGCTGAGGTGGATTATTTCGGGATAGTATCCGGCCGCAATATTGACAAACCAACGATATGCGGCCTTACGATGACCCCGGCACCAGACGTGCACGCACCCATGGTAGAAGAGTTTCCTCTTGCCCTGGAATGCAGGATGGTCAAAACCGTATCCCTCGGCTCCCACCTCCAGGTCATAGGGGAGATTGTCGGCATCCTTGCAGACGAGGAGATACTTGATGAAGACGGCAACCCGGTTCCCGGGCTTATGGATCCGATCCTGTATGACCCACGGGGAAAGAAATATTACCGTATCGGCGAGGAAATCGGCCAGGCCTTTATTTCAGGCAAAAAATTCCAGACCACCGTTTACCAGATATAATACTATCAGGCTCCCCTTTTTCCCCGTCTGTCCTCCTTAATGCACGGGAAAGGGATCACCATCCTCATTCCCGGGTTCCCTGCCCGTGGCACGAGACAGGGGCACGCATCACGTGGCTTTCGGGTGATACGATTCTGTGCATGAGAATATGCAACGGGAACAGGCGTATCCATTTATTGCACTTCCCGCACATGATATAATGCACTGTACTCATCACATCTGAGGAAAGCACCATGGGAAAAGGTAAAGTCATACTTGCATTCTCCGGCGGACTGGATACGTCAATCTGCGTCCCCCTGTTAAAGGAACACTATGGTTATGATGAAGTCATCACCGTCGCTGTCGACGTCGGGCAGCCCGAAGCCGATATCGCGGAGGCAACCCGAAAAGGAGAGCTGATCGGAGATACACACTATACCATCGATATTCGTGAGAGATTTGTAGAAGAGCAGCTCTTTCCCTCGATCAAGGCAAACGGGTCATATGAGGGATATCCGATGGGGACCGCACTCGCCCGCCCCCTTATCGCCGAGGAGATCGTCGCCATTGCACGAAAGGAAGGCGCATCCACGGTTGCCCATGGGTGCACCGGAAAAGGAAACGACCAGCTGCGTTTTGACTTTATCTTCAGAAAGGCAGGGCTCGAGATAATCGCCCCGATGCGTGAGATGAACCTGACACGCGAGTGGGAGATGGATTATGCCGCAGAGCACGGCATTCCGGTCCCCGTGGTCAAGGAGAAGCCGTACAGCATCGATGAGAACTGCTGGAGCCGCTCCATCGAGGGTGGACGCCTGGAAGACCCTGCATTTCACCCCCCCAATGATATCTACGCCTGGACCGTCGCACCGACAGAAGCGCCGGATATCCCCGAGGAGATCACCATCGGGTTCGAGAAGGGCGTGCCCGTCTCCCTGAACGGCGAGAACCTCTCCGGCTATGAACTGATGAGAAAACTCAATGAAATTGCCGGAAAGCACGGGGTCGGCAGGAACGATATGATAGAAGATCGTATCCTCGGTCTCAAGGCACGTGAAATTTATGAGCACCCTGCCGCAACGGTCCTCCTGAAGGCACATGCCGACCTGGAACGGCTGGTTCTGACCCGCCAGGAACTATATTTCAAAAACATTGTCGATGACAAATGGTCCGAACTCGGGTACATGGGACTCATCGATGAGCCGCTGTTCTGGGCCCTTACGGCATTTATCGACAAGACGCAGGAACGGATCAACGGTCAGATCGACCTCATCCTTTATAAGGGATGTGTCACCGTTGCAGGACGCAGTTCCGACGAGGCAATCTACTCTGACGATCTCGTCTCATTTGAGAGCACGACTATTGACCAGAATGATGCGGTCGGATTTTCCGCCTATTACGGATTTCAGGCCCGCCTGTATCATAAAAAATAATTCTTTTTTCTGTTCGCCGGGAATTTCCCCCATGATCAGATCGAGTATACCTTCGCCTGCATGGATGCCAATGACTGAATGGTGATTGCCCCTCGGCAACATATGTCCTAAATGAAAAGCTATAACTTGCACAGATGATTATCGACTATTATGTGTGCCTTTTTTGACAGGTTTAAAAAACCGTCACCAAATATAGTGGAAAGCCCCCCACCACCCATGGTCGGCCATGGTGCGGGCCTCCAGAAACCCGAATACCGGTCAGTCCCATATTTCATAGTCGCTTCAGTCGAGATGGGAAATACTACTACAAAATGCATTCTGACGGGAACGAACCTGGAAACCGGCCGCTCCTACGTCATCCATAAAACCGTCAGCATGAGCCGTGATGTCAGGCTCCCCAAACCAGGTGAAGAGATCTTTGGTGCAACGCTCGTCGGGACCCCCATCACCAAGGAATCAGTGGCCGAACTCGTCAGGGACGCGCTCATCAAATGCCATAAGGATGCCGGCCTCTCAATCAAGGACGATCTGGATTTTGTGGTCCGTTCAACGGGGGTCGTTGCGGCAATGGACTCTCCCGACCAGATTGGTGATTTTGTCAAAGCACTTGCGAACGGGTGCCTTATGGCAGGCGTTCCCCCGAAGAAGATGACGCCGCCCATGTCCAAGGAAAATCTCCCCCAAAAACTTCAAAATTTCAGCTATGCTGACAAGGTGACCTTCTGCGGAACGGTAGCGGGGGTGACACCGCCGATCGGTTCCTCCGGGGTTGAGATGGTCGCCAATGAAATGGAAGGGGAACTCGCGATGGCGGGCATTAAGGAAGGTGCAAAGTGGACCAGTGTGGACTTCAGGAACCCGTGCCTCTCGATCGATTTCGGAACAACCCTTGACGGGAGGATCACCAGCGATGTAGACCCGAAAGACGAATACCCGTTCGCACGCACAGTCGGAAACTTCTGTGGTCTTGCGGGGGCAATTCCCGATGCGCTGGTCAGGGGGACGGGCCTCGTGCAGGAAGGAAAAGGCACGGCACTCGACCTCTTCGGAGAAAAAAGCATTGTCGGGGGTCTTTCAAGGAAAAAAACCTCCCTGATAAAAGATTATGAAGACCAGATCCACGAAGTCGTGGATATCCGCATCGTCCCCCCGGAACGGGATCATTTTGGCAGGGTACCGGTGCGGGCTGATATTGCCATGGAATCCGGTATTGCGATGATAGGATGTGACGCAGGCATTAACTTCGACGGGGAAAAGGACCTGAATGAAATCGGTCATGATATCTATAAGAATCACGGAAAAGATGTACTCACGCAGGTAATCGACCACGTATGCGCCCGGATGGCCCTCCGCCTTATCGATGTGGCCGCAGACCAGGGACTGGTGCCGGGAAATGCATCGATAGGGTTTACCGGCCGTGCAGCAATTTCTGGAAGAAAACCAGAAATTATCCTGGAAGGGATAAAGGAGAGGGGTCTTTTCGATAACCCGGATGATCATATCCTCTTCGTCGATGACGGACTTGCCCGTGGAGCAGCACTGATGGGAAGATGCATGCTTTCCCTTGGAAAACCCAAAGAACCCATCGGGGGTGTCCGCGGCGGGCCATGCATTATGGGCAGAAGAATGAAAATTGGAAAATGAGGATGACCATGACAGACGATACCGAAGAAAAATTTGACCTACTGGTCCCCCCCGGGGTTCCAAGAAGAATCATCTACGAAATCAACGAGAAGTTTGATGTTGAGATCGTGTCCCGCCCGCAAAAAATGTATTTTGCCAATATGGATGGCGACGCACGCGAACTTCTCGCATTCCGGGGAGACCTGAAGACAGTGAAAAAGGTTGAAGAGTTCCTTTATACCCGTCTCCAGGAATTTATTAGTGATTCCGGGGATGAAAAACAATAATTATCCTTTTTAAAATCAATCCAACAGATTGATATCCATTTTTGTGCAAGTATTCATCAATGGTGTGGATACTGTCAACGGAAGATAACTATGTCAATGTTGATAACATAATTTCTCTCACATTTGACAACAAATGCAATTCATTCGTTGCTGTCGTGGGACACCGCGATGTTCGCCTCCAACATAAAATATATCATTTAAAGCCACTGGGAAGCCTGCTCCAGGGAACACAGCCGCCCACAGAGAATGAGATACTGGAAGAGATCATCTCTGCAATCGAGACGGCCCGGCGTGAAGGCAGCCCGGATATCCTTGACTTCAATAAAATACTGGATTATTAAAAAAGAGGGTTATCTTTCCAGCAGCAGCGACAGAAGAGCCTTCTGGGCGTGCAACCGGTTTTCAGCCTGGTCCCAGACGACACTCTGCTCCCCGTCAATGACACCGGGGGTGATCTCCTCGCCCCTGTGTGCGGGAAGACAGTGCATGACTATGGCACGATCTGCCGCCATGGATACCAGTTCTTCATCGACACAATAGCCCTCGAATGCCCTGAGCCGTTTCTCCTTTTCTTCCTCATCGCCCATGGACACCCAGGTGTCGGTATAGACGACATCTGCACCCCGTACTGCCTCTGCCGGAGTGCCGCAGATGGTATAGGAGGCTCCAATCTCATCGGCCTTCAAAAGGACGGTTGCATCGGGTGCAAATGCGTCCGGCGTCGCAATTCGGATGCTGTAACCGGCAAGAGCAGATGCAAGGATGAGAGAATTGCATACATTATTCCCGTCGCCTACCCAGGCGACCTGCAGCCCCTCGAGCGACCCGAACCGCTCCCTCATCGTCATGACATCCGCAAGGATCTGGCAGGGGTGCTCAAGACTGGAGAGGCCGTTTATCACGGGTATGGATGCATGCATCGCAAGCTCTTTGACCGTATCATGGCTCTTTGATCGGATCATGACTGCCGAGAGATACCGGGAGAGAACCTTTGCAGTATCCTCGATAATTTCCCCCCTGCCAAGCTGCATATCATGCGGGTTTAAAAAGAGGGCGTGCCCTCCCAGTTCAAACATCCCGACTTCAAAGGAGATCCGGGTGCGGGTGGATGCCTTCTCAAAGATCATTCCAAGGGTATACCGTTTCCCGAGGGAATGGTTCTGCCCCAATGCACGTTGTTCCTTGAGACGCACGGCAAGATCGATCACCTGATGAAACTCAGCCTCAGTCAGATCCAGAATTGAAACGATGTCTTTCTTCATCGGATCTCCCTCATATGCTCCATGCGGCGCTCGAGCACTGCACGGGTGCCGATGTCGGTGCGGTGCCGGACAGCACCGGAGACCGATGCGGCCGCACGCTCCGCAATCTGTTCTGCCTCCTCCAGCGTGTCCCCCAGACCGACAAATGCCAGCGTGCGGGAGGTCTGCGTAAAGAGCGAACCCCCCTCATCCACGACACTGGCATAGTAGAGCACGGCATCCCCATAGTCTCCAACGGTGATCTCCATCCCCCCCTGCGGATGGTCCGGGTATCCTTCAGGGACCAGGTATTTACAGACGGAAGCCTTGTGCAGGAAAGAGACGTCGTCCGGCCCGAGTGTCCCCGAGGAAATCTTTGTGACAATCCTGCCGAAGTCCGATGAGAGCAGGGTAAGAAGATTCATTGCCTCGGGATCACCAAAGCGGGCATTGAATTCGATGACCATCGGCCCATGTGCGGTGACCATGAACTGGCCATATAAAAATCCCTTGTAGACAAGGCCCTTCGCCCTCATTGCCACAAGGATGCCTTCCATGATTCCGACCGCCCGGCGATAATCATCCTCTGTGACGAAGGGGAGCATGTGGTCCGGCATGGAATATGAACCCATACCACCGGTATTTGGCCCTTCGTCGCCTTCGTATGCGCGTTTGTGGTCCTGAACAAGCGGCATCGGTACAACGTGCTCTCCATCGACAAAGGTCATGAGCGTAAACTCCTCCCCAACCAGCCGCTCTTCGAGGACGACGTCACCGCCGATCTCACGGATATACTCCTTTGCCCCCTCCAGACCTACATGCTCTCCCATGATCTTTACCCCCTTGCCGCCGGTCAGACCAATAGGTTTAATCGCATATTCACGCCCCGACGCCTCGAGATAGGCGCACGCGGCATCGACATCATGGAAAGCAGCAAATTCCGGACATCCGGGGATAGCATATTCCTTCATCAGGTTCCTGCAGAATTCCTTATCCGTCTCTATCCGGGCTGCCTCGCGCGTCGGGCCGATACAGGAGATGCCTTCGGCTTCAAGCGCATCCGCAAGACCCGCTTCAAGGGGTGCCTCAGGTCCGATGACCGCATACATGGCACCGCATTCTTTTGCAAACGCAACGACCGTCGGTACATCTGTTTCCCTGCAAAGACAGATCTCTTCGGATCGAGCGGCAATGCCAGGGTTTTTCCTGGACATCACAGAACAGATAGTAATATTACTGCTGCGGGAGAGTGCCTCCGTGAGAGCATGCTCTCTGCCCCCTCCACCCACAACAAGAATCTTCATATCCATATATACTTCCCAGACTGCTAAAAGATTGTTATCAGCCAAGAATCTCGGAGATACTGACCAGGGGTATCAGCGGTACGCCAATATCTGCAAGAGCGCCCCGTGCACCCTGTTCCCGGTCCACCACCGTAACCACGCCGACGACGGTCGCGCCGGCACGCCTGAGTGCCTCTATCCCGTACAGAACGCTCCCCCCGGAAGTGGTCACGTCCTCAACGAGCAGCACCTTCTTTCCGGCAACATCCCCGATGATCATCTCCGAAAGGCCATACCCTTTCCCGGATTTTCTGATGACCGCATACGGTTTTCCTGAAGACAGGGAGGTTGCAACCGCAATCGGCACCGCACCGACCGCCACCCCTGCAACCACTTCAAAATCGGCAGCACCCGCGATCGCAGTCCCGATGGCCTCGAGAAGACAGGGATCTGTGACTGCCGTTTTAATATCCACATAGTAGGTACTCTTCGCACCCGATGCGAGAGTAAATTCTCCGAAACGGATAGCTCCCGACTCAATCAGAAGCTCTTGTATATTCGTTACCATGGTACATCCTTGATTCCAATCAGATATCCGATAATATTTGCTCCACGATGAAGTAAAGGGGTAAGGATGATGATCCAGAGGCCGATCATTGGAGTTATCGTCGCAACTACCCACTCCGGGTTGAACAGGAGCAGAAGAGCAAAGGCCCCCGCCACCAGATCATACTGGTCGGCAATAAGCCACTGCTCACCACGTTTTTTGTTCAGCCTCCGCTTGAAAAAACTTTTTGTCAAATCCCCCAAGAGAGCACCGGCCGCAAGGAGGAACACCGAGAGGGGGGTGAGATACTCCCACCCGAATATGGATTCCAGACCCATCTGAACAAAACCAATAGCTATTCCTGCCCCAATGCCCCCACATAGCCCACGCCAGGTCTTTCCATCGCCAAATATTCTACGGCCGTCCGACCAAGCCCGCCCTCCGTCAATCGGGCGGCCTCCCCCGAACACCGCCGCGGACGAATTCGGGAGGTATGCCGGAACCATTATCCAGAATGCAATGGCAAGGGGTACGAGAATCTCGGTTAATTGAATGGAATAAACCTCCAATGAGCAGAATATTGGAATAAAGGAAAAGATTAAGGTATCGAATTATGGAGTTATTGAGTAGATTTGTTGCAAAAATAAATTTTATTACACTGATGGGATAATGAAGAGATTAATTAACGTTCTTTCAATTCGTGATGATCATGGTAATCAAGCAAACAAACAGCCTCTGCCCGGTCTGCGGCAAAGTCCTGCCTGCCGAGATACTCGAAGATAAGGAGCAGATCTTTATTGAGCGTACATGTCCCGAGCATGGCGTATTCAGGCACCTCTACTGGTCGGATGCAGAGATGTACAAAAAATTCGATCTCTTCGAAAGTATAGGGCACGGAATAGATAATCCACAGTTCGAAGCAGCCGATGGATGCCCGCTCGACTGCGGACTCTGCAGCAATCATAAGTCGGGAACCCTCCTTGCAAATATTGACCTGACCAACCGCTGTAACCTGGACTGCGATTTCTGCTTTGCCAATGCACGTGCCTGCGGGTATGTCTATGAGCCGACCTTCGACGAAATTGTCGCCATGCTCCGGCTTCTGCGGGACCAGAAACCGGTGCCTGCGCCTGCTGTTCAGTTTTCCGGGGGCGAACCTACGATGCGCGACGACCTCTTTGCCATTATCAGAAAGGCCAAAGAGATGGGATTTGGTCAGGTGCAGGTTGCAACAAACGGCATCAAGCTGGCACAGGATCCGGAATACGCAAGGAAGATGGTCGATGCAGGAACAAACACCGTCTACCTGCATTTTGACGGCGTCACCCGTGAGACAAACCACATGATCAAAATCAGCCTCAGGGCGCTGGAGAATTGCCGCAAGGTCAACCTTGGGATCGTTCTTGTTCCGACCATCATCAATGGCCGCAATGACCACGAGGTGGGTGATATTATCCGTTTTGCCGCAGACAACATCCAGGTGGTCCGCGGGGTGAACTTCCAGCCCGTCGCCTTCACCGGTGCAGCGAGCGAGGATGATATCGAACGCGAACGTGTCACCATCCCCGACCTTATGCAGCGTATCGAAGACCAGACCGGAGGAGTGCTCAAAAAGGAATACTTCTATCCCGTGCCGTGTGTCATCCCGTTTTCGGATCTTGTCGAGACCTATACCGGCGCCCCCCAGGTCAGATTCACCACCCACCAGCACTGCGGTGCGGCAACCTATGGGTTTGTCACCGCTGACGGGATCACTCCCATCAATGAAATGATCGATGTGGACGGATTTTTCCAGGCCATCAACCAGATGGCGGACAAACTGCACCAGGACGATGGGTCCATCAACAAATACAAGACGCTTATCGAGGGGATAAACGATATGCGCACATCACTGAAGAACGATAAAATAAGCAGCACAACCATGTTCTGGAAGATCATCGCCCAGACACTGGTAAAGCATGACTTCAGCGCCCTTCGTGATTTCCACTGGAATGCCCTTTTCATCGGGACCATGCACTTCATGGACAATTACAACTATGATACTGCCCGTGTCCAGCGGTGCTGCATCCATTATGCGACACCCGACGGGAAACTCATCCCCTTCTGCACCTATAACTCCGGGCCGGTCTATCGTGAAAAGGTCTGGAATGATTATGCACAACCCATCACCCAGAAAGACCCGATCATCGATCCGGACACCATCGACTAATATCGCCATCTTTTTTTAGGGCAGTATCGGTTGATACATATTCAGGCCGGTGTAACTCCATTTAAGGACCTGCTGTCGGCGGGAGAACACTATGGTGCGAGGAAAGAAGTCATGATACGGATCGTCAGAAAACCAACGGATACCCCGGGAGACGACTCCACCGGCATGGTCATTGCCGCGCTTGAGGAGAGAAATGCAGATTTTACCGAGCTTGACCTCAGTGCGGTCGACCCGTTTTCCAATGAGGTTTCCCGGGACATCATCTGGGTCTGCGGCATCCGGCAGGACCTGGTGCAGTTTGAAGTGATCAGTGCACTCGCTCTCTCGAACCGGGTCGTCAACAGCCCCTCGGCAATCGCTGCATGTGCGAGCAAAGCCCAGACCACCGCACGGATGATGCAGGAGAACGTTCCCACTCCTGCTACAAAATTTACCGCTTCCCTGGATGAGGTGGCGGCGTTCCTGGAGAAGTACGGGACCGCGGTGTATAAACCGCTCTACGGCTATGACGGCAACGGCATTTTTCCGTTCACCGAGATCAGCGAACTTGAAGAAGGCCCCTATTATATCCAGCAATACATTGCAAATGACCGTGATTACCGGGTGTTCGTTATTGACGGAACGGCGGTCGGCGCCATAATGCGCACTTCCGACTCATTTGCCCATAACATCCACCAGGGGGGCTGTGGCATCGCACTCGAAACAATTCCGCCAAAAATGGCTGAGATTGCCTCTGCAGCTGCTCGTGCGATGAAGATTGACTACTGTGGTGTTGATCTTCTCGACCACCATGGTTCCTATACCGTGCTGGAAGTGAACGGTACACCCAACTGGCACTGCATGACCGCACCCATCCCGGAACTCCTTGCAGACTACCTCATCCGGGAAAATGAAAATATGAAAAATCAGGATAAATAATCAATTTCTTTCTGCGTTTTGCGGGCCAGTTCGTCCATTCTGGCAGAAATCCGCTTGGACGCAGACGGCTCCGAATCCGCCATTATTTCTGCGATATCCCTGCCAAGAACAAAAATTGCATGTTTGTGCTCCATCTTGCTCTTATGCACCTGGCTCGGATCAATCTTCAGGGCATAATAATCCGAGAAGTCGTAATCCGGATTTGCTGCCTCAAAACTGTCCTTAATCTCGGCCATAATCTTGTGAAGCTTAATTAATTCCTCTTTATGCACACCAACCACTCCGCGTCCTTAGCATTGCGCTGCAGTACTATTGTCCATGCGTGATTTTTAAGGTATTGGAGGCGGTATTGGTAAAGAAAAGGTAGTTATGAACATTTCTCATCATGATGCCATGTACTCGCATGAAGATGCAGTGAATACCGGAATACCAGATGCAGCTGCCGGCAACAGAATCGGTAATGGCAGCAAAAGGGGATCAGCCGAATTTTACCAGGCTGATCGATACGGGCTTTTTTACGATGTTGGAAAACTCCGGTGCGGCAATAACCCCGATGTGTTCGGCAAATGCCTGATCAAGCAACTTCTGGTCCACCGGACGATCGATGATGAGACTGTGAATCTTTGCATTGAGCGATTTGAGCGTCTCTTCGGCGAGATCCGCATCAGCTTCATCGATCATGGCGCACTCCGCATCAAGGAAGCGTGCCGTGTGCTGCCCACGAACTTGTGCCATATGCCAGCCCATCGTCCCGGGTCTGTCCTCACGTGCGGTTGCTCCTGCCCTTTCTACCGCGGTTCTTCGCGCTGCCTCCTCTGATGCGTGCAGGCGCTGGTGGTACATTTCTTCATTAATCGAACCCTTTGCATCAAGGATGAATTCGATCGGCACCTTGTTGCGCAGAGGTTTTATGATCTCCTTACGGGACATGTCCTCAACGGAAAGCCCCCGCGGTGCAATGGCAACATAGTCAACATCGGTCACCTGCACAAGTTCCTGGAGGATGAGGTCGCCTCCGCGGTCCCCGTCAAAGAACGCCGTTGTTGTCTTTCTCTTGCAGAGATCGATGATAGTCGGGGGGATGTGGGTCCCTTCCACTGCTACAGCATTCTTGATGCCGTACCGGAGAAGATTGATGACATCGGCCCTCCCTTCGACAACAATTATTGCGTCAGAATCCACGACATTTGGTCCTGCCGGAAGCTTCTCCTCTCCGATTTCTACGACCTTTTCAATACGTGAACATTCCCGCACCGCATCAAGGATATCGGCAGTGTCAATCGACCCCTCATCAAAGGACTCGATGAGCAGTTCTTTTGCCCGTTCCATGATGGTGTGCCTCTTGGTCACCCTGATATCCTCTATTCGTTCGGCAACGAATATCGCGGTGCATGGCCCGACCCGTTCGATGGTTTCAAGCGATGCGGCAAGAATTGCCGTTTCCGCCTTGTCGAGGGAGGATGAAATGAAAATGCTCCCTTTCGTGATGCCTCTTCGCGCAGTTATCTGGACATCGATGCGTCCTATTCTGCCGGTTCTCTGCAGGTCCCGCAGGTCCAGTTCGTCACCGAGCAGACCTTCAGTCTGCCCGAATATCGCGCCAATTACATCGGACTTCTCCACTACCCCCTCGATTTCGATTGTTTGGTGAATGAGATACTTTGTTGTATCCTGTAAATGCATGAAATAATCCTCCTGATGAGTACATCGGTGCTATGCCGTTGAATAATCGTGTCAATCCGTACATAGGCAATGAGATACTTGAATTCCTACTATTTAAACAGATGGAAATCCCGGAAATGGCGCCAAATACGTATTTTGATGGATTGAAGCGAATTTGTCAGATAGAATCGGGCCTTGGGATCAGAGACGCCCGGCAAGAAAGGCCGCCATGCCTTCGGGAGTACATCCCCTGATGCGTACCCGCTTTATGGTGGATGTGGCGCCGCTCAGGATCATGATATCTTTTTTTTTCAATCCTGTTTCCGATGCAATGAGTTCGACGATGGCCTTGTTCGCCCTCCCTTCTATAGCGGGCGCTTTGATCTGAATCTGAACGGCACTTCGCCATTCATTAAATCCCGCGGGAAAACGTTCTTTTTTACTCCCTGCGGAAACGTCAAGGGTAAGAACAAACCCGCCTTCCTCGGCGGTTATTGCATCATCAATGGCAGCCATAGTAAGAGAAGGTTATGTAGCCCGGCATTAACAGCACAGATCATTCGTGGCATGCGCCGTCCGTCACCTGCTTAACCCATTGCCGGGCGGCCTGTCGCGCAATTGGGTTGTCCCATGGATCACTTCCAGGCTCTGCCAATCGATCACCCGGGGACCTATAAAAGCGCTATATCGGCAGTACTTATTTCTCATGACTCCTCTTATACCCTTGCCCCCTGGCCCACTCACCGGCGCCAAACATAACCTGGCCCTGTTCATAAATTACCATGCCGTTGCAGGTGACGATGCGGGGAAAGACCCCCTCCATGCCCTCATACGGCGTCCACCCGGCCCGGCTGTGCAGATGCTCTGCAGATATTTTTTCAGGTTCCTTTGGATATATCGCAAAATCGGCTGGCGCGCCGGGGGTGAACGCAGGCGGCGTAATGCGGAGGATTGCCGCCGGGCGCATGACAACTTTCTGCAGCACCGATGCTAGGCTGCACCGTCCGGCGTACACTGCCCTGAGAAGAAGCGGGACCATCGTCTCGACACCCGGCAGCCCTGCCGGGGCCGCTTCAAACAGTCCGGATTTTTCAGCATCTGAATGCGGGGCATGATCTGATGCGATGACAGGAATCTTTTCCCACGCACTCCAGAGAGCTTTGCGTTCCTGTTCCGTGCGCAGCGGCGGGTTCACCTTCCCATGGGCATCGTCTGCAGCAAAGAGCTCCTGTGATAAAAAGAGATGATGGGGCATGACTTCAAAGGATGTGCACGCCGCACGGACCGATGCATCTGAGGAGAGATGGCAGAAATGGGAACGCGGCCCGGCAGACAGGAGCGCACAGAGCTTTTGCACCGCCGCAGCCTCACCGGTTCCGGAGCGAAGTTCACTGTGCATCGCAAGATTCAGGTCCCTCCCGTCCCGGACATCTTCGCAGTGGATAGTAACCAGGGCATCCAGCCCGCGAAGTTGTTCCAGGCAAATTTTCAGGTCATCTTCTCCGATAGCCTCTCCATAGCTGGAGGGTGCGGCAAAGGTCTCCCCAAACGCGAGAGCGCCCTCCTCCCAGAGCCCCGCGAGGTCTGCATCGGGAGTTACGGCACCATTTATCCCAAAACGACAGTAAGAACCGCTGGTCGCCTCAGCAACCCTTTCACGGAATGGTTCCCTGCCCGTGAGGGGGGGAATGGTATTTGGCTGGTCAACGACGGTGGTCACCCCTCCCGCAACGGCACTCATGGTCCCGGTGGCCCAGGTCTCTTTATATGACTGACGCGCACCGCCACGCATATGGACGTGCATGTCGATTGCGCCGGGAAGGCACAGGTGTCCCTGTGCGTCTATCGTTCTTTCGGCGCCCCCCACGCCCGCACCGACATGCTTCACCCTGCCTTCATGGATGCTGATATCGACAACCCGCCCTCCGGGGATACGGGCATTTCTTATTATGAGATCCGGAGCTGAAGGCATAGTGACACCTTACGCCTGAAAGATGGAAAAGATTCCGGTACCTCCATCAGAGGTCGGCCGGAATGTCCCTTCCGGCAACCGACCAGACTTCGGCAAAATGATGCGGATAGTAGCGGAGTTTTGCCTCCCTCAGTCCGGGTATCCCGACGTCCGACTCCCGGTTGATAAACGTATTCCGGTAGTTCTCCCTAAGGTAACGGGCCGTCTCCATATTGATGACCTTGTAATTCCCCTCGCAGTCGGGAAGGCCTTTTTCAAAATGAACGAGCACCATGTCGTCATTGAGCCGGTCAAATATCGAGAGCGCCGATATGCCGCCATCGACAATCACGAGAAGACCATCCAGGCCAAGTTCGGTGAAATGGTCGATACAAAAGAGAATCGCGTTCTTCTCATGTGCAAGGACTTCACTCTCCTCGCAATGTTTCCATTCACACCACTTGTCGAGAAATTCACGGACCTTCTGCATGTTTTCCGGGCCGATTCGCTCGATATGGTAGTTGCAGTTCTTGTTGAATTTGTTGATGTGCCGCCGTATGCGGACATACCGTTTTCCCGGCAGGTCGGCGAGGTCGTCGGTCAGGTAAATATAATCAAAGAAATCGCGTTCTGCACGAAGGGGGATCTCCGGATATTCATGGACAAACCAGTCCCGGCTGGCACGGTCAAAGATATAGAACGGGCGCTCACCCCCGGTACCCCGGGCAAGTTGCAGGACGGCAGCCAGAATTGCCGGTTTGCGAGGGCCCACCGGCGCATGGAAAAGCCGCATGCCCTGAATTTCAGCGGAGATGACCAGATTGTCTTCTATGAATGCGTAGGAGTAATCCGAAAAGCTCTTCCATGCAATGAGAGTGGTGCTGTTCTTTTCGCTATGCACCTGCAAAAATTTCTGGAAATGATCCTGTATCCGGTCCCGGACAGTGAGCGTTACCGGCTGAAAATCACTGAGGCTGAGCATTTGTTTTCTCCTGATCCAATTTCATCGGAACATATTCCTCCATCCTCGAAAACCCGAGGGGATGGTAAAATGTCTCGGTCCCGGGTTCGGCGATGAGTGCTATCCATCCGATCTCCGCTGCATGGCAGATACCAATCAGCGACCGGATGATCCCCTTTCCTATGCCGTGCCCCCGGTAGGCGGGAAGCACCACGACATCCTGAATGTAGGCGTCCGATATCCCGTCGGAGAGCACTCTTCCCATGCCGACGGCTGACAGGGTCTTTTTGTCAACAGCGACGACAAAGGCATAACTTCCGCGGATAAGGGCAGGGATAAGGGCGGTGTCGGCATCCTCATCCCACCAGCCGCCGGTTCGGTAGAGCGCAAGAATTTCCCCGGTTTCCCATGACGACACACGCCTGTAGGAAATTTCCGGAAGAGGAGCCATCAATGTTCACCAGCAGTAATACCCATAGCACTCGGTATCGGCCAATAAAAATATATGTATGCTGAAAATGGCTCCTGATGACGGGTCAGCAGACTCGCGGGACCGGGTCACCCACCGGCGCCTCGATGAACCGCTCGCCTCCGATGGAGGTCTCCATGATAACGGACCTGCCCTCGACGACGTACCCGACGATTGCCGCATCCTTCCCGTACTTTGTCGCCCTGATTGCCGCAAGAACGGCGTTTGCATCGTCTTCGGGGACACCCATTATGACCTTGCCCTCGTTTGCAACATCCAGAGGGTTGATGCCGAGCAGTTCGGAGGCACTCCGCACATTCCTTCGTATGGGAAGGGCATCCTCCTCGATCCGGACCTGCACTGATGATTTTTCGGCCATCTCATTGATGGCATTCGAAAACCCTCCTCTCGTCGGGTCCTTCATGGCATGAATGGTTCCTGCCCGCATTGCTGCCTCGACAAGGTGCCAGACCGGCGCGACATCGGACACTATCTGGTCACCGAGATCAAATCCCTCCCTGAATGCCATGATGGCAAGCCCATGGTCGCCCAGCGTGCCGCTTGCAATAATGACATCTCCCGGTACAAGGCCATTGTCACGGACCGGCCGTTCCGTCACCCCGATGCCCGAGGTGTTGATCGCAATCCCGTCCAGCGATCCATGCTCAAGAACCTTGGTGTCACCCGTCACGAGGGCAGCCCCGCTCTCGCTAAGAGCCGCATCCATCGATGCAACGATACGTTCCAGTACCGGAATGTCAAAGCCCTCTTCTATGAGCATACCGCAGGAGAGGGCAATCGGCCGTGCCCCCATCATCGCAAGGTCATTGACGGTCCCGCATACCGCAATGCGCCCGATATCCCCGCCGGGGAAGAAGAGCGGCTTTACCACATGGGAATCGGTGGTAAATACGATCTGTTCGTTTCCTATCGGAATGACCGCGCCGTCATCGAGCGATTCCAGGCCGATTCCTCCCGCATTATTGTTCGTATACCGTGTCAGCGTCGCCCCGAGAAGTTCGGAAAATACGGCGCCCCCTGCGCCATGCATCATATTGACTTTCATTCGTCATCAACTTCGATTTCGATATTGGTCACAAGTATCTCCCGCCCCTCCACGATTTCCGGCATATTGCCACACCCGGGGCAGACATACTTTTCAGAACCGGTATATCCGCACCTGCAGACGGAGCGGACGGGAACGGTTTTTGCCTGGAGTTTTGCACCTTTGAACAATGGGTCCTCTTCACAGAGGGCTCCAAAAAGAAATTCGACCTGTTCGGGGTTGATCATACTGATCTCCCCAACATCGACATGGACTACCTTTACCAGGGTGGCCCCGTTATCGGCCGCAGCACGCTTTGCCGTCGCATAAATATCATATGCAACAGTAAACTCGTGCATTATTCCTCCATCGCCGCATAGACTACAGCGAAGATCTTTCTCGTTTCAAGCGCCTCTTCACGGGAGAGTTTCTGAATGGCAAACCCCACGTGGACAAGGACGAATTCTCCAACCTCAACATCGACGAGATCGAGTCTGACCTCCTGCCGGAGATCGCCGTAATCAACCACGCCTATATTGCCTTCTTTAATTTCGAGCACTTCTGCCGGTACTGCGATGCACATGTTCTGGTCCCTCCCCGCCCCTGTGGATGGGTGCAGGGAAAATTGAATTTGACGCCGGGAAGGAGATTTGAACTCCTGAGGTGCCAAGCACCAGTGGCTTTCAAGGCCACCGCCTTCCCAGACTAGACTATCCCGGCTCGTTACGTACTTTGCTGTTTCTGGTTAAAAAAGTGGTGTTATTTCCTATAGACAAGATATCCGAGGGCAATAAGAGCTATAAGAGGAATGCATACCGGCACCGGAGTCTCCTCGGCCGCGCCACCGGGGATCGGGTCATTGAAATGCACCGCAGCCCCGGAAGACGCGGATATTGAGTCTGCATTTGCGGCTGTCACCGTAATGACCCCCGCATCGTCGCCCGACACCGTTTGTGCCTTCAGGTAGACCATGCCACCTGCCGTTGCGATGGAGAAGGTTTCTGCTGTCACGCTTCCGGCTTCATCCACCTTTACCATGGCCCCGCTCTCATCGATGTAATAGAGCCTCCAGTCAATACCGGTTGATGACGTGACCGTCAGAACACCGGGTTTTGTATCGATCTCGAAGTAGGCAGGGGTGTCGCGGGAGGCCTGTGCACTTGCAGAGACCTTCGTTCCCGTATCCGGACTGGATGTCGGCGCCACCACCGTCGCCTGCGGCGTCGGGGTGACAGCCGCTGCCTCGAGAACGAACGTCACCTGGGTGATATACCGTTCCTCTCCGTTCGCAAAGTCCGAAAACCGGATGTAATACCTGCCGGGACCATCGACGGGGACAGAGTGCGAGAAATACCCTTTCTCATCGGTCCTGATATACAAAGGACCGTAGAAGGCATCCCCGCTCGCATTCATTGCGACGAACCGGAGTCCCGGCGGCGCTTCTTCGGTCGTCACCCTGCCGGATACATCAACATACCCCCGGTACTCCTGGGTGGAGGGCGAGGACAGGGCAATTTCACCCGACCGGTCGATGATCTTGAAGAGGACGAGAGAATTTGAGGACGAACTGTAGGGATAGTTCATGGTATCCTCATAAATTTCAAACTTGTAGGTCCCTCCCTCGAGACCTGCCGTCGGGATCTCCACTCTCCACACGCCGCCCTGCTGAATGACGATGGTTACCTGCCCGAGCTGTCGCGCCAGCGGCTGTACCTCGTAGAGGGTCAGCCAGGTGCTGTACCCGGGAGGGAGCGTGCTGGTTCCCTGAATCTCAATGACCTGTCCGCGATAGACCTCCTTCGGGCAGTCACACTTTATTTCATAGGCTGCTGCAGTGCCGACGCATACCATGAGCAGCACCGTCACGCACACGATCTTTTTCATATTCCAACGTTCAATCATACTACACTAATGATCTCTGACTCTACACAAAAACCTCTCGCATGCTGGACGGGGACCGAGCTCTATGATGGTGAGGTGATCCCCTGCCTGACCGTTATCTTCCATACCACCGGATGCACATGGAACCGGTGCAGGATGTGCGGCTATCGTTTTGAGCGCACCCGGATTACGGATCGCAGCGATAAAATCCGTGCACTCCTTTCCCAGCTGGCATGGCTGATGGCGCATTACCCCCCGGAGTCATTCAGGATGATCAAAATATTTACTTCAGGATCGTTCTTCGACGAGGATGAGGTGCCGCATGAGGCACGTAAGGCTATTGCAGAGGCATTCCGGGGGAGGGCCATTGTTGCCGAGAGCCGGACGGAATTCGTCCACCCGGGTGCCGTTTCCTCCTTTAGGGAGGGGATCGATGACGGGTGCGGCACCTCGGCCCTCTATGTGGCAATGGGACTGGAGACAACGAATGACTTCATTCGCGAGAAGTGCATCGACAAGGGCCACACCTTTGCCGACTTCATCGATGCGGCGCACAACGCCCGGCAGGCGGGGGCGGGAGTCAAGACCTACCTGATGCTAAAACCGCTCTTTCTCACCGAACGTGAAGCGGTTGAGGATATGAAACGCTCGATTGCCGAGGCAGGCCCCTACTCCGATATGATCTCGATGAACCTCTGCACGGTTCAGCGCAGGACGGAAGTGGAGCGGTACTGGAAACAGGGGGCTTACCGCCCGCCCTATCTCTGGAGCGCCATCGATATTCTCCTTTCAGCCGACTCTTTCGTACAGTCGGACCCCGTCGGGGGAGGAAAGATCCGCGGTCCGCACAACTGCGGCTCATGCGACCGGGAGTTTGTCAGGGGAATCACCGAATACTCCCTGTCCGGAGATCGGGAGATACTCAAGGCTCTGATGGATACGTCATGCACATGCAAAAACGAGTGGGAACATGTGCTAACCTATGAAGAGCCGTGGTGTATGCCACTGACCCGCTGATGCAGGGGGGTGAGGTCCCCCTTACACTTCAAATTCACGCAGATTTTTCAGTTGTTTTGCGAGGAGCGGGAGGAAGGTCCCTGCATCGCTGACCACCCCTATCGCCTGCATCGTCCCCCGGTCCATGAGTTTTGTGACAGAGGCGGGATTGATGTCCACGCAGATGGTCTTCACATAAGACGGCAGACAGTTGCCGACGGCCACCGAGTGCAGCAGGGTGCCGATCATTATGACCATATCGAGGTTTTTCAGGTGGTATCGCATCATATCCTGTGCCTCCATCGCATCGGTGATCACATCCGGAAGCGGCCCGTCATCCCTGATGGAGCCGGCAAGGACAAAGGGGACCCCCTTTCTCATGCACTCGTACATGATGCCTTCCTGGATGACGCCCTTCTCAACGGCATCTTTGATGGAGCCGGCGCGGATGACCTCAGATATTGCATATATGTGGTTTTTGTGCCCTCCGCGGGCAAGCGTTCCCGTATCCAGGTTCATCCCGAGTGATGTGCCGAAGAGGTTGTATTCGATATCATGGGTCGCAAGGGCGTTGCCGGCGAAGAGGGCGTCCACATACCCTTCGCGGATTATCTCTGCAAGGGCTGGTGCGGCACGGGTATGAATGATGGCAGGCCCGCCGACGATCCCGATCTTACCTCCGCGCTTCTTCAGTTCATGCATCTCGAGAGCAATTTTTGCAATCACCGTCTCGCTTGGGCGCTCCGAGGAGACCGTTCCGTGCATGAACTCGAAGGTGCTCACCTTACGTGGACGTTCAGGAGGAATGACCCGCACCCCCGTTTCCCCGAGGACGACCGGGCTCCCCTTCTTCAGTTTCGACATCGGCGTGCAGAGTGCCCGCCCCTCCTCCTGGTCGATGACAATCAGGCAGTCCATTTCGATTGCTTCGACCTCCAGCCATTCCCCGTCATATTTGACCAACGTGGGGTGGTTCGTCGTTGAATAGAAGCCCTTCGGGACGATCCTGTCACCCTCTGCCTCTGCAAGGCGGACATCCTCCATCTGCGTCTGGCGTGCGCCGAGGCGGTGCAGCACACTAAGTATCTGTTCGAGGAGCTCCTCTTCCGGGGCGCTGATGATCAAACGGGCGTAACTCGTATCCTGCTTCTTCTTGCCGACATCGAACGTTGTGATCTCAAAGGTACCGCCCATATCCATCACCGCATCAAAGACTCTCGTCATGATACCGGAATCGATGATGTGCCCTTCAAGCTCTATCTCCCGCGCATACTCCATTGACCTACTGTAGGCCTTCCGGGGTGAAAAATTTGTCAGTATATGTCGGGGATATTTCTGTACGACTATTTCTGTTCACCCATCACCATGTGGGCAGAGGAACCGTTCGGCCGCGATGAGATCCTCCCGGGTATTGATATTCAATGCAAGGCGCTCATCATCGATAATCACCTGCACCTCATCCTGATCCTGCCCGAGGTATGCCCCGTGAAGAATGTTGAGGCCTGAAGGGCTCGCCCGGATGCCTGACACCTCCATGCAGTACCCGGGACGGGTGCCGGCACGGTCAAAGGCTGCAGACGGCACCCAGACCGAACAGGCCGTTCTGCCGGACGTCCGGTAGGTCTCTTCCACTCTTTCAAGAAAATCTACGGAAATGCCGGGGAGGTCGGCAACACAGGTAAAAAACGGCTCCTCCAGTTCGAGGCACGCTGCACACTCCAGAATATCCTCGACATATCCCTTGCCGTCCCCCCTGAAAAGGGAAAAACCACACGCCCGGCACCAGTTCGCCGTATACGGCACCCGCGGGGAGGTGATAACCGTGATCTCCGCACCAGACCTGGTGAATGCATCGGTCACGTGTGATATCAGGGGCTTTCCACAGATCCGGACAAGGGGTTTTTCCCCCATCCCAAGGCGTGAACCCGCGCCCCCCGCCACGATTAATGCATGCACCTGCCAAGCACCTCCACAAGGCGAGCATTCTCCTCATGCCCGCGGACGGCCACCCGTATGGAAAAGGGAAGGCCGAAGGATGTGCAGTCCCGGACAAGAATGGACTCTTTGATCAGGCGTTCCTTCACCTCTGCTGCAGGAACCGCGCCGGTTTCAAGGAGGAGATAATTCACCGATGAGGGTGCATAAGAGATGCCAAGGGCATCAAACTGCGCCCCGAGCCATTCCCGCTCAGTAATTATGACGTTCCGGGAAGCGACGAGCTGATGCCGGTTGGCGAGCGCCTCAAGGGCATACTGTTCGGCAAAGGCGTTGACGGTCCACGGGGGGCGTACGGCCTCCATCGCCTGCACCAGAGTCGGGTCACCGATCCCGTACCCGAACCGCAGCCCCGGAACGGCATAAGCCTTGGTAAGCGATCGCAGGACGAAGAGGAATGCAGAACGATGGTCAATCACACTCTGGACAGGGTCGGACAGATCTATGAATGCCTCATCCACAAAGAGAATGCGTCCCCCTTCTTCCGCGGTGAAGAGCCGCTGCAAAACCTCATCCCGGCTAAGGAGGACTCCTGTCGGATTGTTCGGATTACAGAGGAATTCAGCCACCGCCCCCTCGCATTCAGGGGCAGGAACGCCCCCTGCAATTCTGACCGAGAGCTCATATTCGCTGAAGGTCGGGGGAAATACTGCGACTTTCTCTCCGGGGGCAACCACCGTGTGGCAGAAGGTCCGCATGATCTCGACAGAGCCGTTTCCCAGGCAGACCATATCGGGAGAGCACCCTTCAATGCGCGCAATCTCCTGCTTCAGCCGGGGATAGCCATCATCAGGATAGAAATAAACCAGAGATTTGTCGGGATTCCATGGAAAGGACGGCGGAAAAGGGTTTAAATTCTGACTGAAATCCAAAAGTCCGGGTGCATCATACCCTGACCTTATATGCCCCATCCCCCCGTGAACGGCTTTCCTGATACCTGAAAATCTCATGTATTCTTCCTGATTCTAATTTTAATTGATTATATACGGTTAAAACAATTTTCATAGTGCTTTTGGAACCAATTCACAAAGTATATATAATGTCGCATGACATCACTTATTTGTCTGAAAAGAAGTCTGTCAGAGAGGTGCTCTTTGTCCGACAATTGAATGACAATTAGCTGTCATATGTCTTACGCGGTGGTTCAAATCATGGGACGCATTACAAAAACCATGGAACGTATTACAATCCGGTTGCCGACTCAGCAGATCGCGATGCTCGAGAAATTCGTGGAAGCCGGAGAATACCCCACAGTATCTGAAGCGGTGAGGCACGCAGTCAGGGAACTCATTGAGAAACACAGCGGACGCGTACAGAAAGACAGCGAGCAGATCTCGTTCGAGGTTTAGGAGTGAAAGGATGAATTCGGCGTTGTATGAAGACTACAATGGTCCCTACTGGGAAGATGTGATCATCAGAGGCTTGCAAGACGTCTCCGAGTTATTGCAGTCCATCGACTGCCACTCTTATGCCGTACCCCGAAACTACGAAGAAATTTACCACCCTTAGGAGGATTTGGATGCAGACCATTATCAATGAAGCTTTGAGGCATTCTGAACAGGAACGTCAGATGCAGAAAGATGTAATCGGCGACGACGATTTCGTCGGACAGCCACGTATTGTCATTGTCGGGTGCGGAGGTGCCGGCAACAACACGGTCAACCGTCTCTACCACATGAAGGTAAACGGTGCAGAGACCATCGCGGTCAATACCGACAAGCAACACCTCGAGATGATCCAGGCGGATAAGCGTGTCCTCGTCGGCAAATCCCTGACAAAGGGACTTGGTGCAGGCGGATTCCCCGATGTCGGCAAGCGTGCAGCCGAGATGGCGCGGACCACCATCGAGGGACTTCTCGCTGATGCAGACCTCGTCTTCGTCACTGCCGGCATGGGCGGAGGAACAGGAACCGGTGTGGCACCTGTCGTCGCCCAGATCGCGAAGGAACAGGGCGCCATTGTCGTAGGAATGGTCAGCTATCCGTTCCAGGTTGAAAAAGCACGTCTTCTCAGGGCTGAAGAAGGCCTCGAAGCTCTTGCAAACGCAGCTGATTCCGTCATCGTGCTCGACAACAACCGCCTGATGAACTTCGTGCCCAACCTGCCGCTCGGCCAGGCATTCTCCGTCATGGACCAGCTCATTGCCGAAACGGTCAAAGGCATCTCCGAGACCATTACCGAACCTTCCCTCATCAACATCGACTATGCAGACGTGCGTGCCATCATGAGCAAGGGTGGAGTTGCGGTGATGCTCGTCGGAGAGAGCAAACAGCAGAACAAGGCAGAGAATGTTGTCCATGAGTGCCTGAACCACCCCCTCCTCGACATCGACTACCGCGGCGCAACGGGCAGTCTCATCCACATCACCGGAGGAAGTGACCTTACGCTCTCAGAAGCTGAGGAGATTGCAAGTTCCCTCACTTACGAACTCGACGCCCATGCAGATGTCATCTGGGGCGCACGGGTGAATAAGGAATTCGAGGGCAAGGTCCGCGTCATGGCTATCATGACCGGCGTGAAGAGCGCACAGATCCTTGGCCAGAGATACGAAGTCTCCTCTGCCGCACCGGCCTCCCGTCCGTCAGGCCACACCTATGGCCACAATGCGATGAGGAGCTCCGGCCGCCAGTATGCCCAGGAGCAGACCAGCGGCGGCCTCATCGATTTCATCAGATAACAACCCCGTATCATTCCATCGTCAATACACCACATCATTCGCCAAAATCCCCTGAAGCACAAAATCCCCCCGATGTCCCCGCCAATAAGCGGATAAAAACCCCACCAATATTTTTCAGGGGCGGCCGGTATCACCGGCCATTCAATTCCAGCCATTGTTCACCCCTACTTTTGTTCGAAACACTTATTGCCAGAGTAATAGCAATATTATAGAAATTACTGTGGAATCTTTGTGATCTACAGGTGGGCTCCCAAGAAGAGCCCGCAGTACAGGGGTTGAACATTACGAACAGCACGACGAACACTTCCCGACTCGCCGGGTCTGGACAGAACTCTTCTGCTTTGGTTATTTCACGTACTCCCTTCATTGCCTGTATGCCTGTAAATGCGCATGAAAGGATTCCTTATCCCCCAAAGGATTGGTAAAGCATGTTGAACGAATTGATCGACAAACGAAAAAAAATCCTCACGGATTCTGAACAGCATAAAAACAAAAGAAACGAGCTCAACGCTCTTGCAAGCACCTATGCACGTGAGAGAAACCAGCTCAATGGGCAGACCCGGGAATTTGTAGATGAAGCCCAGAAAAATAAAGATCTCCGGGACCAGAGCAATGCAGAAGTTCAGCGCCTGAAGGATGAACGCAATGATTTCAATGAAAAGGCAAACGTCCTTTTCGAGGAGATTGACGTTTTTAAGAAGGAACACGGGGCAATCAACAATGCCCGTGGTATCAAGGAACTCCAGAAACAGATCGAAAAGCTCGAGATGGACCAGCAGACCCGTGTGATGAACACGGAGAAAGAGCGGGAACTCATCGATAAGATCAAACAGCTCAAACTCCAGATAAAAGAGCAGGAAGAAGAGCTGGAACAGAACAAGGAAGTTCACACCAAACTTCAGGAAGCGCGTGAATACCGCCGGGCGGCATCCGATCTTCATGCAAAGGTCACAGAAATGGCCGAACTTGCACAGAAGCACCACGACCTTATGGTTGAGTGCTACCGGAAGGCAGACAAGTCACGTGAAGCTGCTGACGAAGGTCACAGGAAATTTGTCGAGGCACAGGAAGCCGCAGACACTGAACACAACCAGTTCATTGCCTGCCAGAAAGAGCTTCGCGACTATGACAAGGTGATCGGCGGACTGCGCAAGAAAGGCAAGAAGACGAAAGTCAACAAAGAACAGAAGGCCGTCAGGAAAGAAGCCGAGGAAGTTTTCCAGCAGTTCAGAGAGGGAGAGAAACTCACCACCGACGATATCCTTCTCCTGCAGCGTGCAAAACTCATATAAACTCTTATTTTCCTATTTTCAGCAAATATTTATAGAATCGAATTGATTCCTATGATAATGTCGTCAGAGCGGACTCTGATTCTCAGTGTCGACCGGGACAATGACATCGGCTTCAAAGCCGGTGTTTCGAGCCCCGTTATCGGCAGAGAAGCCTGTCTGGACACCGCAAACAGACTGGGTCTCGTCGATCCCGAAGATTCTGACGTGAATGCAATTTTTCAGGCCATAAAAACCTACGATGAGCTGAAAGCCCGTGGTGAGGATGTACGTATCGCCGTCCTTGCAGGAGATCACTACAACTCCATCGAAGGCGATCGTAAAATTTCAGAAGAACTTCGCAAACTGGTATGGGACCTTGAAGCAGGAGAGTGCATACTGGTAACGGACGGGGCAGAGGATGAATTCATTCTGCCCGTTATCCAGTCAAAGATAGCGGTCAGCAGCGTCCAGAGGGTGATCGTCAAACAGATGCCGAACCTGGAGGGCACGTACTACATCATCAAAAAGATCTTCGAAGACCCCAAATACGCACGATCGATACTGATTCCCATAGGTCTTGCGATGCTCCTCTACGCCATCGGCAGCCTCATGGGCAACCCGCAACTTGCGATATTCATCGTGGTGGGTGTCCTCGGCGTGTATCTGCTCTTCAAGGGACTCGGTCTGGATGAATATCTGAATTACACCTTCCGGGCCCTGCAGGAGTCCTTTGTCGGCGGAAGGTTTTCCTTCTTCTGCTACATCGGCGCCATATTTCTCAGCATCCTGGGAATCATCATGGGCCTTACAAGCTTCCTGGAGTGGTATACATCCGATTCCGGATTATTTTTCCAGGCATGTTCCTTTATCTACGGCTCTGTCGGATACCTGACCGTTGCCATTATCGTCGCCTTTGCAGGCAAAGTCATCGATGTCGCCCAGAATGAGCCCCATATACTGGCGAGAATCATTGTCATCCCCTTTTACCTGACCGCCCTCGGCGTCATTGCCTACGGCGCCTCGGTCTATTACATATCACTGGGGGGCGGCATCGACTTTCCCATCGGGGGGATTGACGGCGTCCGCATACTAATGCTGACTACCGCCATTGCCCTTGTGGTCGCATTTCTCGGCATGTATGTCCAGAAGACCGTGGGGAAAAATGCCAAGTATGCCCTCAAACAAAAAACCGAGAAGAAAAAAGGACTGCGTTCAAAGGGATAACCACTTTTCCCGGAGGGGGCTTCAGGATGCGCATAAAATCCCCTCCCGGTAATTATTTGAAGTGAACATTCGTTCTCGTACCAAAGAAGTTCTGATGGGATAAGCACTCTGCCCTGCATCTCCTGAGAGCCTCAAATAACGATATATCTTTGCCGGCACCATCAAAGGCCGTATTATAGGATGATCCTGTTTTGGATGAAAAAAATATTTTATCGACCAAAATAGCCTATACCGGGAAGCGCACCCGTATGCTGATAGGTCCGGTCCATCTGGGAAGAGATGACGGATACTTCCGGCACCTCAATGCCAAAGGCATGCTCAGGGAACCAGTAGGTCCCCTCCCCGTAATTCTGTGCTGCTGCCGGCACGATGAGGACCGCATGATTCATATCCAGTTTCTGAAACTTCGCCTCCTCAAAGCCCGAGATCAGAAGAAGTTTTTTCTTGAGATCCGACGTCCCGAGCAGATGCACCAAAAAGACGATCCCCCGGTCAATCTCATATTCCATCGTTACGTGGGCCTGTTCCTCTTCAAGATTTATGGTGATGCCACTGACGGTGATATAGCTGTACTGGTTCGGCGAAGCTGCCACTGCAGGCAGCCCCAATGCACTGAGAATAAGTACTACAGCAAAAACGGACCCATATTTCACAGTATTATTACTTCAATGAAAAAATAAATCCTTTATGGTCATGACACCGGATTTGCCCCCAACCAAATCCGTGGACATTCCAATGTTACAGGTTGTTGTGTGTAAGGAGTATTTCAATACTGGATACATTGGTCTGACCGCTTTCGGTATCAATGATCTCCGTAGATGTAATGATCTCCTTTTTCGTCACATCCGATAGGAACCTGTTGAGAGCGATCTCAGCGGTATCTACTGCACGGCTAATTGCTTTACCCCTCGCTTTTATAGAAACCTCTTCCGCACCATTGTTAAACTGGGTGACAACTGCAAGAACATAGTTCATTACTGGCTTGTTGCCGACGAAAACTGTGTTGTCTTTAATCATTGGTTCACCTCTTCATAGATACTTCTTCGATGCAATTAATTCGGCATTCAGCACAGACGCTCCGGCTGCACCGCGAATGGTATTATGCCCCATCGCAATGTATCGAAGACCCTCACGGACCCTGCCGACTGAAACGGTCATTCCGTCACCACGGTTTCTGTCAAGCCGTGGCTGCGGGCGATTCTCAGCGCCCAGGTAGAGGACTGACTGAGCAGGCTGATGCGGCAGTCCCGAGAAGGGCGCACGGTAGGTGGAAAAGGCCCTGACTGCCTCCTCAACCGATGCTGCGGCATCTGCCCAGATTGCCATCGTATGGCCGTCGATGACCGGAACACGATGACAGCTTGCACTGACTGTGAAGGATGCCGGAATTATCTCGGCACCATCAAACGAACCCATGATCTTCAGTGGCTCACATTCCATCTTTTCTTCTTCGGATCCGATGAACGGAACGACATTTTCATAAATCGACATGGCTGAAATGCCTTCAAAGCCGGCTCCGGATATTGCCTGCATTGTAGCAACCTTTACATCACTGAATCCAAAACTCCGCATCGGTTCAAGTGACATGCACAGGACAATCGTGGAGCAGTTCGGATTTGCAACAATGAACCCGTCTCTCCCCGCGTCCCTCTGGACATCAATAAGCCCGAGGTGATCATAATTCACTTCAGGAATGACCAGAGGCACATCCGGGTTCATGCGATGCGATGACGCATTTGAACATACGCCGACACCGGCCCGGGCTGCCGCAACCTCAATCTCTCCCGCAATGTTTGCCGGAAGGGCGGAGAATACGATATCCAGGCCTTTGATGCTTTCTACCGTTGTCGGGCGGACGACGAGCTCTCCCGTCTCCTCGGGAAAAGGCACATCCAGACGCCAATTGACGACGTCTTTATACTTCTTTCCCGCACTTCGCTCTGAAGCGGTGAGCATGGTAAGATCAAACCACGGATGACCGGCAAGTAACTGTACAAAGCGTTGTCCAACTGCACCCGTAGCTCCGAGCACACCTACGTTGATCATAGATGCTTTCTATTACCTCAAAAGGGATTATAAAAGATTTGGTTTATTCCATCCGAATAGCTTCACTCGGACACTCGTCAACACACGATTCACAGTCGACGCAGAGATCCGGATCGACGGATGCAATGCCGTCTACCATCTCTATTGCTGCGGCGGGGCATACATCGACACACGTTTCGCACCCGGTACATTTGTCTTTGTCTACAACAGCTACCATTTGTAACCTCTCTAATTTGGTTGGGGCGTGGAAAAAAATAGGTTTCGATTGGTTTCAACCGGATCAGAGCGAGAGGACATCGTCCATCGAATACACCCGGGGCTCTTTGCCGGCGATATATCGGGCGGCGCGGATGACACCATGGGCAAAGACGGCACGATCATACGCGCGGTGTGAGAGTTCAATCGTTTCATGGTTTGCCGCAAAGAGGACGGTGTGGTCACCGACGATATCCCCCCCGCGGACAACATGTACGCCTATCTCATTCGTGCGCTCAGTCATCCCCTCTCTGCCATAGAGTTTTTCCCGCGGCCCCACTTCATCCTCGATAATTCCCAGTATGGTCCGTGCAGTTCCCGAAGGTGCATCTTTTTTGTACCGGTGGTGCGCCTCTATGACCTCGATATCGTAGTCCCCTAGGCGCTGTGCGGCTTCACGGACGAGTTTCCAGAAAATGTTCATCCCTACGCTGAAATTACTGGAGATCACCGCAGGAACGGTTCCTTCGATATACCCTGCGATCTCCTGCATCTGTTCGCCGGAAAAACCGGTCGTCCCGATGACAAGAGCAACCCCGTGACGGGCTCCGGCGCGGATATTTCCCACTGCTGCCGCGGCAATGGTGAAGTCAATCATCACATCCGGCTGCACCCGTTCAAGAAATGCGTCGATCTCCCCTGCAGGGACGACGGGTTTGCCGAAGAGCGTCCCCTCCTTTATATCGACACCCCCCACAAATTCCAGCCCTTCTGCATCCTGCAGAAGGCCGGCAATGGTCGTTCCCATGCGGCCGAGGGCGCCACATATAACCACGCTAGTCATACCGGCCGAGGACCTCCTTCAGGAGAGCCGCCTTCTCTTCATCAAGGTCATCGAGAGGCAGTCGCACAGGGCCCGCCGCCATACCGCAGAGACCGACCGCCTTTTTTATGGGAATCGGATTGGTATCGATGAAGAGGGCCCTGAACAGGGGGGAGAGGGCGTAGTGAATGGCTCTGGCGGCATTGAGATCGCCGCGGGAAAACGCTTCGACCATCTCCACCATCTTTCCAGGCTGAATGTTTGCGGTTACTGCAATAACGCCGGCGCCTCCAAGAGCAAGAACAGGCAGGGTCATCGCATCATCGCCGGAAAGAACGGAAAAATCTTCATCACGCGTCCCTTCGATGATCCTTGATATCTGTGTTATGTCCCCGCTTGCTTCCTTTACCCCGACGATGCTTGGATGCGCAGCCAGTTCACAGATGATGTCCGGGGTCAGGTTCTGCCCAGTGCGGGACGGCACATTGTACACGATGAGCGGCACCCCGATATCAGCGAGCTTCGTATAGTGCTTGATGAGTCCCGAACGGTTGGGTTTGTTATAATAGGGAGAGAGAACGAGCACGCCATCGGCACCCTGATCATATGCAGACCGGGTAAACCGCAGCGCTTCAGCGGTGTTGTTGGAACCCGTACCGGCAATCACCGGGACCCGCCCATTCACCGCATCAATCGTTGCACCGATGACGATTTCATGCTCCTCAAACGTCAGGGTTGCAGACTCGCCGGTTGAACCACAGGGAACAACACCGTGAACCCCGTTTTCAATAAGAAATTCAATATTTGCACGAAGGCCCTCGAGATCTAACCCTCGATCAGGCGTTTCATGAAAAGGAGTAATTAGTGCCGGAAAAACACCCTCAAACATGAAGATGTTATATATTCTTTCTCCTATTTACCTTTCGCGTGACGCTGCCGGCAACACGGTTCCTGACGCGCTTGCTCTCGATGACAGCAACCTCTGAGACAACCCTCTTGTTCTCGTCGAAGTCATTCGTAAACCGGTTCCCGTGCTTTGCCAGAAGCTCCTGACTGAGTGCTTTGATATACGTTGGTTTGATTCCCATTTTGTCTTCCCTTATTAGTTGGTATCACTAATGCGCCGTGAGAGCATAAGAATATTATGAACAACGACTCCCGGATCTTCACCAAGAATGCGTATCATCGGCTCTTTTCCCACCGCCCCGCGGTCATAGATGATGTCTGGCACTTCATCGGTGCAGCACTGTTCCACGCCCCAGTCCATCGTTCGCGTTCCGGGCGGTTCGTTCATACGGTCAAATGAACAGATGTCAAACATCATCTCCTCCGCAACAGCAATCGCTTCCCCGGAGAACCTGATATTTGCCGCACAGCGTATGGTGGGATCATGCCGCATGGCAGTAAGAGCGATGCGTGCGACATGATCGCTTGAACCAAAGGCAATGCCACCGACCGGATGCGGTTTCCCTTTCAGTCGGACAATTCTTCCTTCAACCCCTGCCACATCACGAGGATCCGTGGCATTTTGAAGGGCGAAGACAATATTCATGCCCACTTCAGGAACCAGTGAACTATCCATTGCAGAACAGATCGCCTTTACGGCATTCTCAAGATCATGGAGAACTGCCGCCCTCTCTTCAGCACTCATACCACCGTTACCTCGCTCCTTCTTGCTTTTAAGTACTCCCCGACCAGACGGTGAATGGATAATAATTTAGCCCCCCGACTGCATAATAATGTTCATGAACGTGGCAGCATACGATATTGCAACAGCCGTGGCGAGTGTCATAATATTTATTGTCGCTGTCCTTGCACTCCCTGCGATCATGCCTGCGGGGTATGCATTTCTTGCAGCACTGGTGATTTTCATCGTCAGCATGGGTGCAGGCGGTTACTTCATTGGCCAGCAGATTCGTTGATTTCCTTTTTCTGTGCCTTCTTTTTCCGCTTATAATAACTGAGCGGATGAGAAATTTCTTTGCAGGTCGCATCGCGGTTCACGCACAGGCCGTAGGTCTTCATGGTCTGGCACCCGGGGGGCGTATATTCCGTCCCTCCCCTCCCGGAGATGTGTTCAACCTGGTACATCGTCCGGCTGATGTCAAAATCCGGCGCACGTGCAAATACTTCCACTATCTGCGGTTCCTTTAGACCGATGATATGGAGAAAGGCTGTCAGGGAAAACCGGGCGGTATGCGGAATGTTTGTACCCTCGGAGACTGCACGGATGATCGCCTCCATGCATGGCGGATACGACCCTTCGTCAACCTCCCCGTACTGTTCCAGTATCTTTTCCTGGTATGCGGCGGAAACGGCGTCTGCATAGGGGCGAAGGCGCATGGCGATGGGACCGGGAATTTCAAGAGGAAGCTGGGAGCGGATGACTAAACGAATGCGCTCACGGAGCAGTTCATCATATTCTTCGGCAGATATCTGCACCACCCCATGGCTGACATCCCTGTTCACCAGTCGCCATTTCGGATCCTTCATCGTAGCCACAAGCCCTACATAGAACACCACCCCCATCTCCGCGGCATCAACATCAAGGCCGAAGGACCGGGCGACATACGCCTTTTTTGCAGGCGCCTCGGTCTGGAGATAATGGTATGCCCGTTCGGCCTCGTATCGTGCAAGACGATCCATTATCATCCTGTCGTTCAGGCAGGAGACGATCATCCGTGCCACGGCATAACTTAGAATTTCATCCTCAACCGACTCATTGTCCGGCTGGAGTTCGAAATCGCTATATCCAAGGGAATCGCGTATCCTCTGAGCGGCGTTTTCCTTTATCCGCACGCCAACGCCGGACTGCGAACGAATTAGCGAGTCGAGCGGAACGCCCATCCGCGAGACAAAGGCCTTTGTTTCTTTTAAAAAAGGGTATTTTGCGAGATCCTTTTTATCTAATCGGTTTTCTGATACGGGCATCAGTCCGCCTCAATGCGAGGTGCAAGGAGGAATTCAACGCGGCCATTGTCATCAGCGATACCGAACCTGAATTTTACCGGGTGGTCAATGCCGATCTGGACTTCGACCTCATCCGCACGCCCCATGACCCGTCCCATATCCTTGAGATAATCCAGAGAGAACAGTGAGCGCGCCTCTGCAGGGACGAGATCAATGAGTTCATCCTTCCCCAGTTCAAGCCTGATATGATCGCTGTCGCCTTCTGCTTCCATATAAAAGAAGTTGGCAGCCGGATCAACACCAAGCGCGATTTTATCCGACACCACTGATGCAGCTTTGATCGCATCGTTCAGGGCAGCACCGGATATCTTGATCTTCGCCGGAAGTTCAATCGACGGCATGCTGGGTTCTTTCCGGATAGTATTGACATCAAGGAGGGTGAGCGAATACTTATACCCGGAAAAGACCATCTCCATTTTGTGGCCGTCGTCAGGGAGATCCAGCGAAAGGACATCCCCTCTCCCCATCATTCCCACGATATTCTTCATCTTGGTGATATCTATTCCCAGTTCACCGGCTGTTGCAAGGAAGGAGGAAAATGCCTCCTGATCAAGCTCGAGCGAGATCATCGCAACGTTTGCAGTATCCACTGCCCGGGTCCGGATTCCCTGTTCACTGATAGTCAGCCTGCATTCGGTCACCATTGCCGCAATAACATCAATGGTTTCCCTGAATGTGTCGGTATCAATTGTCGCCTTTAACATCATTACCCCTTTACAAACTCTCTTATAAATTATACAAGCATATTTTTTAATAATATGTGGTTTTTGCCCGGACCACCTTCCGGGCAGGGGAATAACTTAATGGGTTCACAATGGGGAGCAGACAGATATTATAAAAAGGCGGTATCCGAGGGGTACCGTTCACGTGCAGCGTACAAGCTCAGAGACATACAGAACAGGTTTGCCATCATCAGAAATGATGACAATGTCATTGATCTCGGCGCGGCACCGGGCAGCTGGATGCAGGTCCTTCGGGAGCTCACCGAAGGGGAAATCGTCGGCATCGATCTCAATCCCATCGCACCTATTGAAGGGACACGCACAATCACGGGTGACTTTACCACGAACGCGGTCCAGGAGAAGGTGTGTGCAATGCTCCACGAGGTGAACGTGGTCGTCTGTGACGCCTCACCCAAACTCTCCGGACAGAAGAGCTACGATCAGGCCCGGGCGGTTGCACTTTCGGAAGAAGCGCTTCTTTTTGCCATCAAGGTGCTCAAACCCGGCGGAAATTTTGCCGTCAAATCCTTCCAGGGAGAGATGTTTAACGAGCTCCTGGAACTGGCCCGTGATAATTTTTACTCGGTGAAGGTCTACCGCTCCCGTGCCGCACGCAGGGGCAGTTCGGAAGCGTACATAATTGCAAAAAATTTTAAGGGGAATAGTCATGTTGCTTGAAGATACCTTTGGACGCAAGGTAACCAATCTCAGAATCAGTCTCACCCCACGGTGCAATCTACGGTGTTTTTATTGCCATTCGGAGGGCGAATGCAACCCGGACGATGAAATGTCCCTGGAAGAGATTGATCAGATCCTGAAGACCGCCCGCCATTTCGATATGAAATCGGTAAAACTGACGGGGGGAGAACCGTTGATGAGAAAGGATCTCTGCGAGATCGTCTCCCTGGTCCCGGAGGAGATGGAGTCCTCACTTACGACCAATGGTACCCTCCTTGCCGGAACAGCGGAGGCGCTCAAAGAGGCGGGGCTCTCACGGGTCAACATCAGTCTCGACAGTCTTCAACGGGAACGGTATCAGGAGATCGCCGGGCGCGATCTCCTCCCCCAGGTCCTGCGCGGGATCGACGCTGCCCTCGAGTACGGACTGACGCCGGTCAAACTCAACGTGGTCATACTCGGAGGCGTCAACGACGATGAGATCAATGATTTCATCGACTTTGCAAAAGGCCGTGACCACCTGATCCTCCAGTTCATCGAGCTCATGGAGGATTTCCGGAACTGCCCGTACCACATGGACCTGCGCCCGATGGAAGAGGAACTCTCCCGGACCTCAAAGACGATCATCACCCGCCGGATGCATCACCGGAAGAAATACTGTGTCGACGGTGCGGAGATCGAGATTGTCAGACCCCAGCACAACACAGAGTTCTGTGCACACTGCAACCGTTTGAGAGTGACCTCTGACGGGAAACTCAAACCGTGTCTCCTGAGAAATGACAATCACGTGGATGTTCGGGGCAAAAACGAAGATGAGATGCGCGAACTCTTCAAAGAAGCAGTCCTTCGCCGCCGTCCGTTCTACTCCTGAAGATCTGCACCCCTTCTTTTTTCCGGGCGCCTTTTTGCACATTCCAAACAATTATTGTACTGTATGGAGCATTTACAGAGTATATGATGGAAAAAAACGAATATGCTCCGGCATTGGAAAAACTCTACACCAAGTCACTCATGCTGGAAACACCTTCCGAATTTCATCCGATTCTGCATTTTTACTTCATCGACACACTTGCGCACATCGATTTTACCATCTGCACTCTGTCGTTCAACATTCTCTCCCCCCGCAACATCATGAACATGGAGTACATGCGGTGGAGAATTGACCAGGAGAAGCTGGATGACCGGGATATCTTCCCCGGATTTGTCAACTGGCTGAAGAAGGAACACCCTGATACCTTCGAGCGTCTGCCCACCATCTGGAAAGAGATCTACGATGCCGACACCGAACCGGCGTACCGCTCATTCCGAATTGCGCTGAAGCGTGTCGAGAAACAGCCGCTTCCGCCGCAGTTTTTCTATGCGATCATCGATGAGATGTTCGACAAAAATTTCCTGAAGAGCCTCTATGAGGATGCATCACTCGGACACCTCATCGAGACCTACCGCGCCACGCTCGCCTGATCCATGGACCCGGCACACATCTGTTCAGACCTGGTGAAGATCCGCTCGGAAAATCCTCCAGGGGACACCACCGACGCAGCCGAGTATGTCAGGGAGCTCCTCGACAGCCTGGGCCTTCCGGTGGAGATGGTGAAAGGACCGGACGGGCACTGGAATGTGCTTGCCGGCGACCGGACAAAACCACTCCTTTTTTCAGGACACCTGGACGTAGTGCCTGCACAGGACGAACACTGGACGTATCCGCCGTTTTGCGGGCATAACGATGGGGAACAGATCTGGGGACGCGGGGCCACCGATATGAAAGGGGGATGTGCCGCCCTGATCGCCGCAGCTGCGAACCAGATAGATGCGGGAAAGGAGTGCAGTGCCCACTTTGCCTTTGTCTGCGATGAGGAGACCGGCGGAAAATACGGCATCCGGCTGCTTCTCAGAAAACACCTTCTTTCCCCCTGTGACTGTTTGATCGCCGAGCCTACGCCGCACCTCAGCCCCTCGGTCGGGCAGAAAGGGCTCCTCCGGCTCGATATCTCATTCAAAGGCATTCCAGGTCATGGCTCCCTCTACCCCTATGAGGGGAAAAGCGCCGTTGAAGAAGCGGCAGAACTCATTGCCTGGCTCAAGGAACTGAACCGCCGGGACTATCCGGTGAATGAAGAACTGAGGATACTGATCGAAAATACCACCGCATCACTGAGCATCCTTTTTTCCCTCCCCGATGCGGCCAGTGTCCTGAGAAGAATCAACTATAATCCGGGTACAATCCACGGGGGAAACGGGGTCAATGTCATTGCGGAGGAGTGTACGGTTCAGCTGGACCTGCGTCTCCCGTGGGGTATCAGCCCTGAGGCGATCACACAGGAAATCAAAGAACGGGCAGGGGATGCCCATATTGAGGTGATATCGTCCTGCAAGGCCAGCCTGACCCATGCTGGTTCAGATATCGTCAGGATCCTCTCAAACGAGATAAAAAAAGAATATGGCGCACCTGCCCGCCCGATCATCCAGTGGGCGGCAAGTGACGCACGTTTTCTCAGAAGCGCCGGGTTCCATGTGGTCGATTACGGCCCGGGGGATGTCACCACCCTGCATGCCCGCGATGAGAGGGTTCCGGTTGCCCGGCTGGCGTCGGCATCGAGGATCTTTGAGGGGATTCTCGATGCCTATCTCCCTCTTTCCTGAAAAATAATCTCTCCCGGCCCGCAAAATAAGTAAAACATATTTAGAGGGCAGTCAATAACGCAGTACAAATGACGCGGAGAATCATTACACTGGCCCTGGTGATCCTGACAATCGTCGTCCTTACGTGTGCGGGATGCACTGAGATTGAGGCAAAAGGGGCCGAAGGGAGTGCAGGCCAGGGAGGTTCGGGTGCGACAGCCACCCCAACCCCCCAATGGGTGCAGCAGGCAACCCCGATAAAAACATCTTCAGTCCCGACCGGCAATCCGACCGCAGCAACACCGACCGCAGTACCAAAACCGGCATACACGGAAATTTACCATGACACCCACTATCTGCTGTATGATACGGTCTCCCTGCAATTCGACCTTACAACCCCCCCGATGGTTATCAAATATATCATCCGGCCTGATATGATCACCTACAAACAGCAGGTCTACAGCAGTTACGGGGACAAGGACAAGATCACTGTCACAAAGAGCCATGCGAACCAGAATGCGGAACTTCTCGTGGAGGTCTATGATCTCGATACGATGGAGATCATCGAATCAGAGGAATACCTCACATTCCCGGTAAATGATGATGGTGAAATGGAAGAGAGCATCACCCTCTACTACCCCGGCAACTATCATGTGGAACTTTCCGGCGGGTTCGTTGAAGTCGAGATCGTCATCAGTGTCCCGGAGTCCAACCTAAACACTACCTGATACCCGGGATCTTTTTTTTAATTTTTGATTTATTCTTCCATTCCGCAATTCAATATGCGAAGGGTTTTAACTTCCGGCTGCGAATATATGCAGGCACAGTCCGGTCCCGGTAGGGTAGTGGATATCCTAGAAGCCTGCGGAGCTTTTGACCCGGGTTCAAGTCCCGGCCGGGGCGTGTTTCTTTTTCCCATCACTGATTATTCCGGAGAGCCCATGCCAGTCAGGCCCATATGCATCTCCGGACAACTCCCCATACTGCAGCCGCCGCCCAAGGCAAGTACCTGACCCTTGTGGCTGCCATACTACACCCCGCACACGTTACAATGGGTAACATTATCTGCGGGGGCACGTAACATCTGGTAACATGTCACAGGTTGTCCGAATACAGGAAGATGCACGCGATATCGCCCTCAAATACGGCCCAACCATCAGTGAGGGCATCCGCGTTATGGAGCATACCCTCAGGAGGCAGAAGAGAACACTCGATATCGAAGATATCCGGGCAGTCATCCGGGAAGAACTCGAATCCTTCGGGAGATACTAGAAAGTGGCATATCAGGTCTACACCTTCAGGCTCCTCTTTCCAACTGCCGCATGGAAAACAGCCGACCGGTGCAGAGAGGTTGCGTCAGCCTTTGGCTGCGGTGAGTGGAGTGATCCACAGGAGATCCCCCTTCCGGTCAGCATCAGTGCTGCGGCGGGAGATGACCGCCACCTCGTGGATGAACTGGAGGACATCTTCTCATCCACCGGCCCCATCCTTGGCATCCTCGAAGGATGGAAGTGCCGTCGTGGCTTCCGGAAAAGGTGTATTACCGTCGAAATGCAGAAAACACGGAACATTTTGGAATTTTCCGTGCGCTTGCAGACTGTCCCGGATACAACACCTATCCCGTCTCCTGTGAAGATGACCGCCGACATCTGCGAACTGCACTCGTTGAGGGCATTTTTGGCCAGCGCAGAAAGCCTCGGATTCCCCCTTTCGAAGACAGACAGAATTGTGAAGAAATTCATCAGGCCCCCTCCCGGTCCGGCAGGATATGCACGCCCGCTGCTTCTGCCGGTCGATATCACCAGAATACGCGTCTTAAAGGACAAAAGGCCATGGAAACTCTACGACCTCGCACTGGGCAGATGGCTCGAACCCGGTGAAGAAAGAGACGGAGAATGCCTCGCAGAGTCCTGCAGACACCTGCGGAGGGTGCGTGGATACGAGCTTGCTCAGGGCGTCTCCTGCACACCGAAAGTGCCCGCGGAACGGGGCCCGGCGCTCAGTGCCGACCTGCACCTTGGTCACAACGGGGTCATCAACTATTACTCCCGGCCCTTTCCTCCCGGTGCGGCCACCGATATGGATGAGGTGCTGATCCGCAACTGGAATGCATTCCTCGAACCGGAACGGCCGGTGTACTACCTGGGTGATTTTACCTACAAAGCGGGTGATGCGACGAACCAGAACTACCTGGCGAGAATGAACGGGAAGATCTCCTGGATTCGCGGCAACCATGATACCTGCATCCGGGAGGCGAAGGACTCAGCCCTCATCAGCTACGAGGGAATCGATTTTCTTCTTATTCACAATCCGAAGCATATCCCGGATTCATGGAATGGCTGGGTGATCCATGGACACACGCATAACAACCGGCTCAACGAATATCCGTTCTTTTCGGGGGAGAGAAAGACGGTGAATGTGAGTGTGGAAGTCACGGGCTACCGCCCGGTGTATCTCTCCGAGATTGTCACGCTGATACGCAGGTTCGAATCCGGGGGCATTTCCGGGGATATCATGCTCAGGGATTTTTCCTTATGACAACGAAAACCATTTCACACAGTCCCTCCTTGTTTTCACCTGAAGACCATGAACAAGGAAACACTTCTGAATGAGAAGGAGGGCTATGCGCTTCTGCAGAAATATGGGATTTTTGTCCCTCGTCACACACTCACCACAACCCCTGACGAGGCTGCAGCGGCCGCTGAACAGATCGGCTTCCCCGTTGTTCTGAAGATTGTTTCTCCCGACATCATCCACAAGAGCGATGCAGGCGGGGTGGTCACCGGCATCACCGATGCGGATATGGTGAGGCACCAGTTTGAGGGGATTATCGCTGCGGCAAAAAGCTTCAGGCCGGGGTGCAGAATAACAGGAATCATCGTTGAAAAGCAACTCCCGGAGCACGGCATCGAACTTCTCATCGGGGGAAAACGCGACCACACGTTCGGGCCGGTCCTCACCTTCGGCATCGGGGGCATAATGGTGGAACTCCTGAAGGATGTGGCAATGAGGATCCTTCCTGCGGATAAGCAGGCACTTACAGGCATGGTACGGGAAATTCAGGGATATCCCCTTCTCACCGGCTACCGGGGCAGACCCCCCATGGACATCGCCGCCCTTGAAGATACCCTCAGCTCGGCTGCACGTCTCTTCCTGGAAGAGCCGGAGATCGTTGAGTTCGATATCAATCCCTTTCTCCTGTACGAAGACGGGGGGTGCGCCGTTGATGCGCGGTTTCTCCTTGCTCCCCCCGGCGTAAGCGTCCCCGAAGAGCAGCGCCCATCGCCGGATGTTGATATCTTTTCCCTCTCCTCCATCGCTCTGGTGGGAGCGTCCACTGATCCATCAAAACTCGGGTATGCAATCTTTCGCAATCTCCTGAGCTTTGAAGGGACCATCTATCCGGTCAATGTAAAAGGGGATGAACTGCTGGGACACCCCATATACCCGTCTCTCTCGCATCTCCCCTCACGGCCGGACGCGGTCATCATTGCGGTACCTGCACCGCATGTCCCGGCAGTGATGGAGGAGGCAGGCGCCCTTGGCGTACCGCTTGCCATCATCATCACCGCAGGATTTCGTGAGACCGGGGAGTCGGGTGCAGGACTGGAACGGCAGGTCTCTGCCATTGCGGACAGGTATGGGATGCGGTTTACCGGACCAAATGCACTCGGGCTGATGATCCCCCGTCTCAACCTTAATGCGACCTTTGACCCGAAGCTCCCGCGCCACGGACACATTGCATTTCTCTCCCAGAGTGGTGCCATCATTACCACCACCGTCGACTGGAGCCTCGCGGAGGAGGTCGGCCTCTCGATGGTCATCTCCGTTGGAAATCAGACGGACTTAACTTTTGAGGACTACCTGATGATAGCAGCCGCAGATGACGAGACCAAGGCGGTCATCCTGTATGTCGAGGAGATCCTGAATGGCACCCAGTTCATGGACTTTGCAGAAAAGGTATCCGAAACAAAGCCGATAATCGCCCTGAAAGCAGGCAAATCCGATATCGGCAGGCAGGCGGCATCATCGCATACCGGATCTCTTGCCGGCAGCTACGAAGTCTATCAGGCCGCTTTCGCCCAGGCGGGGATCATTCCCGCAGCATCGCTCAAGGAAGCCTTCGAGGTGGCAGGCCTTCTCGCTTCGGAAGGATACCCCGCGGGAAACCGGGCGGCCATCATCTCGAGTGCAGGAGGATTTGCTGTTCTCTCCTCCGATTATGCCGAGGAATCGGGTATTGATATCATCACGTTCTCAGACGAACTCCGCCGGCGACTGAACACCTTCATGCCGCCGGGGTGGAGCGGGAGAAACCCCATCGATATGATCGGCGATGCAGGAGTGGTGAGGTACGCCAAAACCTTCGATGCGCTCATCCGCCACCAGGACGAATGGGACATCGCCTTCGTTATTTCCGTACCGAGCACCTCGGTCGATGCGGGCGATCTTGCAAATGAGATCGTCCGGTTCTCCCGCGACACCCATAAGACCGTCGTCGGATGCCTGCTGGGAGGGGAGAGCATGCTTGCGGGGGTCAGAATTCTGAGGAATGCCCACATCCCCAATTTTGGAGAGATTCGGGATGCCTTTGTCGCGGTCGGCACCGCCCTCCGGAAAAAGAATCATGACAATCAATCGTGCGAAGAGAAGTGATCCCCGCCAATAACCGGAAATGGTCGTCCGGCAGCAGAGAACCGCCGATAGGCGCATCTTTCTCAGCTACGGGGGCAGGGGACATCCCTCATCAGGCAGACACTCATAAGAGAGATGCCTGCTCAAAAACACGGACCATCGCTTCAGGGCAGTTCCGGTTTGCCGTATACTCATCGAATGCAGCGCTGACGTCGTTTCGAAACACCCGCGTATCATTTCCGGCCCCACGGCTTAACGCCTCCGAAGACTCTCACCACTATAAACCACCACACTCATGTGCCGCTCGAGCGCCTGAGCCCTCAGTAGTTCCGGAAGTGCCATCCCCGGACACCCCACTTCACCGTCATTCTTCCAGTCTTCATGAAGCATGCCCATTTCATCCCTGAAACGGACGCCAGAACAGATGTGGTCTGCATTCCGGTATTTCCTGCGCAGTTCGGCAGTAATAATTGACACTCCGCGAGCAGGCGATCTCAAAAGGGATATGCGTTGAACCGGGATTTTTTTACCTCATATTTCATCGCGGACAGTCGTTCACCGGCATCCCCCCTTACCGGTCGATGAGGTGGTCCTGACCTTCAGGGACCGGAGCCGGTTCATTGCCATTGCCAGTTCATGCTGCCTGAAGAGTGCCTGATTCCCGGGTGCACCCGGTGAAAGGATACCCAGACCCTCTTCGGCGATATCATCCATTACCCTGTGCACCACCTCCCCGACCGTCCGTCTGCCGTCCATGTATTTCACGGCATACCAGAGGGCGACACCGACCGCCGAGGTCTGGCTGACGGAAACCAGCTGTTCTGCGGCGCGGATATCGATATCATACATGCCAAATCCTATGTGTGATCGTTCACGGACCGCAATCTTCACCTCCCGCCTGCCCTTGCGCGGGGAGATGCTTTGCGGGTCGGGAACTCTCCTGCCCGGACAGCCAAAGGACGGCCCGCCTTCCGGCCGCCGCCCGCTCAGATGACGGCCTGCAATGGAACGTGCCTCTGTTGTCCGGTCCTCCGGCACATACTCATCCATGGAGATGACCGCATCGGCAACCTCAAAATAATCGCCCGAACCCCCGATGACGAGGATCGTTGATATGCCGCAGTCCCGATAGAGCGGCTGCACCTTATCGATGAACGGAGTGATCGGTTCCTTATCCTTTACGACCAGTTCCTGCATCCGCTGATCGCGGATCATGAAGTTCGTCGCCGAGGTATCCTCGTCGATGAGAAGAACACATGCTCCGCTCTCCATCGCTTCAATGATATTTGCTGCCTGTGAGGTGCTTCCCGAGGCATCATCCGTCCGAAGGGCGGTCGTCGTCCTCCCATGGGGCAGAGTTCCGATGAACGGGGAAATGTCGACCCCTTCGACGCGGCGGCCGTCCTCCGAGCGGATCTTTACGGCATCGGGGTCGGTCACCACATATTCACGGCCGTTCCCGGGAACATGATTGTAGACCCCTCGCTCCACTGCTTTCAGGAGCGTGGATTTTCCATGGTATCCTCCGCCGACAATCAGGGTAACGCCTTCACGGATACCCATCCCCGATACCATGCCGCGGTTGGGCGCGCCTAACGTGACCCGCATGGACGCAGGGGAGGAGAATGGTACGACATCCCCCCCTTCCATGGGCAGGTCGTCGATGCCGCTCCGGCGGGGAAGGATGGCGCCGTCGGCAACGAATGAGACCATCCCACGTTCCTTCAGCTGTCCCCTGAGGGCATCCGCGTCCTCGCCGACCTCGCAGTGCAGACGCACCTCTTCGGGGTCAAGAGAGGAACAGAGAAGAGATGCACGCACAATGCGGGGGATATCGTGGAAGAACATCGTCTCTGCCTCCCGCCCTGCGATTCTTCTCCCGTATGCAGGGAGGCCGACAACGAACCGCGCCTCGACCTCACCGTCCCGGACGATGACGGAGGTGCGTTCGAGGACCTCCTGCCCGGGTATATCCATCTCGATGATGCCGCTTTTGCCACTCCCGTTCCCGTGTCCTGCGCGCCGCATGCAGGCATCGCCGAACCGCCTGCTGAGGAGGTCGGCAAGGGCGATGGTCCGGCTCCTGCTGCTGAAGAATTCTGGGGGAAATCCCGCAGTTTGCCGGGATAGCATCACCCTGACACGTGACGGAGCGGCGAAAGGATCTCCCTGCACATGATCGATACAGAATGAATATTCCGAAAACCGGTATTGTCCCCTGATATCCTTGTATGCTCCGTACCCCTTACCGTCGATGCGGCGGAGGGTGGTGCGGAGGGTTTCTTCCGGTTGCATGAACTGATCGACTCCGACGTACCTTTCTCGTTTACTGCCGGATAAAAGATCGGAAAACGGGTGGGAGGGAGGGAGAAAAGCGGCTATCGTTCCATGACCTGGATCGAACCGGCATTGAATGCAACCCAGACCCGCATACCGGGGTGAAGATTGACCCGTTCGGCAAATCGCCACGACACAACAAGGGTGATGTCTATCCCGCAGTCAATGGTCACATGATTCTGCGGGCCGACCATACCTATGGACTTCACAACTCCCATCATATGGTTGGACATCGGCGCACGACCATGACGCTCCTCCGACATGTGCAGACGAATATCCTCCGTCCGCAGGCACCAGGAGATTTTATTCCCGACCGGACGGTCGCTGACGGCGAGAACTTCTCTTTCGCCCGTTGCAATCGTTGCCACGCCTCCTTCACTCCGTATGATCTCGCCGTCGAAGATATTCTCAAACCCGATGAAATACGCCACCTCACGGGTATTCGGCGAGGTGAAGACCTCCTTGGGGGTCCCGGTCTGGATGAAGGTCCCCCCCATCATCACCGCAATGCGATCACCCATGCGCTGCCCCTGAAACATATCATGGGTGGAGAGGATAATGGTGGCATGATAGGTGTCCCGGATGAAGAAGATCAGGTCCTCCAGGATTCCGGTGGTGACCGGGTCCAGATCGGAGGTCGGTTCGTCCATCAGAATGAGGTCGGGCTGGGTTACGATGGTCCGGGCAAAGGCGACCCGGTGCTTTTCCCCCCCGGAGAGTGTCCTGGCATCCTGCTTCTCATATCCTTCCAGCCGTACGTCGTGGAGTGCCTGTGTCACCCTCCTGTGAACCTCTTCGCTGGGGAGTGTTCTGAAACGAAGACCATAGGCGACATTTTCGTAGACCGACCCCTGGAAGATGGCAGGGTCCTGGAAGACCATGCCGATCCTCTGGCGTACCTGTTGCTTGTCCCTGTCACCGAGCGAGGTGATCTCCGTTCCATCCAGTGTGATGCTGCCGTCCGTCGGGGTGTCGAGGAGATCAATGAGCCGGAGGATGGTGGATTTGCCCTGGCCCGACGGCCCGATGATAACGAAGATTTCACCCTTGTTTATTTTCGCATCAAGGCCCCGGATCACCTCTTTTTCTCCAAAGGATTTATGCAGATCCTCAATCGTCAGCATATTAATCGCTCTCCCTTCTAATCGATGTCATGATGAAATTGAGTGTCAGCGCGATAAAGAGCAGAATCATCCCGAGAGCCATCGAGAGTTCAATATTTCCCATCGATGTCTCAAGAGCGATTGAGGTGGTCAACACACGGGTGTATCCCCTGATATTGCCCCCGATCATGATTGCAGCGCCGACTTCCGATATCGCCCGGCCAAATGCCATGGCCACGGTTGCATAAACGACAAACCGGATCTCCTTGAGAATCGAAACCATGAACTGGAAGTAGTCTGCCCCGAGTGAGATGATGGTGTCCTTGATTACCGGGTCCAGCGCCACCAGGGCTGAATAGGTGAGACCGATGATGATGGGGATGATGAGGATTACCTGTCCGATGATCATGGCACCCGGTGTGAAGAGAAGACCCAGAAACCCGAACGGACCCTGCCGGGATAGCATGAGAAACACCACCAGGCCGATGAGCACTGTAGGGAGTGCATAGAGTGTGTGCACCAGATTGATGATCGTCCGTTTTCCCGGAAATGTCCGGAACGCCAGAAACAGCGCAATGGGAATCGATATGACCGATGCGATCACGGTGGCGGAGAAGGTGATGTAGATGCTGCGAAAGGCAACCTCGTACACCTCGGGGTCAAAGGTGACGATGAGATGAATGGCCGTTAAAAATCCGTCTATTATCTCGTTCACCGGACACCTCTCTTATGAACCAACAACGCAGGGTGAAAAAATTAATGGGTTTCCATCAGGGGATGGGTGATTCGGCCTCTTCCCGGGTAACGCCCAGAATCTCATAGTTTCCGAGCGAGGGGAAGAAGAGCGGCTGACCATACTCCTCAACACCAAAGTCCGCAATGACCTGCTGTGTCTCGGGAGTGATCAGGAAGTTGATCCATTCCTTTGCCATCTCCGAATTGACGTAGGAGAACTTTTCAGGATTGATCATCATCGCACCGTAGATGTTCAGAAGAACGTCGCCTTCATCGACGAGAGGCACGAGGTCGATATCTCCCTGGTATGCAAGATAGGTGCCGGAGTCGGAGACCGTGTATGCCTGAAGTTCATTTGCCATCTGGAGGGTTGCACCCATGCCCTGTCCACCCTCGATATACCAGTCACCTGAACCGACAACTTCGGTAGCATAGTCATAGCCGGCACTTGCCCAGATTGCCTGCTCCTTTGCATGCGTTCCGGAGCTGTCACCACGGGAAACGACAACAACATCGGGGTTGGTCTGCGCCTCTTCAATGAGAGTTACGAATGCATCCTCGGGAGTCATCCCTGCAATGCCTGCAGGATCGGATTCGGGACCTACAATCATGAAGTAGTTGTAGGCAAAGACCCTGCGGTTGATGCCGTAGCCGTTGTCCATGAATGCATCTTCGCGTGCCCTGTCGTGCACCATAAGCACATCAACATCTCCGCGTTCACCGTACTCAAGGGCCTTGCCGGTCCCTGCGGCGATGATCTGGAGGGTCACATCATGGTCCTCTTCAAACCTGTCCTTGAGATCTGCAAGAAGGCCGGTGTTATCCAGGCTTGTCGTAGTTGCAATCTTCAGGAATTCAGGGGTAGCGGCAGTCCCTGAATCAGTCGGCGCTGCGTCATTCCCCCCGTCCGAGGTACAGCCACAGAAAAACACCGCCACGATCAGCACAAGGGCTGCCAGCAAAAAGTTTCTGTTCACCATAATATCCATGGCACATTATGCCCTGAAAACAATATATTATTAACTGTATTTTTTTACCCTTACGAGCGAAATTAACTATTATAACTTTACGTTATATCAATTGATATACATATGTAAAAGAGAAGATTTGTCAACAGAGGGCCTATGACCCTATAAATTTTTCAGGGCGACAATATCCGTCACACCGGTCAGCTTCCAGATATTGGAGCGCTCTTCATCTGCAATGGCCTCGACCGGTTCCGCCGGGTTGTGCCCGAGGGCCCCAAGGACGTTGTTCGAGAGTTTGTGGGTGCGAATCATGTCGACGAACATATTGCGGACTTTCTTCTTGGTGATCGCGTCGTCTTCCTGCACAAGCCGGCCCTGCATGGTTACGAAATTATAGCACGACATATCCGACGAATATCGCTCCACCTCAACCGAGACATACGGGCTCTTGGCGAACATATCGTATTTTCTCCCGTATTTTGTTGAGAGGAAGTAGAGAAAATGTCCGTCGAATACGTACATGAATGGTGCGATATACGGGTATTTTTCTCCCTGAAATGCAATCCGTGAAATAAACCCGTCCCGTATCAAAGCATCATATTCTTCTTTTTCCATTCGCGGAATCTTGACAATCTCCATAGAGCTCCTCCAGTAACAACCCATTACCGGTAGGATGTAATAAATATTGCTTCTCTCATCTGAATCATTACCCACCCACGTGGTCTGGGCGCGACATTGACAACCCATGCTCAAAATGCATATCTAGTTCCCTGTCATAATGATGAACAGAAGAGTATTCGGGAGAGATGGGAATGAGCAGTATCTACATTATCGGGCACAAAAAACCGGATACCGACAGCATCTGCAGCGCACTCGGGTATGCAGATTTTCTGAACATGAACAACCCCTGCATCTATGTTGCGGCACGATGCGGGGAGATCAATCCCGAAACATCCTTTGCTTTGACGACCTTCCGGCGCAGCCCCCCTGAATACATCGAGAGCGTTGCGCCGAGTGTCTCGGATATGCCCTTCAAGTACACGGTCAGTGCGCCTGCCGACACCCCGACCATTGATGTCGCCGACCAGATGGTCCAGCATGATATCCGCAACATGCCGCTGACGGATGAGAAAGGTCATTTCCTCGGCATTATGAGTGAACACGGCCTTGCACGAACCTATGTTACGCGCCACAAAATAGAGCCGCTCACCTTTGCCCCGATAAAACTTGACACCCTGGAACGCATCCTTGAAGCCAAGATCATCGTCCCCTCGGGGGATCTTCTGGAAGGAAAGGTATACATCGCAATCGACGCGCTTCATGTCACCCTGTCGCGTCTTACCAAACATGACATTGCCATCGTGGGCGACAACGAACCGCCACAGCTCGCACTGATTTCGGCAGGAATTGCCGCCCTCATCATCGCGGATGGCGCGCCGGTCGGGGAACGCGTGATTCAAAGCGCAAAGGAACGGGGGGTCCTACTCCTTGCAACGGGACTCGATGCCTTCGGTGTCGGAAAGATGATCAACCTCTCCCTCCCGGCCCGCGAAATGATGGCGACCGATGTTCCCACGGTGACGATGGATACGTCCATAGAATATGCGAAGCGTGCGGTAACCGACTCACGGTACAGGACGGCATGCATCGTCGGTGAAAACAATACGTATCTCGGCATGCTTTCACGAAACACTTTTTTGGAAGAGGTCCAGAAACAGGTGATCCTGGTCGATCACAACGAGTACACCCAGGCGGTGGATGGCATAGAAACCGCCGAAATAATCGAGATCATTGATCATCACCGTATAGGGGCGATGACCACCCTCAAACCGATTAAGTTCCTTAACGATCCGTTGGGTTCCACATCAACCATCATTGCGCAGAAATTCATGGACAGCGGAAAGGAACCTGAATGGTCGACAGCCGGACTCCTTCTCTCAGGAATTCTCTCGGACACGATGGTCCTGCGGCTCTCCACCACGACCCCTGCTGACCATGAGGCGGTGGCATATCTTGCAGGCATAGTGGATATGGACCCGCTGACGTACGGAACGGACCTCATCGAAAAAGGGATGGATATGACCCGGGCATCGATCAGCGATCAGCTCCTCGCGGACATGAAGGCGTATGAACTGTTCGGCCGCCACGTCATTATATCGCAGGTAATGGTACCGACATTCGATTTCTGCCACCAGAACAATGACGAAATCAGGCGGGAGGTCGATAAGATTCACCATGCATCGCTCCCTGACCTCTACCTCGCGATGTATACGAGTGTATTTGAAAATGCGAGTATGGTCTACGCCCAGGCAAAGGACCAGCTCCTTCTCGAAGAACTGGGCTTTGCCAGTATTCCGGTAACAATGGAGGGAGTCATGTCCCGGAAAAATGATTTTATCCCGAAAATTGGATCCCTCCTGAAAAATATTTAATCTCTTTTCTCTTCCCCGAGAAGGAACAGAACTAATCCGAACGCTGCATCCCTGAAGGTGCAGAGCAGACCTCTGCTCTTTGGAGAGTTAAAAACCAGTTTCACCGGGAATGTTAGTCTGCGATGCGGATACTTCCGTCTTCGTCTGCCTCCAGAAACCCTTCGGCAATCAATTCCCCGATAATCATCTCTGCACGCCCTTTGTCATCGTCAATCCGGCGACTGATGGTTTTTCGGTCCGTCGGCCCCACGTCCAGGATGAGGCGAAGTATTTTCCCTCTCACCTGCCGCGAAGAACCTTCAAATGAGGACTGCCGTTTGTAGGCCCTGCTGCGAAGATTTGGGTTGTTCACCTCCTGTTTCAGCATCGCACCGTAGTCCATGAGTGCATAGTACCATTCACGGGGATGTTCCCGGTCGAGGGATCGTTCGACCAGCGGGAGAATCTCCGAATCCGCAACATCCTCTCTCTCCCGGAAGAAGAAATGGATAAATACCCTGCGGATATTGGTCTCGATAAAGACCACAGGGGTGTTGTACGCAAATGCCGCAACCGATCCCGCCGTTGCCGGCCCCAGGCCGGGAAGGGTCCTGAGGTCGGCAACATCGCGGGGAATATTCCCCGCGAATTCACTTACAATCCGCTCAGCAGCCGCCTTCATCAGTTTTGCCCTCCGGTTGTACCCCATCCCCTGCCAGACACGGAGGATCTCGCCGAGGGGGGCCCGGGCAAGAGAGGGAAAATCCGGGAATGCCTTGATAAATTCAGGATATTTTGGCTCTGTAGAATTCCTCAACAAGAACAACAAAGAATAATTTTTCATCACCATCCTGAGGTTATAGAGAAT